>JBBRSY010000036.1:0-14212 GCA_038244965.1 Candidatus Nanopelagicales bacterium | reverse complement strand
TATCAGGCACGCCAAGATCGACGTCGTTTACTCGAAAGATCTCTCGGTACTCTGGCGGCCATCGGTGTTCTCTACTGGCTTGGGATAAATTTCGCGAAATCTCCTTCCCAGTTTTTTCAGGCCTCGATTATTGGCTTGAGCAACGGGGTTCTATACGCCCTAATCGCTCTCGGGTACACCCTCGTCTACGGAATCATTGAACTCATTAATTTTGCGCACGGTGATCTTTTCATGCTCGGAACGGTTTTTTCGGCAAATTTCATCTCGGTCTGGTTTGGTCATAATCACACTGGCGTAGCAGCACTGGGCATGTTCTTCGCATGCTTGTTGGCGGTAATGACATTCTGCGCGACGATCAACGTGGGGATTGAACGTTTCGCGTATCGACGATTACGTCGAGCCCCAAAGCTGGCCCCCTTAATCACTGCAGTGGGAATATCTTTTATTCTTCAGTTTATTGGTTTGCATTGGAACGGATCGGGTCAAAAGACCTGGACCAGTATTCTTCCAAGCGGAAAATTTACGATATCTAATGTCACAATTCCGTACACAACTGTTATTTCATTTTTTGTAACTGTTCCTCTCCTAATTCTGATGTCTTGGATTGTTACCCGGACTCGACAAGGCAAGGCCATGCGCGCCACGGCGCAAGATCAGGATGCGGCAAGGCTGATGGGAATAAACGTAAACCGAACAATTTCCTTTACTTTCGCCCTAGGCGGCGCACTTGCAGGGGCAGCCGGTCTTCTATTTCAACAAACTCGCGGATTAACTTCCTATAATTTAGGTTATCAATTAGGACTTATTGCCTTCACCTCGGCGGTTATGGGTGGGATCGGGAATCTGCAAGGCGCGGTTCTTGGTGCGCTACTAATTGGTCTGATTCAAGGGCTCAATGATGGTTTGCCAATTGGCCTTGGTCAGCAGTGGTCGCAGACGGTGGTCTTCTCGATTCTAATTCTTCTTATGGCCTTTAAACCGACTGGCTTATTGGGCAAAACAGTTACGGAAAAGGTTTGATATGACAATCGCCAAGGACTTCAAGAAAGGCCGTAAGTCGGCAAAGCACTCCAACAGCCAACGCAATTGGGCAATCGGTTTTATCATCGCAGCCGCGTCCATCTGGGTCTTTTACACGTACGTGATGGTTCACTTGCCGGACGCTCTGCAAACAATCGTGCAGAATTGGTTTCCCCCCACTGCGCTTAACGAGGCCCTCGTCTGGGTTATATGTGCGTTAGGCCTAAATATCGTGGTGGGTTACGCCGGTCTTCTCGATCTCGGCTTTGTCGCCTTTTGGGCCATCGGTGGCTATAGCGCAGGTTGGTTTATGTCGGCCTTCTTTAGACAAGTCAACGTACACTTTCTAAGTACGGCGCCAAAAAACTTGCCAGGTATTCATATTAGTTTCTGGGGAGTCATTATTATTGGTGGGCTTATCTGCGCATTCTTTGGCTTAATCATCGGCGCCCCAACTTTACGACTCAAGAGTGACTATTTGGCTCTGGTAACGCTTGGTTTCGGTGAGATTATTCCGCAGTTCTTTGTCAATGGATCTAATATAGGTGGCTTCAATTTGACCAATGGCACTCAGGGAATTTCTCCCGTGGACAATATTGGAGTACCAGGAAAGACATTGACGCCTTTTGATTTTAGTTGGAAGTTCTTTATTTTCGTAGCACTGGCGGCTTTCATGGTTTTCATGTCCTTGCGACTTAGATCTGGTCGCCTTGGTCGGGCTTGGCTTGCGATTCGCGAAGATGAACTGGCAGCGAGCATGATGGGTGTTCCTCTGATGCGGACGAAGCTTTCAGCCTACGCCGTCGGAGCATTCTCGGGGGGCATCGGAGGAGTTGCGTTTTCTACCCATGTGGGTGGAGTTTTTGCCGATCGTTTCAACTTCTCGATCTCCATCATCTTGCTTGCGATGATCGTTCTTGGCGGAATGGGCAATGTCTGGGGCGTGATGGTCGGCGCGCTGTTGATTGCTTGGATCAATTCCACTGGTCTGCCTGCGTTTGGAGATCTCGTAAACAACACATTCCACACGCAAATCAATTTTCCTTCGTATAACTTTCTTCTATTTGGGGGAGCCTTAGTTCTCATGATGCTATTTAAACGTGAAGGCTTAATCCCCGAATCTCGCTTGAAGGCAATATTGCATGAGTCCGATGATCTGTCGCAGAACATTGGGGGCACTCACTGATGGATTATGCTCTCGATGCGAAAGATATAACTGTAAAATTCGGTGGACTCTTAGCCGTCAATTCGGTTTCCTTCAACATACCCACCGGGGGCATTGTGAGTTTGATCGGCCCCAATGGTGCTGGCAAAACAACATTTTTTAATGTGCTGACGGGACTGTATAAACCCACCAGCGGAACAGTTATGTTTGGCGATGAGGACATTACGGCTCGAGCACCGCACAAAATTGCCGCAGGTGGCCTTGCTCGCACATTTCAGAATATTCGACTCTTTGGACTTATGACTGCTGAGGAGAATGTCATGGTTGCAATGCACTCGCACCTCAAGGCGGGAATCTTGGCAACGATTTTTCGTACACCAGGGCAGCGTCGCGAGGAGAAGCAAGCCAGAGAAGACGCTCGTGAACTGCTCAACTTCGTAGGTATAGGCAAATGGGCGGGAGAGTATGCCCGTAATCTTTCCTACGGCGATCAGCGTCGCCTTGAAGTTGCCCGAGCCTTGGCACTGAAACCGAAAGTGTTGCTTCTTGATGAGCCAACGGCCGGCATGAACCCCCAGGAGTCCCGCACTTTCATCGAATTCGTCTACAAAGTCCGAGATGAGCAGGCAGTATCAGTGCTTTTGATTGAACACGATATGAGTGTTGTTATGTCCGTATCAGAGCGGATAACCGTTCTGGAACAAGGAGAGAAGATCGCCGAGGGTTCCCCCGCTGATATTAAATCCAACCAACGCGTTATTGAGGCCTACCTTGGTAAGTCAAAAGGAGAGAAGGCATGAGCGCTCTTCTTGAAGTAACCGACCTAAAAGTGGCTTACGGTTCTATCCTCGCGGTCAAAGATGTTTCGCTCACAGTAAACGAAGGGGAAATCGTGACATTGATCGGTTCCAATGGGGCTGGTAAATCCACGACTTTGCGGACCATTTCTGGCTTACTAAAACCAAAGGCCGGAACAATTACTTTTGCTGGCGAACGCATTGATGGGAAGGAAGGCCATGAGATCGTGGCAAAGGGACTATGCCAGTCGCCTGAAGGACGGAGAATTTTCCCTCGAATGTCTGTTCGTGAAAATCTCGATCTTGGCGCTTTTTTGCGGACCGATAAAGTCGCGATTGAAACCGACCGCGAACGCGTGCTAGATCTATTTCCACGGCTTCGCGAACGGTATGAGCAAAAAGGCGGAACAATGTCGGGTGGCGAGCAACAAATGCTTGCCGTTGCGCGCGCGATGATGGGCGCTCCCAAACTATTACTTCTTGATGAGCCCTCTATGGGTCTTGCACCTGTACTTGTTGACATGATCTTTGAAACGATTGTAAAAATTCGTGAACAAGGGATCACCATTTTGCTTATCGAGCAGAATGCGGCCGCGGCATTAGATGTCGCCGATCGTGCCTACGTACTCGAGTCCGGAGTAATCAAGATGAGTGGAAACGCTTCCGATCTCGCTAAGGATGAGGCAGTCACCAAGGCGTACCTCGGCGGTTAACTCTGGCAGCTCGATCAGTTCAGTCAACGCGGGGCAAGGATCAGGCAGGTGATGCGCGCCGTACAGGTGCGATTGCCCTCATCGTCGGAGATTACAATTTCGTAGCAGCACAAGGTTTTGCCCAGACTAATCGGCGTTGCCACAGCCGTAACAATTCCACTTGTAACTGATCGATGGTGTGTGGCATTAATGTCCACGCCCACGATGCGTCGATCAAGTCCCGCGTGCAGCGCCGTCCCAATTGATCCAAGACTCTCGGCCAGTACGACGCTCGCCCCACCGTGAAGAAGTCCTACCGCTTGTGTGTTGCCCTCCACGGGCATAGTGGCGACAAGGCGGGAGGGCGTGGCCTCAAGAATACGAATTCCCATCTTCGTATCCAATGCCCCGGCGCCGCGGACACCGAGTAATTTCATGAAATCAATATCTTCCTGATCGCTCATAATCAGAAAGTGTATCTGGAATAGACTTCGCTACATGAGCCAACGTCTGCTATTGATTGACGGACATTCCATGGCGTACCGCGCCTTTTACGCTCTCCCGGCAGAGAACTTCACTACTGCCACGGGTCAGCACACCAACGCTATCTATGGCTTTGCCACCATGCTTATTTCATTGCTTCGGGAAGTAAAACCGACGCATATTGCAGTTGCCTTCGACGTTTCCAGGAAGACGTTTCGAACCGAGAAATACCCCGAATACAAAGCCAATAGGGCCGCCACACCTGACGAATTTCGCTCACAGATGTCTTATCTGCACGAACTTGTCAGCGCTTTTGGGATCTCACAATTTGAGCGCGAAGGATATGAAGCTGACGATATTTTGGCCACAATTTCATCTCATGCCGAACGCGAGGGCATGGAAGTTGTGATCTGTTCGGGGGATCGCGACTGCTTTCAGCTGGTAACGGAAAGAATTACAGTTCTCTATCCGAAGAAGGGTGTGAGTGATTTAGCGCGGATGACCCCTGAGGCAGTCTTTGATAAATACGGAATGTGGCCGTCAAATTATCCCGAGTTCGCCGCCCTGCGCGGTGATCCCAGTGACAATCTGCCTTCGGTGCCGGGCGTAGGCGAGAAAACTGCGGCTAAGTGGATCGTCGAATACGGAAACGTTTCGAACCTCATTGCGAACATTGATAAAATCTCCGGGAAGGTGGGCGATTCGCTCAGAAGTAACATCGATATCGTTCTACGTAATCGTGAACTCACTCAATTATTGCATGATGTGCCTCTTGAAGTTCAGATTGCAGATTTGGCCTGGAATTCGGTCAATGAATCCACATTACTTCCTCTTTTTGACCAACTTGAATTTCGCACTCTGAAGGAGCGAATAAAACCGTTCACTAGTAAAGATGGTCCAGCGAATGACGCGGCGCCTGAGCCTTTGATGATGCTGCAGTTTGATCCTGATCTTGAGTCGTTAAATCCTACTGATTTGGATAGGAAGATTGCTGTCCACACCGGAGATATCGCAATTGCTTACGAGGTAGATCATGAGAAACTGCACCGTTATGCGGTTGCCCTTTCGCCTACAGAATCCTTTCTGATCCACTCATCGCAGATTGGCACATGGGTCTCTGACCCGAGTATTGGCAAGATAGTGCATGATGCCAAGGGTCTAGCGCGCGTGGTTGATGTGAGAGGAATTGTCTTTGATACCGCGCTGGCGGCGTACGTCGTCAACCCCGGAATTCGGACTCAGGAGTTGAGTGACATTGCTGCGCGTTGGGGAGGGGGAGTGGCTATCTCCTCAAGTAATCCAGAGAAGGCACTGCTCCAGGGCGCAATGGAATTATTTAATTTAAGGAAATCCCTCAAGCAAGAACTCATGGACCGAAACGTTCTCAATCTGTTTACGGATTTGGAACTGCCGATTGCAGCACTGCTCGCCAAAATGGAGCGGTTGGGTATCGCAGTGGATACGAGGAAACTCTCAGGGTTGCAAAAGTTCTTTGCGAGTGAGGCCGAGCGTGAAACGATTGCTACTTATGAAGCCGTGGGACATGAGTTCAATGTTGCCTCCCCTAAGCAACTGCAGGTAGTCCTATTTGAGGAATTGAACTTGCCAAAGACCAAGAAGATTAAGACGGGGTATACAACCGATGCTGAATCCCTGGAATGGTTATCTCAAACGACGAAGCATCCCGTCCTCGCCCACCTACTACGAATTCGAGAGACTAATAAGTTGCGCACTACGGTTGACGGTTTGATCAGTGAGATTGCCATCGATGGACGTATACATACCCATTATCAGCAGACTGTCGCGGCTACGGGCCGCCTTTCATCCACTGGTCCCAACTTGCAGAACATTCCGGTTCGGACGGAGGAGGGGCGTCGAATACGTGAGTGTTTTATCGCAGGCAACGGTTTCGAATCACTACTGACCGCCGATTACAGTCAGATAGAGATGCGGATCATGGCCCACCTTTCCGAGGACGAACATCTACTTGCAGCGTTTTCGAAAGGCGAGGATTTGCACTCTACGGTAGCCAGCGATGTTTTTAGTGTCGATCCAAAGGAGGTCACGCCAGAAATGCGCCGACAGATTAAAGCAATGTCGTATGGACTTGCATATGGCCTTTCCTCATTTGGCCTTGGATCTCAACTGGGGATTTCACCACCTGAAGCACAAATCCTCATGGATAAATACTTCGAACGATTCGGCGGGATTCGCGATTACCTAAAGACAGTTGTTGATCAGGCACGTAAAGTTGGCTATACAGAGACTATTTTGGGACGGCGCCGTTATCTTCCTGATCTTCTCCACGACAATCGAGCGCGCAGAGAGGTCGCAGAGAGAATGGCTTTGAATGCCCCGATACAAGGCTCTGCCGCTGACATTATCAAGGCTGCCATGCTTAACGTTGACCGTGCGATACAGGAGCAAGAATTGAAATCGCGATTGTTGCTTCAAGTGCACGATGAATTGATTTTCGAAGTGAGCGCTGGCGAAACAGAAGTGCTCACGGTGTTAGTGCGTGAGGCAATGGGTTCGGCCTACCCACTTAAAGCGCCATTGGAAGTTAGCATTGGAATCGGCAAGAGCTGGAACGAAGCGGCACATTAGTCATTGATTAGGCGACGCGTTCACTTCCATTGCTAGCAGATCTTCTTCCCTGCTTGGAATCGACCGAGCTTCAAAAAGGCGATTTCGCCCAAGAGTAAGCACCGTTAGGCCGCAGCCGATCGAGATTGTGGTGATCGCCAGACAAATTTGCGGGGAGTAAGCCTTTGAAATCCAGCCACCTACCGCCGAACCTAGTGCCATCAGCGAACCTTCGACAGTCCAGAGCCAACCCATCGATGCCGTCGCGCTTCCCCGCGGGCGAACTGCTTCCATCACTTCCCAATAGAAGACCTGGATTGCACCGCCGCAGAGACCAAGAAAGACTCCGACGAGAGCCATAGTCCAATCTGGGCGGGTGAAAACCAGGGGCAGCGAGACTACGAACCAGAGCGCATAAGTTACTAAGAGAGATTTCAGAGGCGAGGACTTTCGTGAAACGGTGCCTCCAATTAAGCCACCGACGATGTTTGCTACTCCCATTGCACTAAGAATCCACGCTGTTCGATGAGGGACATGTTGCAATGTTGCAAATGCTGGAACTCCCACATTGAATGCGCCCCAGCCAAAGCCGATGAAGCTTCCTTCGAACATCAGAAGAAGCATTGCAGGGTGGCGCCACAGTGGCTGGGTACCTACCTCCTTGACTTCGGGAATCCATGTATGAACGGCCTTATTGAAACTCAGTGAGACGCCACCAGAGAGCATTAACACTGCACAAGTTATGAGTGCGCTGGATGGGTGCGCCGAGAGCGCGAGAGTAGTTGCCAATATTGGACCGATCACACCGGATGCGTTGATCACAGAGGTGTCTAACGCATAGGCCGTGCGCAAGACATCTGCGGGGACAATGGATTTCCAGATTGGGCGCACCGAGAGATTTATCGGCGGTGCAGTAAATCCTAGGATAAAAGAGAGGATCAGAATTGAATGCGAACTATGGGTGACGTTAAGCATCAGTAGCATGGCGACATAGGCCGGCACAAAGATACGAATCGGCCACTTCTGGCCATATCGATCAATGATGGATCCGCGAATACCTGAGGTGAAAGAGCCAGATAGGGAGGTCAAACCGATCGCTAGTCCGGCCAATGGAATGGAATTTGTCTCATGGATGGTTTTGAAAAATATGGAAAGTCCTACCATTCCATAGGCCATACGAGCGGGAAATGCGCTCAAGATCAGAGACTTTACGTGCGGAAGACGCAGAAGTTGCCCGTATCGATTCATAAGATTTTGGAGTCTATCGTGGGATCTTTAATGGAGGATGGAAGATAAGCGTAGGAATTGACCCAGATCCCCGCCAAACCGTACCCTTAGCAGCCCTATTCCTACTATCTTCTATCCCTACGGAGCAACTTGAGTACTTCACCAGTAATAGCAGTAAATGATATTGGCACAGCAGCAGACTTTATGGCCGCAATTGAAGGCACCATCCGAAATTTCAATGATGGAGACCTCGTAGAAGGCATCGTCGTTCAAGTAGATCGCGATGAAGTGCTGGTAGATATTGGATATAAGACTGAGGGTGTAATTCCCTCACGAGAACTTTCCATTCGTCACGATGTAGACCCAAATGAAATCGTTAAGGTTGGCGAAAAGATTGAGGCGTTAGTTCTTCAGAAGGAAGACAAGGAAGGTCGCCTGATCCTCTCCAAGAAGCGCGCCCAGTATGAACGCGCCTGGGGTGAGATCGAAGGCAAGAAGGAACGTGACGAAGTTGTTGTCGGAACGGTTATTGAAGTCGTCAAGGGTGGTCTAATTGTTGATATTGGACTTCGTGGCTTCCTGCCAGCATCCCTTGTTGAAATGCGTCGCGTCCGTGACCTGACTCCCTATATTGGCAAGCAGGTAGAAGCTCGGATTATCGAACTTGATAAAAATCGCAACAATGTTGTTCTTTCCCGGCGTGCTTATCTCGAGCAGACCCAGTCCGAATCACGCACCACCTTCCTCAACCAGTTGCAGAAAGGTCAAGTGCGAACCGGTGTGGTTTCATCCATCGTCAACTTTGGTGCGTTCGTTGATCTGGGCGGGGTAGATGGACTGGTTCACGTGTCGGAACTTTCCTGGAAGCACATAGATCACCCGGGCGAGGTTGTTGAGGTCGGCGACGAGGTAACTGTAGAAGTCCTTGAGGTTGATTTTGAACGTGAGCGCGTCTCACTTTCGTTGAAGGCCACACAAGAGGATCCATGGCAGGCCTTTGCTCGAACTCACACCATTAACCAGGTGGTTCCTGGTCAGGTCACGAAGTTGGTTCCATTCGGAGCATTTATCCGAGTCCACGAAGGAATTGAAGGCCTCGTTCATATCTCAGAGTTGGCTGAACGCCATGTTGAGATTCCGGAGCAGGTTGTCCAAGTGGGCGATGAGTTGTTCGTCAAAATCATCGACATCGACCTTGAGCGCCGCCGAATTTCTCTTTCGTTGAAACAAGCAAACGAAGGTCATGAAGTCGAAGTTGAAGCCTTTGATCCCACCCAGTATGGGATGGCTGCCCGCTATGACGCAGAAGGAAACTTCATCTATCCCGAAGGCTTTGATCCAGAGTCTCAGGAGTGGAAGCCAGGCTTTGAAACTCAACGCGAAGAGTGGGAGCGTCAATACGCCGAAGCTCAGGTGAGATTTATGGCGCATAAGAAGCAGAAAGAAGAGGCACGAGCTGCCGATGCCGCTGCCACTACTGAGCCAACTTCCGACAGTGTTGAAGATACTGCCGGCATTGAGGTTGTCGAATAACGAACTAACCATCCGTTGTAGAACCGGCCTCGAGAGTTTTCTCGGGGTCGGTTTCTTCATTGGTCAGGAGAGGCTAGGGTCGCAATATGGTCTTGGTAGTGGGTCTAACAGGGGGAATTGGTTCTGGCAAGTCACTTGTCGGAGAGTACTTTTCCAATCTCGGCGCCACTGCGCTCGACGCCGATGAACTTTCGCGCCAGGTAATTGAGCGCGGAAGCGCAGGTTTTGATCGGGTGGTTACGGCCTTTGGAGATTCCATACTGCGCGATGGTGAGATTGATCGCCGAGCCCTGGCTGAAAAGGTTTTCGCCAACGATGGCGAAAGAGGCATGCTGGAGTCCATTATCCATCCGTTGGTTCGCGATGCATTTGACGCCGCGGCTCGGAAAATGTCCGGAGATGAAATTCTCGTGTATGAGATCCCCCTGCTTGTTGAGAAGGGTGCCGCCGCGCGTTTTGATTTCGTCATCACTGTCGAATCCACTCTATCAGTCCGAGTTGATCGTCTTTCGAAAAGAGGAATGCGATCCGCAGAGATAGAGGCCCGAATACGCGCTCAGGCTTCCCCGGAGGATCGAATGTCAGTGGCTGGGTATGTAATTACCAATAATGGGACCCCTGACGAATTATTACGCCAAGTCGAGTACGTGTGGGAGAAAATCTTGCCCGCAATGCAGCGCGAGAAAAATTGACCGAGACTAGAGTTGTGCCGTGCGCCCTGTAACAGATATTCAAAGGCGCGTCGAACCTTTCCAAGTCATTAGCGATTATGTGCCTGCTGGCGATCAACCCGAGGCCATTGAGGAAATCGTTAAACGCATTGAACGCGGCGACCAGGACGTTGTACTTCTTGGTGCCACCGGTACGGGAAAATCAGCTAGTACGGCCTGGCTGATCGAACGACTTCAGAGACCAACCCTAGTTATTGCCCCTAATAAAACACTGGCCGCACAACTCGCCAACGAGTTTCGCGAACTCATGCCCAATAACGCCGTTGAGTACTTTGTCTCTTATTACGATTACTACCAACCCGAAGCATACGTTCCACAGACTGATACTTTTATTGAGAAGGATTCCAGCGTCAACGACGAAGTAGAACGTCTTCGCCATTCGGCAACAAATTCACTATTAACTCGGCGCGATGTCATTGTTGTTGCGACGGTATCTTGCATTTACGGACTCGGAACTCCACAAGAGTATGTAGATCGAATGGTCTCCCTGAGGATCGGCGATCATATAGAACGAAATGCATTACTCCGCAAGTTCGTAGATATCCAATATAAGCGCAACGACATGGCTTTTGAGCGCGGAACTTTTCGGGTTCGCGGGGATACCATCGAGATCATTCCGATGTACGAGGAACTTGCACTGCGCATTGAGATGTTTGGTGACGAGATTGAGCGCATCACCACTCTCCACCCTTTGACCGGCGAGATAGTGCGGGACGAAACAGAGATGTACGTTTTCCCAGCCACGCATTATGCAGCGGGTCCTGAAACCATGAAGCGCGCGATTGTGGATATCGAACAAGAACTAGCCGTTCAATTAGAGAATTTTGAACGCCAGGGGAAACTCTTGGAGGCACAACGACTGCGAATGCGCACGACCTTTGACTTAGAAATGATGCAGAATTTGGGATTTTGTTCAGGTATCGAAAATTACTCGCGGCACATTGATGGTCGCGCCGCTGGTTCCGGGCCTAATTGTCTGTTGGATTATTTTCCGGAGGATTTCCTGCTGGTCATTGATGAATCTCATGTGACCGTTCCGCAAATTGGCGCGATGTATGAAGGAGATGCCTCTCGAAAACGCACTCTGGTTGAGTACGGTTTCCGCTTACCCAGCGCCATGGACAATCGACCGCTGCGCTGGGAGGAATTTCTGGAAAGGGTGGGCCAGAAGCTTTACTTGTCGGCAACGCCTGGTCCATACGAACTCGGAAAGGTCCAAGGCGATGTCGTAGAGCAAGTTATCCGGCCGACCGGTTTGGTAGATCCGAAGATCGTTGTAAAGCCCATCAAGGGGCAGATCGATGATCTACTTCATGAAATACATCTTCGCGCAGAAAGAAACGAGCGAGTGCTTGTTACTACTCTGACTAAGAAGATGTCGGAAGATCTCACCGATTATTTGCAGGAGCGCGGAGTCAGAGTGCGGTATCTCCATTCGGAAGTGGATACATTAAGACGAGTCGAGCTGCTCCGGGAATTGCGCTCTGGAGAATACGATGTTCTGATCGGAATCAATCTGCTGCGTGAAGGCCTTGATCTGCCTGAAGTTTCATTGGTCTCGATATTGGATGCCGATAAAGAGGGATTTCTCCGTTCGGCAACTTCGCTCATTCAGACAATTGGTCGCGCCGCCAGAAATGTCTCCGGTGAAGTACATATGTATGCCGATAACATCACTAAGTCGATGGCAAAAGCCATTGATGAGACAAATAGAAGGCGCGCAAAGCAAGTTGCCTACAATCTAGAAAGGGGCGTCGACCCCCAACCTTTGCGTAAAAAGATTGCCGATATAACTGACCTTATTAATCGCGAGAGTGAGGATACGCAAGCCCTGCTTTCTGCTTCTGGCCGCGGTGCTGCTCGTTCTCGAACGCCGGCAATTGGAGTGCACACGAAGTCTCTTGCTAGCCTTCCTCGACAAGAACTTTTAGCCTTAATTGAGTCGTTAACGGACCAAATGAGATCTGCGGCCGGTGATCTTCAATTTGAACTAGCTGCCCGGCTTCGCGACGAGATTAAGGATCTCAAGCGCGAACTACGCGGTATGGAAACGGCAGGTGTTTAGAGGTTATGGCTGACCACCTAATTGTTCGTGGCGCACGTGAACATAATCTCAAAAATATTTCAATCGAACTCCCACGCAATTCCTTGGTTGTTTTTACCGGCCTATCGGGATCAGGTAAGTCCAGCCTTGCCTTTGACACCATTTTTGCAGAAGGCCAGCGGCGCTATGTAGAGTCCCTCTCCGCCTATGCCAGACAATTCCTCGGTCAGATGGATAAGCCGGATGTCGATTTTATCGAAGGTCTTTCGCCGGCTGTGTCGATCGATCAGAAATCCACCAACCGAAATCCACGCTCGACGGTGGGAACAATCACAGAGGTTTATGACTATCTTCGACTCCTCTTTGCACGAGCAGGACGACCGCATTGCCCCAATTGCGGTAAGGCGGTCTCAAGGCAGAGTCCGCAGCAAATCGTCGATCAAATACTGACGATGCCAAATTCAACCAAGTTTTTGGTGTTGGCACCCGTCGTTCGGGCGCGGAAAGGCGAATTTGTGGATCTATTTCAAGAATTGATTTCCCAAGGCTATTCCCGCGCGCGCGTGGATGGGACCGTCATCCAACTATCCGATCTTCCAAAACTGAAGAAACAGGAAAAGCACACCATCGAAGTAGTGGTGGATCGTTTAACCGCAAAGGCGGACTCCAAGAACCGCCTCACCGATTCGATTGAGACTGCTTTGCGTCTGTCGCAAGGAGTAGTTCTCCTGGATTTTGTTGATGCTGAGGGTGGGGAGAAGGAGCGTACTTTCAGCGAACATCTTGCCTGCCATGATTGTGAATTATCGTTCGAAGAGCTCGAACCACGAACTTTCTCTTTTAATTCTCCCTTTGGCGCGTGTCCTGCGTGCAGCGGCATTGGCACGAAGCTCGAGGTGGATCACGAGCTAATAATTCCTGATGACTCCATATCTATAAATGAAGGAGCCATAGCACCGTGGTCTACTGGTCAAACATCCGAGTATTTCCTCCGCCTGCTGGAGGCGCTTTCTGGAGAAGTTAAATTCTCGCTAAACAATCCGTGGAAGAAACTCTCCTCGAAAGCGCAGGAAGCTATCCTTCACGGTTATGAATATGAAGTTCATGTCAAATATAAAAACCGTTACGGTCGAACTCGTAATTACTCCACTGGCTTTGAAGGCGTTGTGCCCTTTATCCATCGACGCCACGGAGAGACGGATAGTGACTACAGTCGTGATAAATATGAGGCGTATATGCGCCAAATTCCCTGTCCTGTCTGCAAAGGAGCCCGGTTAAAGCCTGAAGTATTGGCAGTGACCGTCGGGGGAAAGAATATTGCTCAAATATGCGAACTTTCTATCGCCGACTGCGCCACCTTCCTCGCTGAGATTGATCTCAATGCGCGGGAGAGCCAGATTGCTGAGCGGGTATTGAAGGAAGTCCATGCCCGCCTTGGCTTTCTTCTCAACGTTGGACTTGATTACCTCTCTCTTGAAAGACCAGCGGCTACCCTCTCGGGAGGAGAGGCCCAACGAATTCGACTAGCAACTCAGATCGGTTCGGGTTTGGTTGGAGTTCTATATGTTTTGGATGAGCCGAGTATTGGTCTACATCAGCGCGATAACCGACGTTTGATTGAAACCCTCACCAAACTGCGCGACCTCGGAAATACCTTAATCGTTGTCGAGCACGATGAGGAGACAATCCGAGCAGCTGACTGGATAGTCGACATTGGACCTGGGGCGGGCGAACACGGTGGGAAAGTCGTGGTCTCCGGCAACTACCAATCACTTATTGAGTCGGAAGAATCAATTACGGGTGCATACCTATCGGGCCGTAAACAAATTTCTATTCCTGCTCTTCGCCGACCCACTGATCCCAAGCGGTGGCTGGTGATTAAGGGGGCAAAGGAGAACAATCTAAAAGACATTGAAGTTGGCATACCTTTGAGC
>JBBRSY010000035.1:0-15376 GCA_038244965.1 Candidatus Nanopelagicales bacterium | reverse complement strand
GGTGCAACTGGATTCACGGGCGCGCAAGGTGCAACGGGTGCTAAGGGTGATACCGGAGCGACCGGTGCAGCAGGAATTAATGGCACCAACGGAGCAATCGGAGCAATCGGAGCAACCGGAGCAACCGGTGCAGCAGGAACTAATGGCACCAACGGAGCAACCGGAGCGACAGGTGCTAAGGGTGATACGGGTGCAACCGGAGCACAGGGCATTCAAGGTGTCGCAGGAGTTCAAGGCCCGGCAGGAACCAACGGCACAGCAGTTCGTAGCGGTAATGGAGTGCCAACTACGATCGGCGTCGTTGGTGATCTCTACGTGGATTTGAGCACTGGGCTTTTATACGGTCCCAAGACCGCCTCCGGCTGGGCCGTAGATATTTCACTAGTTGGCGCTAAAGGCGCTACAGGTGCGACCGGTGCAACGGGTGCGACCGGCGCTACGGGATTAACAGGTTCTCAAGGTGCTACTGGTGCTACTGGTGCTACTGGTGCTAAGGGTGATACCGGCGCACAGGGTATTCAAGGTGTCGCGGGAGCCAATGGCAAGTCTGTTCTGAGCGGACGCGGAGTTCCGAGTTCAATTGGCGAGATTGGTGATCTTTATATCGATCTAAATACGGCAATCTTGTATGGTCCGAAAACATCAGGTGGATGGGTCGTCAACTTCTCGCTCGTCGGTGCTGCAGGTTCGCCAGGTGCTGCAGGTTCACAAGGTGCTGCAGGTTCACAAGGTGCTGCAGGTTCACAAGGTGCAACCGGTGCAACTGGTGCAACCGGTGCAACTGGTGCGATCGGTCCGCAGGGCCCAGTAGGTGCGACAGGTGCAGTCGGTGCTCAAGGTCCCGTCGGTGCTACCGGAGCAACAGGTCTCAAGGGTGACACAGGCGCGACAGGTGCGACAGGTCCCAAGGGTGACACGGGTGCGTTAGGACCAATTGGTCCTCAGGGGCAGACAGGATCTCAAGGCCCGCAAGGGGCTCAGGGCCCGCAGGGTCCAATCGGTCAGACTGGTGCACAAGGACCAAAGGGAGACACTGGTGCACAAGGACCTGCCGGACCACCCGGACCAGCTGGGGTGGCTATCCCAATTTGTGTTGAAGACGACAACACCATGAAGTATGGCGCTTGCCCGACGAAAACAGATGAAGAAGGTCATGTCTCGAAGGAAGGCCACGATTATCAGTTGAAGGCTGATCACTAATGATTCATGAGATTGAGGGATGATGACTAGAGATTGGGTATCGAAAGAAGGAGTGGAGACTACCTTGGTAGTCGATCATTTCCTGCCCGAAGATAACCATCATCCACTTCTGGGCTACTACGTGCACCAGTCACGGAGAAAATACTTCTGGATTCTATTTTTGGTGGCGGCGTTCAGCGCATTGCTGAGTTTCCTGCTTACTTGGGCGCTAATTTCTTCGCGACCGATGAAGTTTACTCTTGCCTTGCCAAGCCCAACTCAAACAGCAGCCGCAACGCCGGCTGTCACCCTTGCGGCCAATGCCGCCTCTTCAGGGCAAGCCGCCCTTTCTGAGAATGAATTGAAAAGTGAGGTGCGCAAATCTGGCGGTACGGTTTTCTGGGCTGGCGGAGTGTCAGGCGCAAAATACACGTTCAATCATCTAGCGGCCGGTCAAGATTTTATCCGCTATCTGCCAGGTGGTCAGGGACTATCCGATACCACGCAGAATTACCGAGTCATTGCTACATATAAAGAGGCGACTGCATACGCGACCATTGCTGCAGCTGCCAAACTAGGCGGCGGCGTAAGTGTTAATAACCCCGATGGATCAATTGTTTATTATTCGAAGAAAACGCCGAATCATGTTTATATGGCCTTTAAGAATTTCGATTACCAGATCGAAATATTCGATCCAGTGGCAGGTGCTTCGTTAAAGTTGGCGACGACTCCAGGCGCAGTTCAAGCATTACTGTAATGAAACTTATCGCGAGAGGAGTTGAAGAATGATGACGGAAGAAAATACCCCTGATTCCAAGAACATTGCTCCAGATAACTCTCTAGACGTTGATAAGAAGGGGCAGATGCTCATGATTTACCTGCCTGAGGGATCAGTGATAGTCGATCGCACCGACCTTAATCTTTCTTCGACGCCACAGGCAATCATCGAACATATTGCGCCAACGGTGGAGCAAAAAGTTGTCGAACCGGTAGTTGAAGCAGCCCCCGTTCAGCAGTTGCAGCCGACTTTACAAGAAGTCGTTGCCCTTGCTGTGGCCGAAGTAATGCAGATTACTGGACAAGCGTCAAAGCCAATTCAAAAAGAGCAACCAGCCATTGCGAAAGTGGCCGAAGAAAAAGTGGAACCGGCCGTGCCTTTTACCGACTACCCGGCTCCCGCGGCGAAAAAACCTGTGGAGCAGGATGCATCTTCGCCAAGACTTGGACGGCGAGTCCATGTACGAAGAAGGCGACGAATTAATTGGGTCGCTGGGATAAATACCGCCCTCGTGACCTATATTCTCCTCGCCTCCATCGTGCCTCCAGTTTTGGCATCGGCCTTTGGCCTTTCTATGTACTCATCAAAGTCAAATCACCCTAGTGTGTTAATTTCTCAAGGTGACCTCATGGTTGCTCATGCAATAGCCGCATCATCCATAAAAGTAAATGATGTGATTATGGTTCGCGATAGCAACTCCTGGCTCCTAGATGCTCGTCAAGTTACATCAAACACTTCGAGTGGGGGCTTTTCCACGATCACCGCCGCATCAACTGGAGGCGTCGCCACTGAGAATACTTATGTACTTGCAGATAATGCGCTCTCTCACAAAATTACTCGAGTGATTCCAACATTGGGTTACGTGCCCATCGTGCTCTCGTCAACAATTGTGAAGGTGGTGGGTGGGCTAGCTCTTCTAATTCTGAATTTGTGGGTGCATTTTAGGCGATTCCGGAGACGACGCTTAGAAACGGTAATCCGTTAGATTTCGATAAAGCAAGGAGAATCTGATTCTTGCGAGTGTGTAACATATTTATCAGGTTAAAGGTCTCAGAAATGTCTCGGAAACGCGAACTATAACAAAAGTTAATCAAAATTCTTCGCGCCGTTAACCCATTAGGCATAGACAGTTCGCCAGGCATGCACCATGATTTGGGCAAGAATCATGGAAGGATACCCCCGTTCCTTCCCCAACTTTATTAATAAGAAAGGTACATAAGTGTCCAAGAAAATAAAAGTTCTCTCTGGAGCGCTTGGCATGATTTTGGCGACTACCGCCCTTGCCGCGATGCCAGCTTATGCCGCGGTAAATGCATCAACGGCCCGTAGCATGTCTGCATTCGGTGGTATGGCGAAGTTGATTAAGGCCGCCCAAAAAGAAGGCACCTTGAACCTCATCGCAACACCACGTGATTGGGCCGACTATGGCGATGCCATGGACATTATGACCAATGTCTTCGGAATCAAGATTTCTAGCGATAATCCAGACGGATCATCGGCGCAAGAAATTGCTGCAATCAAGACGACGAAGAACATGGACAAGATGCCAGATGTCGTTGATATTGGTATCTCTCATGTCGCCGAAGCTGATGGGTTATTCGCCAATTACAAAGTTCGTAACTGGATTGATATTCCCAAGGCCTGGAAGGATCCTTCCGGCAACTGGTACGGCGCATACACAGGAAGCATTGCAATGTGCTACGACTCCTCGGTGACTCCTGCTCCAACTTCAATTGCAAGCCTTGACAATCCTGCTTACAAGAATATGTTTGCAATTCAAGGTGACCCAACTGCTGCGCAGCAAGCACTAATCTCCGTGTTTGCAGTTGCCGTTGCCAAGGGCGGAAGCGTCAGCAACATTAAGCCTGGCGTCGATTTCATTCATAAGTTGAAGTCACAGGGAATCTTCGTTCCAGTGGTTGCAAACGCAACATCGTTTGCCTCTGGTTCCTTCAAGATCAACCTTGGATGGGATTACAACGCCTCTGGCTTCATCGCTCAGGCCGCATCAATTGGTAAGACAGTAAAGTGCGTCTACCCAACTGATGCCAACGTTGCTGGCACACCATACGTACTTGCCATCAATAAGACAGCTCCACACCCTGCAGCTGCACGCCTATGGGAAGAATTGATGTTCTCTGAAGTGAACGGCAAGTTGGCTTCTGAATTCACAGCAGCAGACAAAGCTCTTCCATTGGATCAGAAGTTTGCGATGGCGATGGGCGGACAGAACACCTACGTAATGGGTGGGGCTACCCCAATCACTAACGTTCAAATGATCCGCAAGGGAACAAAGACAAAGCCTGCCAAGGCAGTTAGCGTCCCTGCAAATCAACCGAAGTCGGTTCTGCCGTCCTTGGCACAACAGGGAGTTGCTTCGACGTTCCTAAAGACCGCCTGGCCTGCGATTTAAGGTCAGCTACTTGTCACAACTCGTGGCGGAGCGGACCGGTTCCCGAAAGGGGGCCGGTCCGCTTCCATACAAGAAGCGCTTAGGCTCTTATAAATCGCTAGTGCCTCTGTTGCCTTTCCTCGCATTCGTAGGCTATTTCCTAGTTTTTCCCTTGGTATTTATTGTCCGTGATGCTTTCCTAAGTAACGCGGGAAAATTCACCTTAGATAATTTTGCCGAATGCTTCAAAGGCGTCTACGGGCATTCTTTTTACGTCTCCATTCGACTCTCCGTTATTTCGGCCTTGATTGGCGCGATAGCCGGCTCTCTCATTGCGGGTGCGGTGGTTAAGACTGGATCACGTACCCGGCGTGCAATAGCGGCAACCGCTTCTGTTCTGGCCAATACCGGTGGAGTTCCTTTAGCTTTTATGTTTATGGCCGCCTTTGGTTCTGAGGGCCTCATCACGAAATCGCTGAAGGCAGTTGGCTGGAATATCTATGCTGGTTCCTTCACCCTGTTTTCAGCCACAGGAATCATTCTCGTGTACTGCTTTTTTCAGATCCCACTCATGGTGTTGATCTTTTCACCCGCGCTCGAGAACGTGAAGCCAGAGTTGCGTGAGGCTAATGATTCCCTCGGTGGGACTCGACTCACCTATTTCACTCGCATTGCAGTTCCATTGCTCTTTCCCGCTTTTCTATCTACTTCTCTTCTTCTCTTTGCCAATTCCTTTTCCGCCTACGCGACAGCCCGGGCAATGACCGCGGGAACTTTGCCCCTCATGCCCTTGCTCATCGGAAACTTGGTGGATGGTAATGTACTTGCCAATCAGGAGCACTTAGGGCATGCCATGGCCGTGTCAATGATCGGTGTATCTATTGTGGTTATGTCTATCTATCTGATGGTTCTTCGCTTCTCCCGGGTGAAATCATGAAGCGCAAATTAAGTTTTGCGAACTATATTGTTCTGCTCGGCGCAACAGCGTTCTTCGTCTTTCCGCTAGTTGCTGCCACTGAATTCTCTCTGCGCGCTAACGGGGCGACCACCCATAATTTTTCGAATTTCCAATGGGCAATACAGCAAGATGGTTTTAAGACCAATCTTGGGGTTTCCTTTAGGCTGGCTATATTGACCGCGGTGATAGTTCTGGTTCTTATGGTGCCGACGGTTGTCTACCTACATTTGGGTGGGGCGCGATGGAAGAGACTGATTGAATTTATCTGCCTGGTGCCGCTGGTGGTACCAGTTATTTCCTTCGCGTTAGGAGTCTCTACGGCCTTTCCAGTGTTCCTTCAATCCACGGTGTACGAGCTTTCCTTTCTCTATGTCATCATTTCGATGCCGTACACGTATCGGGCACTAGATGTCGGCCTGTCATCTATACCCCTTATCACTTTAGTTGAGGCATCTCGAGCTTCTGGGGCATCGATGCGACAGACGCTCATGTTCGTCATCGTTCCAACGATTAGAAGCGCGGTAAATGGGGCAATATTTCTAGCCGTGGCGCTTTCGTTAGGCGAATTTACACTTGCGGTCATCTTGCACTGGGACACATTCCCAACTTGGATTGCAAATATCTCACAGGGTCACATTTTGGCAGCGATAGCGCTGTCAGTTATGGCACTTATCGGCGCATGGTCACTGGTTCTTATTTTTGCTCTAATGCCCAAGTCATTTAAGTCCAATAAAGTTCAGGAGGCTACCGCGTGACAAGCGAGAATAAAGTTTCGGTTCAATTAAAGGGTATCCGCAAGGTCTACGGTGATGCTGTTGCCTTAGCGGACTTCAATCTTGAATTGGCGCCAGGAGAGTTGGTAGCCCTCCTTGGTCCATCCGGTTGTGGCAAGACTACGGCTCTTCGGATATTGGCTGGTTTAGATACCGACCATAAGGGTCAGATCATTATTGATGGCAAAGATATTGCGGGCGTACCGGCCAATAAGCGGAATATGGGCATGGTTTTCCAGGCGTACTCTTTATTTCCCACGATGACGGTGATCGAAAACGTTGGGTATGGATTGCGAGTCCGCAAAGTTGATCGCGAGAAGAGACGAGCAAAATCGCAAGAACTTCTGGAATTGGTAGGCCTGGGAAGTATGGGAAATCGTCTGGCGCACCAACTATCAGGGGGACAGCAGCAACGCGTCGCGCTAGCTCGAGCCCTTGCTATTGAACCAAACGTGCTGCTACTTGATGAGCCGCTATCTGCGTTGGACGCCCAGGTCCGAACGCAACTGCGCGATGAAATTAAAAGAATTCAAGTTGAAGTCGGAACAACGACACTCTTTGTTACCCATGATCAGGAAGAGGCCATGGCGATCGCCGACCGTGTCGGAGTCATGCGCCATGGTGTACTCGAACAATGCGCTCCGCCCCAAGAGGTATATCTCAACCCCATTAACGTTAAGGTCGCTAAGTTTGTGGGAGCGATGAATCTTCTTCCCGCCGAAATTGTCTCGGCAACCGAGCTTCGAGTATTCGGTCAGACGATTGGTCTTCGCGCCTCCGATGCAGGCGCACCCACTGCGAGAACTGGAATGGCTCTTGTTCGCCCCGAACAACTCTCTCTCAAGCTTGCTGATGGACACGGTCCAGCAAGTGCGACGGTCACTACTCGTACTTTTCTAGGACCACTCACTCGAATCGCGGTAAGAATGATCGCTGACAACGGCGTTCTCTATATTTCCATGCCGAGTGCGCAGGCCCTGGTCTTTGTCGAGGGATCGACCGTGGACGTTGAAATCCATGCAAAATCCGTTCTGTTGGATGCCTAAAAACTAGCGTTTGCGAATCCGCAAGACGGTATTTCTTGACTCTGGTACACCCTCGTACCAGTTAAAAGCATGCTTGGCACCCAACTCTTCTCGTCTCTGCCAGACATTTGCGCTAAGCGCGCGCGACAGTGCGGCTATTTCAGCAGGTGTTTGGGCTAGCGAATAATCGTCACCTCCGATGTGGTCAACAACGCTGAGGCCAATGTAAATATCGCCCTCAGTTGATCGGACCACTTCTACCGTCCGACTCTGCTGTGGCCAGTCAATGTGTGAGGCGGTCTCAACTTGCCAGAAGCCAACTTCTTTTTCCGCATTGCTAATCCATTCGACATGGTGGCGATGTTCGTGACCGGCGAGCCAGAGTATGACTTGGGGGTACTGCAGAAGCATTTCTCTAATTTCATCTACGCAGACTCTTCGTCCACTAGGAGCGTAATCATTAAACATCAGCGTTAGCGGGTGATGTGATGTTAAGACCACGGGCTTGGTGGAGTTCTTTATCTCAGATTCGAGCCAGGCGAATTGCGTTTCATCAAGGGATCCCTGCCATCCGCCGAATTGGTTGACGCTATCGATGACGATCAATTTTACTTTCCCAACTTCTGTTGAGTAGTACATCGTCTTATCGCGCACGTTCTTATCGCTGAAGCCATGGCCTATGGGCGAGCCAGGCGATTCAAGATGAAGTGCGGCAAACTGTCCACGCTCAAGTGCCCGACGTTCGGCGTCAGCTGTCACGATTGCGAAGGAGGCGTCGCTTGACGCAGGGTAATCTGCTGGACCGATCTCGTTAAAAGCCGCTAGCGTTTCCTCTAATGTCATTGATGACGGGAGAGACTCGTAGCGCCGTTCACCCATCATCTCAATGCTGGTTGCTTCATTTGGAATAACGGTTCCCTGAAGTAACGCATCGTGGTTGCCATGAACGGCATACCACGGCACCTTTAATCCAGTCGCCGCAAACGGCGCCCGGCATACATCCAACAGCCCGGGAATCACTGGGAAACCGTATTTGGCACGAGCGTCGTCATCATCTTTTCCTGCAGGAGTTCCGTGGGGATGCCAATACTTTATGTCGTAGTGATCTCCCTCATCATCCATGACACCTTCATACTTTTCGAAATTCCCAGAATCCGGACGGATTGGCTGGCCATCAAGGAGTGCGAGATACCAATGAACTTCATTGATTTGTGCATTATCCGTGGTATCTCCTGAAACTATTGCCGCATCTACTAGATGCCCCGATAGGGGACCAACGGCTATTTGATTGAGCGATTGCACCATGGCTTCTACAACATGGGGCGAGAGCATGGAATGCGGACGATATGTGCCAATCGTTCCCACTTGTTCACGTATTGGACTGTCGGGATCGGCCCAGCGATCTAAGAACTCAGGACGAATGGGAGATTGGGCATCGCAGACGTGTAAATCTGAAAGATGGTGGAGAATCAATAATGGCTCGAACTTTTCTGGAAATGGTTCCCCCAGATGAGGTGCATCTGACACTTCTTCGAGATCTCGCCAGCCCTTCTCGTTGGGATTTCCGCGCCTAAATGCCATGGGAGGAGCCTAAGCCACAAGGTGAGAATAATCAGGATAGGCTGATTGATAGTTTGTTACTCATGAGGGGGATGTATGGAAGAGGCAAGCAAGTGCCCATATGTGGGCGCATCGGCCAGTAATAGCACGAAGAATGGCGACTGGTGGCCCAACGCTCTTAACTTAAAAGTACTGCAGCAAAACTCAAAGCTGGCAGACCCGATGGGCGATAATTTTGATTATGCAGCGGAGTTTAAGAAACTCGATCTTCCAGCCTTAAAAAATGACATCAATTTCCTCCTGACCGACTCACAAGATTGGTGGCCTGCTGATTACGGCCACTACGGTCCACTTTTTATTCGTATGGCTTGGCACAGTGCAGGAACGTATCGCATCTCTGACGGGCGCGGCGGAGCCGGTGCGGGAATGCAGCGATTCGCACCGCTGAACAGCTGGCCTGACAATGTTAGTTTGGATAAAGCTCGTCGATTGTTATGGCCAATTAAGAAAAAATATGGGAAAAGTATTTCTTGGGCCGACTTGATGATCCTGGTTGGCAACTGCGCGTTGGATTCAATGGGTTTGAAAACTTTTGGCTTTGGTGGGGGGCGCTCTGATGCGTGGGAGCCAGATCAAACTTATTGGGGCAAAGAGACTGAATGGTTAGCCGACAATCGATACAGCGGAAACCGCGAACTTGAGAATCCACTCGCCGCAGTTCAGATGGGTCTAATTTATGTCAACCCTGAAGGCCCAAATGGAAATCCTGATCCGCTACTTTCCGCCGTCGATATTCGCGAGACTTTCGCGCGCATGGCAATGAATGATGAAGAGACTGTTGCCTTGATTGCCGGAGGACACACCTTCGGTAAGACCCATGGTGCGGGCGATCCAAGTAAGTATGTGGGCCAGGCTCCAGAAGGTGCACCGGTAGAAATGATGGGCTTAGGTTGGAAGAACTCTTTGGGATCAGGAAATGGCGCGCAAACGATAAGTAGCGGCCTAGAAGGCGCTTGGAACGCAACTCCCACTTCGTGGGATAATATGTATTTTGAAACTCTTTTTGCGCATGATTGGGTGCAAACGAAGAGCCCAGCCGGAGCCACCCAATGGATTCCCAAAGATGGCGCCGCATCGCAAAGTGTGCTCGATGCGCACGATCCCACCAAGCGACACGCCCCCGTAATGACGACCGCAGATCTGGCACTTCGCTTTGATCCAATTTTTGAAAAGATTTCGCACAATTTTCTGGAGAACCCTGATCAATTGGCGGACGCTTTTTCGCGCGCGTGGTTTAAATTAACGCACCGCGACATGGGTCCTATTGCTCGCTATCTTGGGCCAGAAGTTCCTGCCGAGACCCTAATTTGGCAAGACCCGGTGCCAAAGGTCGATCATAAGCTTGTTTCAGCGGCGGATGTTGCTTTGCTCAAACGTGAACTCGTCGGTGCGAAGTTCACCGTCTCCCAATTGGTAAAAACCGCTTGGGCCTCCGCATCAACATTTCGAGGCACGGATAAACGGGGCGGAGCCAACGGTGCACGTATTGCGTTAGAGCCACAACGCAGTTGGGAGGTCAATAAGCATTCAGACACCCAAAGTGTTCTGAATTATCTGGCTGGGGTTCAAAACCATTTCAACTCAGCGATCGCCAAAGATGGCACTCGGATTTCATTTGCCGACATTATCGTTCTGGCTGGAGTGGCGGCCGTTGAGAAGGCCGCTATGGATGCTGGTGTATCCATCGATATTCCATTTACGCCCGGTCGCACTGATGCTACACAGGAGCAGACCGATGTTGACTCCTTTGCCGTCTTAGAACCGGCCGCTGATGCATTCCGCAATTATTTTGAAAGCGGACTTCATCACGCTGCTGAATTCTTGATGGTGGATCAGGCAGCGCTACTGACTTTGACCGCTCCTGAGATGACAGTCCTACTTGGTGGAATGAGGGTCTTGAATGCCAACGCGGATGATTCAAAAGTTGGCCTACTGACTCATCGTCCCGGGGTGCTCACCAATGATTTCTTTGTAAATATCACTGACAGCGGCATTACGTGGCAGCCGAAAGGTGATTTATATGAAGGTTCGAACAAGGCCGGGGAAGTGCTTTGGAATGCCAGCCGGGCTGATTTAATCTTCGGCTCCAATTCACAGTTGCGCGCACTTTCTGAGGTTTACGCCAGTGATGACGCGGCTAAGAAATTTGTGGAGGATTTTGCCGCAGTGTGGAATAAGGTGATGGAGCTTGATCGCTTCTAAGGTGGCTTTGATCGACTGAAATAGTGAAAAATAAGCCCAAATTTGGATCGACCTTATGTATCTATCTGACCGATACTGATATATCATCATTTCCATGATCGTCGCGACGAGGGAACTCAAGGGCGCCCTCTCCCAGTCGGAGGAGGCTTACAGCCAGATTCGTTCCATGGTTCTCTCTCTGGAACTCGAACCAGGCTCTCTCATCAATGAAGGCGAGCTTATGGCCAGGCTTGGTTATGGTCGCACTCCAATTCGGGAAGCCCTGCGAACTCTGGCCGGAGAAAAACTTGTTGAGGTATATCCGCGGCGTGGCATGTTTATTGCCAGCGTGGATGTCCAGAATCTCTCGTCCATATCTGAGGTACGCGCTGTACTTGAGATAAAGGCGGCCGGTCTTGCCGCGCAGCGATCGACCCCGGAGGATCGTGACACAACCGTGGCGCTGATAGCCGAAATTGATGCAATTAAGGGCGATCCAAACATGACCAAGTTGATTCAACTTGATCAGCGGATCCATCGTCATATTTATAAGTGCACTCACAATCCCTTTTTGGAATCTTCCCTCGAACAGTATTACGGTCACGCTTTACGGATTTGGTTTCTGGCCCTAGACCGCGTGGACGATCTGTCAGAGGCGGTAATCGAACATCGCGCCCTTCTTATTGCCATTCGTGACAACGATTCGAAGGCAGCGTCGCAGGCTATGCAAGATCACGTCGAAGGTTTTGAAGGCAGTATCAGAAAGAATCTCTAACTCTACGTCAGCTAAAAAAGAAAAGGATCGAGCCATGAGTACAGTACCAAGCAAGGCCAAGGCAGTCGTCATCGGTGCGGGAATTGTTGGTAACAGCATCGCCTACCATTTGGCTCGATTGGGTTGGCGAGACATCGTGCAGATAGATAAAGGACCACTACCAAATCCTGGTGGCTCCACAGGGCATGCCTCAAATTTCATTTTTCCAGTCGATCATTCCAAAGAAATGACGGCGATTACTTCCGACAGCGTTAGGCAGTACAAAGAGCGCGGAACCTTCACGGAATGCGGCGGCATAGAAGTGGCCCGTACGCCAGAGAGAATGCAGGAGTTGCAGCGCCGAATTTCATCTGGCAAGTCCTGGGGGATTGAAGGTGGGCGAATGGTCACACCCGCCGAAGTGAAAGAACTTGTGCCATACATTGATGAGAGTGTGATTCTTGGAGGGTTTTACTCACCGAGCGTCGGAGTGGTTGATTCATTACGAGCCGGTACTTTGATGCGGGAAGAAGCCATAGAAATGGGTGCCCTCCAGAGCTTTGCCAATATTGAAGTGCTCGGCATGGATGTTGAAGATGGACGAATCAAACGAGTCCGAACAGATCATGGAGATATTGAAGCCGAATATGTTGTTATTGCTACAGGTTGCTGGAGTCCACGCCTGGCGAAAATGGCAGGTGCATCTATTCCGCTGACCCCGGCCGTTCATCAGATGAAGGATATTGGACCTGTTCCATTCTTTGCAGATTCACGTGGAGACATTGAGTGGCCCATCATTCGAGACATGGACACCAATATGTACGAGCGCCAGCACGGTACGGGCCTTGAAGTTGGTTCGTACGCGCACCGGCCAATTCTGTACACGCCAGAGGATATTCCTTCTAATGCCACCGCGGCCCTATCACCCACGGAATTCCCGTTTACGCAGGATGATTTTGATTTGCAAGATGAGCATTCCCTCGAGCTTATGCCCTCGATCATCGGCGACGAAAATGTGCGTGAGAAGTACGCCATCAATGGAATTCTTTCCTTGACGCCAGATGGAATGCCAATTCTGGGTGAAACCTCGGAAGTAAAGGGGCTATGGGCTGCTTCGGCGGTCTGGGTAAAGGAAGGTCCCGGAACAGGTAAAAGCGTTGCAGAATGGATGGTGCTTGGCCAATCCGAAATCGATCTTCACTCCTCAGATATCGCACGTTTTCACGAACATCAAAAGACGACTTACCATGTTAAGGCGCGTACGGCTGAAGGCTTTAACAAAACATACGGAATAGTGCACCCAGGTGAACAATGGGAGAGTAATCGTAATGTTCGCCTTTCTCCTTTTTACGACCAAGAAAAGGCTTTAGGAGCAATGTTCTTTGAGACTGCTGGTTGGGAGCGGCCATTCTGGTATGAATCAAATGCGCATCTTGTTGAGAAATTTGGCAATCGTGTTATGCCACGTACGGCGGAGTGGGACTCTAGATGGTGGTCGCCAATTATCAACGCCGAGCACCTGCAAATGCGCGAGACTGCGGCGATCGTGGATCTTAGTGCGTTTGCAATCTTCGATGTGACTGGCCCTGCCGCTCTCTCGGTTGTTCAAAAAGTTGCGGTGCGTCAATTGGATGTCGCCGTGGGTCGAGTCGTTTACACCCCGGTACTTGCTGAAAATGGTGGATTCAAATCCGACCTCACGATAATGCGTCTTGGCAAGAACCATTTCCGAGTTGTTACCGGCGGTGCACATGGCATGGCCGACAAGAAGTGGTTCTCGGATCAACTCCCCAGCGACGGATCGGCACAGATCTTCGACCAAACATCGGCTTTCACCACAATCGGAGTATGGGGACCACTGGCACGAAAGATTCTGGCCTCAATTACCACTGATGACCTCTCGCATGAGGGTTTCAAGTTCAGTACCTGCCGCGTGATTGAAATAGGACCACTTCGTGTTCTGGCTTCGAGGATTTCCTACGTTGGAGAACTTGGTTGGGAGCTCTACATTCCAATTGAACAGGGTGGAAAACTCTGGGATCTCATTTGGCAGGCAGGCAATGCACTGTCGATGATTCCTGTGGGGATTGGCGTCTACGGTACTACCGGTCGGCTAGAGAAGAATTATCGTGCTTACGGAGCTGAACTCGAAACGGAGTACAACGTGGTGGAGGCAGGAATGCAGACACCCAAAATTAAAGATCAGGAATTTATCGGTAAGGCCGCGCACCTGCAACATCGTGCGATTGCACCAGTTGCCACGCTCTGCACTCTTTCAGTCGATGATCACACTTCCTCCACCGGAGAGAAGAGGTACATGTTGGGACGTGAGCCCATCCTCAATTTGGATTTTTCCCCCATTGTCGATTCTCATGGTCGCCGCTCTTATGTAACTAGCGCTGGTTCATCACCTTCAATCGGAAAGCACGTGTTAATGACCTACCTGCCCACGGACAAGGCGGTCGTGGGCGCGAAATTCCTCGTGGAATACCTGGGCGAGGCGTACCCAGTAACGGTCGCTGGTGTTGGCGCGACACCCCTTTTTGATCCTGCAAATGAGAGGATTTTGTCGTAATGGAAGTTCTTGTCTGTCTGAAGCGCGTTGTCTTAGCTGGGAGCACTTTTGTGTTGACGCCCGACTCGCGCGATATTGATACCAAGCATCTTGGCTTTGGTATTAGCCCACATGAGGAAAATGCCGTCGAAGCCGGCGTTCAGTTGGTCGAACAAATGGGTGGGTCTCTGACACTTCTGACTCTTGGACCAACCGATGCCGAAGAGCAATTGCGTTCGCAGTTAGCCATTGGTGCAACGCGCGGAATTCTTTTGGAAACCGATGGGGAGGATTGGGACCCGCAAGCCACGGCCGCTGCGCTGGTAGAGGCAATAAAAGCGGAGGAGACCCCTTTTGATCTCTTGATTTTTGGAGCGGAGTCAGCCGATAGCGCTGGATACCAAATTCACATACGAGTGGCACATGCCCTGGGTCGTCCCATTGTGACAAACGTGAAAAGCATGAGGATTGAGAATGGAATTGCGCATTGCGAGAGAGTCGTCGGAACGACTCGTGAGATATACGAAGTTCCGCTTCCTGCTGTCGTCACCGTTCGTGACGGGCTAAATATTCCTCGCTATCCCTCTGTTCCAGGACGCATTCAGGCGAGAAAAAAACTTATCGATCACAAGAAGCCAACTCCGCGCGTTCCAAAATTGGAGAAAGTATCGCTAAGTGTCGCCCCTTCGAATACTGCTGGGGCGCAGGTGCTGGGAATTGGCGCAGAAGCGGTACCGGCGCTGGTCGAAGTCCTCAAGACGATTGGAATACTCGCATGATTTTGGTACTAGTCGATCATGATTTAGGCGAACTCGATTCTTTGTCCTTAAGGGCAATCACCGCGGCTCGCAAACTCGCCGATGATGTTCAGGCGGTAGTCATTGGCGAAATCGGAAGCAACCTCGCCGAAGTTGTCGGACAGTACGGAGCAAGCATTCTCCATGTAGCAAAGCACGAAGGGCTAACAGATTACACCCCTGCTGCCAGCGGAATAGCTCTGGCACAATTAGTGGCGCGGCTAAAGCCGGATGCGGTCTTGGCAGCGGGCAGTCCTCGTGGCAATGAACAGTTGGCGCACCTAGCGACAATCTTGGATCTGCCAATGGCTGCCGAGTGCAGCGTAATTTCTCTGAGTAAGACTCCTGGAATACCACACTCTGTT
>JBBRSY010000034.1:0-15402 GCA_038244965.1 Candidatus Nanopelagicales bacterium | reverse complement strand
GCCAACGCCGACGCCGACGCCGACACCTCAGGTACCCAAAGTTCCAAAAGGCGGCGTTAAGACTGGAGACGGAAGTTTGGCTTCCCAGTTCCACCTCTAAATAGCGCTCTCACAATGAGAAACTCTTCTCATGGCTGAGAAGCTGTCCCTATCTCGCAAGAGGTGGGTCCAGTCAGGGTGGTTGCCAGCGGTAATAATCGCGGCGACCACCCTGTTGTGGGTTCTAGGTGGGTCGCAGGAAAGTTTGGCGCGTCAGCATTTATGTTCTTACCAACTCTGGTAAATCAGAACCTTATGCAGTAACTGTTAATTCCTGTTCAGAATTTGGATCTGATAAGCGAAAACCAACGCTACGAATTACATTGATTACTTCAGGACCACCACTCTTGCGAATCTTTAGGCGGAGCCTGGATGCATGAGTATCGACTATATGATCCGTGCCGTAGCCACCAGCTATTCCGATGGCATCCATTATCTGATTCCGACTAAACACTCGCAGTGGGTTTTCCATAAGTAACTGAAGGAATTGGAACTCGGTCCTGGTCAATTCGAGGGTCTTACCTTGAACATGAAATACGTGGGCGGCTAAATCCATGGTTAAAGTACTCCACGTAAGAATATTAGCCTTCGGGGAACGCTGGGATTCTCCGCGTTTCATTTGTTGAGTAATTCTTGAAATGAGAATCTTGGTTTGAATTGGTTTGGTTACATAGTCGTCAGCCCCGGCTCCGAGGCACATATCTTCGTCCACGACTTCATCGCGCTGAGTCAACATAATAATTGGAACAGTCGACGCCGCCCGAACAAAGCGGCAAATCTCTAAGGCACGAAGGGGAAGTTGGGTAAGGTGAATGAGAACCAGGCTGATCTGGTTATCTTTGAATATCTCGAGCGCTTCAATTTGTTGGGCGGTATCGAAGACTTTAAAACCTAAAACTTCCAACTGCAAGCGAACATCAAGACGATCTTCGGGATTGTCTTCCACAAGTAATGCATTGGGGAGAATTTCTACTACTTTCATTTGGTGCCTGATTTCAAAAGAAACATACGGTGTCGACCTCTCGGAAACCGAGAGAAAGTGGAGAGGAAGAACAAGGTGTTGGCCCAACATCCCTGAGGGGACAGCATCTTGTTTTCATGGTAGCACGCCGGAGTAACTACGCGTGTCCTGCATTACGCTCGTTTTGCGTTCGTATTCCTCGATTGCGGCCAAAATCGGCATTTCTCACCTTTTTTGAGCGACACTTGCGCCACCGTCCGAAACACGAGATGAGAAGCGTTTGATGAATAAGAGGGGATCGTGTGAAGCATGTGAGGTTCCAGGCGTACCTACGCGGAAGCAACTATTGGGTTCCTCTTGCGGTTGTAATATCGCCTAGGTCAAGAATATTTCTCTCTTTCCACCCAAAAGAAATCAAAAGTTCTTTTACAGTTGTCTTGGCATCTGGGTGAGCCCTTTGGATTCGTTCTCCAATCGTGGCATTCACAACGAAATCTCCGAACTCGGCGGCCTCGTTGTACTTGCCGAGTTTCACAGCTTGATTATGTTTTTGCCATTCTGCGAAAGGTAATCTCCGATGATTTGACCGACCTGCCTCGTTCCTCAGATTCCTATCACATACATTTACCTTAACGCTAGCGATCCGCCAATAGCAGGTGGAGTTTAATGGAATCAAATCCAAGAAGGCAGCCACATCCGGTAGTGCCATTGGGAATATGAGAGTACTGAGCCGTTAAATAGAGGTAGGAAGTAAAAGAAATTGGCGGCAATTAGTAAAACGAGAATGGCGACCACCACTTTCTTTTGTCGAGGCCATGGTGGAACCCCTAAGAATTTCTTGGCGCAAAAGACAAGGGCAAGAATTACGAATGGTTCAAATACAATTGCGTAGAAAGTGAAGATAGTCCTGCGTTGGAAGAGGAACCATGGAAGGTAACCAGCGGCGATACCGAGCAATATGAAGCCAGAGACGAAATCGGGCGATCTCATCGTAATCAAGCTCCTTAACCAAAACCCTAGAACAACTGCAATAGCAAGCGTCCCTAACCACCAGAGCAGCGGAGTGCCAATGGCTAAAACTTCTTGAGCGCAGGCCCTTGGCCCGCCACAAGCCGAAGGCGTTCCGTAATAGAACGATGTTGGTCTTCCCATCACCAACCAACTCCATGGATTTGCTTGGTAGGTGTGGTGCTGGGTGAGGCCTCTATGAAAGTTGAGAATTTCTGCGTGATAGTGCCATAGAGATCGCAATGACCGCGGGATATATCCAAAAGATGATGGACGATCATCCGCCCATTGTCTGTCCCATCCCCTCGATGTGAGCAACCAACCCGTCCACGATGCCACATAAGTTGCGATGGGAAGGATGAAAAATTGTGCAAATCTCACGGGTAACAATTTGATAAATGGTTGAATTCGTCCTCGGTCTCGATAGAGCGTCAGCAGGGCGAAGGCGACAAGAAAATAGAGCGCGCTCCATTTGGTGCCACAGGCAATGCCAAACCAAATTCCAGCTCGCCAATAATGACCCTTGAGCCAGGAGAGAACTGCAAGTAGTACGAATAGGGTGAGGAAAAGATCAAGGAGTGCGGTACGCGAATGCACCAAGTTGAGCCCATCCAGGGCCATGAGTAAAGCGGCTAACGTGGCAAACGCTGACGATACAAAAAGGCGCTGGGCAATGCGCCCCACGAGATAAATAGTTAATGCACCTGCAATGGCGACACTTATCCGCCAGCCGAAATCACTGTTCCCAAATAATTTGATTCCAAGAGCAATGCACCATTTGCCAATGGGGGGATGGACAATGAATTCTGGTGCCGATCCGGTGACCTCCACGCCGTGGGCTAAATAATCGCGCGCTCCGTCGACGTAGTAAACCTCATCGAAGACCAATCCTCGCGGAAGTCCCAAATGAAAGAGCCTTAGTCCGAAGGAGATCATTGAGATCAGGATTGGGCCCACGGGGTTAGCCTAAGCGAGAATAGAAAGATAACTGAGAGGATTTGGCCATGACTTTGACCCTTGCCGCGACTCCTCTTGGAAATCCCGCAGATGCGAGTAAGCGACTCAAGGAAGTGATTGAAAGTGCAGGGGTAGTGGCCGCGGAGGATTCTCGGAAATTTCACCGTCTTTGTGCCGATTTGGAAATTAACTTCACAGGGAGGGTCGTTTCCTTCTTTGAAGGAAACGAGCAGGAACGAACGACCGAAATATTGACCATGCTTCATGCGGGGATTTCGATATTGGTAGTTTCTGATGCGGGAATGCCGACCATTAGTGACCCCGGATTTCGCTTGATGCGAGATGCGATTGCCGGGGGTATCCCCGTCGCGGTTGTTCCTGGCCCAAGTGCCGTCACAACTGCAATCGCTCTGGCCGGACTTCCGACCAATCGATTTGTCTTTGAGGGGTTCTCCCCTCGCACCTCAGGAACGCGAGGGAAATTTTTTGAGAGTCTTCGCAATGAAGAGCGGACAATTGTTTGGTTTGAAGCACCCCACCGCCTTCTGGAATCACTTGCGGATGCCGTTGCAGTATTTGGTCCAGAGCGTCGCGCAGCAATTTGTCGGGAAATGACGAAGCGATATGAGGAGACGATCCGTGCAAGTCTGGGCGAACTGATGTCGTGGGCTCAAGACAATGAAGTACTTGGTGAGATCACCATGGTGATAGAAGGTGCCCCCAGTAATTCGGCGCAAATCAGTTCACAGGGGATGGTTACGCGGGTGAAAGAATTCGAAGCCGCGGGTATGGATCGCAAATCCGCGATTGCAACTGTGGCCGATGAGTTTGCGGTGGCCAAACGGGTAGTTTTTGCGGCGATGGTCGAAGCGAAATCAGCCTCTAGGATATCTACGTGAGGACCCCAAACCCTAAGACTTTCTACGTAACTACACCCATTTACTACGTGAATGACGTGCCACATATCGGGCATGCTTATACGACGGTGGCTGGAGATGTATTGACGCGGTGGCATCGTCAAAAAGGAGAATCTGTCTGGTTTTTGACGGGTACCGATGAGCATGGTCAGAAGGTTCTGCGCACGGCAGAGGCGAACGGAGTAACCCCGCAAGCCTGGGTCAACAATCTGGTCGAAACATCGTGGAAGCCTAACTGGCGCGCTCTCAATATTGCTAATGATGACTTTATCCGCACCACTGAACCACGCCATAGTGAGCGTGTTCAGAAATTCTTAACTGGCCTTAAAGATAGGGGATTTATCTACGCTGGAAAATACGAAGGTCCCTATTGCGTTGGGTGCGAGGAGTTCAAATTGCCGTCAGATCTTATAGTGAAGGGAAATGAACGGCTCTGTCCGACTCACGGCACACCTGTCGAAATGGTCAATGAGAACAACTGGTTCTTTAAACTTTCTGAATTTGTCGAGCCCCTTCTTAAGCACTATCGCGATAAGCCCGAAAGATTGGAGCCCGAAAGTGCTCGCAATGAAGTTATTTCTTTTCTTGAAAGTGGAGTCACCGATCTTTCCATTTCCCGCTCAACTTTCGATTGGGGAATTACCGTTCCTTGGGATACTGACCAAGTTTTCTATGTCTGGTTTGACGCACTTTTGAATTACGCGACCGCAGTTGGACTGGGTGATGATCCCGAAAGCGCGGGTGGAAGGAAGTTTGCCAATACCTGGCCAGCAGATGTTCACCTAGTTGGAAAAGATATTTTGAGATTCCATGCTGTTATTTGGCCCGCAATGTTGATGGCCGCAGGATTGGCAACACCTAAGAAGGTTTTTGCCCATGGTTGGCTCCTTGTCGGTGGCGAGAAGATGAGTAAGAGCAAACTCACGGGTATTGCACCGTCTCAGATCACTGATCATTTCGGGGTAGATGCTTTTCGTTATTATTTTTTGCGCGCGATCCCATTCGGTAGCGATGGATCCTTCTCATGGGAGGACATGCACGCCCGCTATACCAGCGAATTGGCAAATGATTTTGGCAATCTCGCCTCAAGGCTGACGGCCATGATCGAGAAATATTGCGATGGCATTGTTCCCGCAGTGAGTTTTGACAAAGCGCTGGCTGAATCCCTCGCGCAGACCGTTGAGAAGGCAGATGCGGCAATGTGCGACCTGGACTTCCAGGGCGGAATCGTGGCGATCATGGATTTCTGCAAGCAGGTCAATGGTTTTGTCACGCTAAAAGAGCCCTGGATCCTGGCAAAAGACTCCGCAAATAGGATCGAACTCGAAGCTGTTCTCTACAACACGGCCGAATCACTGCGGGCGCTCGCCGTGCTCTTGAACGCCGTTATGCCAGCGACTTGTGAAATCCTCTGGGAATCCCTTGGTGCAAATGCATCCGTAGGGGCTTTGAGAGACCAGCGGATTGGTGATGTAAGCAAGTGGGGTCAGCTGCCCGCAGGGTCAATTGTCACTAAGAGCGAATCTCTCTTTCCACGTCTAGAAGTAATTGCTTAACGTCGATGGCGGATCGGCATAACCGGGACTTTGACCGACCGCTTGCGCCACTGCCCGACAAACTTCCTGTTCCAACTGTCGATGCACACGCTCATATTGAGATAATCACGAACACTGCGCCCGATTCGCCAGAAGTTGGTGAAATATTAGCCCAGGCAAAATCAGTTGGGGTTGATCGAGTCGTACAAGTGGGTTATTCGGCGGAGCAGTCCAAGTGGTGTGTCCAAGCCGCCGAGCATTGGAATGACACGGTACTTGCAGCGGTTGCGCTTCATCCCAACGAGGCACCAGTGGTAGAAAATTTGGATCAAGATCTCGCGATAATCGAGAAATTGGCGCAGCATCCTCGAGTGAGGGCAATCGGTGAGACGGGTTTGGATTATTTCCGTACGCCCCCGGAGTTGCGTGGGCGTCAGCAAGAATCATTTAAGTGGCACATTGATTTAGCCAAGCGAACCAAGAAGGCGCTGGTCATTCATGATCGTGACTCTCACGATGACATTCTTTCGATCTTATTAGAAGTAGGTGCCCCCGAGAACACCCTCTTTCACTGTTTCTCTGGTGACGTCGAGATGGCCAAGAAGTGTATTGAACGCGGTTATGTGCTCTCCTTCGCTGGGACAATGACATTTAAAAATGCTCCTCAGTTGCGCGAGGCTGTGAAGCTAGTGCCGATCGACCAATTGCTAGTCGAGACGGATTCACCGTTTTTGGCACCCTCGCCCCACCGAGGTCTGCGCAATTCGCCAGCGCAGATCGCCACGATTGTGCGAGCAATGGCGGTTGAACGTGGTGAGGATCTAGCAGATCTGGCCGATAGTCTTGGCAGAAACGCCGAACGCATCATCGGATCGTTTGCGCCATGAGTTTGCTTGGCGCCGCTGAAGTACGAGCCCTAGCCGCGCAATTGGAACTCATACCCGCCAAAGCGCTGGGTCAGAATTTCGTCATTGATGCAAATATCTGTCGCAAGATTGTGAAATTGTCGGGTGTTACTTCTACCGATGTTGCTCTGGAGATTGGTCCCGGATTAGGTTCACTCACCCTCGCACTGCTCGATGAGGCGGCCACTGTGATTGCCATTGAAATTGACTCACGTTTGGCCGCGCAATTGCCGGCAACGATCGAAAGTCATTCTACGAATTTCGCAAAACTGACCTCAATTAATGCGGATGCACTTCAGATAACTCAGTTGCCTTATCCACCAACGGTCTTGGTGGCAAACCTTCCATATAACATTTCTGTTCCAGTTCTTCTTCATTACTTGGAGTTATTTCCGACGATCCGATCTGGGATCGTGATGGTCCAGGCTGAGGTTGCCGATCGACTGGTCGCCAAACCCGGCACGAAGGATTACGGAATTCCTAGCGTCAAAGCTGCATGGTGGGCACATCTGTCCAACGCGGGTTCAGTGTCGCGATCTGTCTTCTGGCCAGCACCCAATGTTGACTCAAAACTCGTTGCGTTCGTGCGCCACGAGCCGTTGGGCAATGAGAGACTTCGCTCTCAAGTATTCACTGTCATCGACGCGGCTTTTTCGCAACGCCGCAAAATGCTCAGATCGGCGCTGAAGAATTGGTTGGGAAGTTCAGAGTCTTCTCAAAAAGTCTTACGGAAGGCCGGAATTGACCCCACATTGCGGGGTGAGGCACTCGTAGTAGAAGAGTTCGCTCGGATTGCCCGTGCGGCAGAAGAATTAGGCATAGGGTCTTGATATGGAGGTTCTGACATGGCACGTGCGGTAGCAAATTCCGTAGTTGTGCGCGTGCCGGGAAAAATTAACCTGCAACTCTCTGTCGGACCAAGAGAGGCCGATGGCTATCACGGTGTTGTCACGGTATTTCAATCGATTTCCCTTTACGACGATGTAACCGTGACCAAAGAAGATATTGGTGTTGGTCTTTCACTCAATATCAACGGCGACCATATCCATGGCGTTCCAACGGATGAAACAAATTTGGCGTGGCGCGCTGCGGTTCTGATGTGTCAGAAGCACGAATTACCGGCTGACTTTCGCATTGACATTAAGAAGTCCATCCCAGTGGCTGGCGGCATGGCCGGGGGCAGTGCTGACGCGGCGGCGACAATCCTGGCCATTGACGCTCTCTTTTCATTGGGCCAGACGCGCGAAGACTTGCACGCAATTGCCGCCCTACTTGGTAGCGATGTTCCCTTCATGTTAAGTGGTGGAACCGCAGTCGGACGTGGACGTGGTGATCAGGTGACTGCAGCACTTTCTCGCGGCACTTATCACTGGGTTCTGGCAGTATCGACGTTGGGTCTTTCTACCCAGGCGGTGTATGGCGAGTGCGATCGTCTGCGTGAGGGAATGAAGGTTGCTGCACCTCAAGTGAGCGATCATATTCTTCAGGCATTGCTGGCAGCCGATTCCGTAGTGCTGGGAAAATCGCTGGTGAATGATCTGCAACCCGCGGCATGTTCATTGCGCCCGGCCCTGCGCCTCATTCTCGATGTTGGGGACGAATACGGGGCGCTGGGCTCTATCGTTTCTGGATCGGGACCGACAGTGGCATTCCTAGTCTCAGATGAGGATCAAGCACTTGACCTTGCGGTTGCCCTCACATCCAGTGGTGTTGTCGGCAGTGTTACCCGCGTAGGTGGGCCAGTTGCGGGTGCGCGCGTTACTGAAATTCACTGAAGGTCCAAATTTTTTTGCGGTCACTCTTCTTCCAGTTGCTTATCAAAGGGTGCAACCACGATTGCGAGCAATGAGGCCAGTCTGACTCGATCAGTTTCGCTCAGCGATTCCAGAAAAATACTCTCTTGTTGTAGCAAGTCCTCCATTGCCGCGTCCACTGCTCGTACTCCGCTTTTGGTCAGGGTCACCACGCTTCCCCGACCATCACTGGGATCGGGCTTTCGGGTGATCAGATTAAGTTCTTCCAATCGATCTAGTCGGTTGGTCATCGTCCCGCTGGTCACCATCGTTTCTTGTAGAAGTTGGCCAGGGGAGAGTTGGTAGGGCTCACCTGATCGACGAAGAGCTGCCAGAACGTCAAAGCCCCAAGTATCCAGGTCGGCAAATGCCCTCCGGCGGGCAATATCGAGGTGGCGAGCAATTCTGGTAATTCGGCTGAGGACGTCAAGTGGAGAGAGGTCGAGATCTGGACGCTCGCGTTTCCAGTCGCTGACAAGGCGGTCTACTTCATCACGCATTGCAGCCCCCAAAAATAGATTATTTATTGAATATACATGGTCGAGAGCAGTGCCCTCTATACGGGACAATACGGGTTCCGCCATTGTGTAGTGGCTAGCACATGGGCCTTTGAAGCCCAGGGTCCAGGATCGATACCTGGTGGCGGAGCGAACTTGATTGATCCGCCCGCCAAGTGAGGCGGAGCGGACAAGGCCAGCCGAGCAATTAGGCTCTGCCTAAGATGAATGGATCCATTGGAACTAGCGGTGGGAGCGATGCTTGAGCCGACTTGATTATGTGATCGTATTAGCCGCAGGTGAAGGTACGCGGTTGAAATCGACAACGCCCAAGGTGCTCCACTCCATTGCAGGTCAATCTCTTTTAGCCCACGTGCTGGTAGCTGTTGAGGCTCTTGCCCCAGCAGAGGTTCGCGTGGTCGTCGGCGCCGAGCGCGAGTTAGTCACTGATCACCTCGCTAAGATTTCACCGACCGCTATCCCAATTGTGCAGGAACATCGTCGCGGTACTGGTCATGCAGTGCAGTTGGCATTGGCCGGAACGCAAATCAAGGGCACTGTCCTTATTGTTGCCGGTGACACGCCTTTGCTTTCTAGTGCGACTCTTCGTCAGTTGATTCAAGCGCACAATGAAGGTGGATTCGCCGCCACAGTGCTTACTGCAGAACTTCCCGACCCCACCGGATACGGCCGCGTCGTTCGCACCGACGAGGGAAACCTTCTTAAGATTGTCGAGGAACGCGACGCCGACGAGCTTGAGCGTGAGATCGTGGAAATCAATTCTGGGGTGTATGTCTTTGATATTTCTAAGCTTCATAAATCCATCAACCAACTCACCGACGACAATAAGCAAGGCGAGCTTTACTTGACGCAAGTCATTGAGATTATGCGCGCCCTTGGCGAGCAAGTCGTTCCGATTCTTACCCCTGATGCCGCGGAGATTCTAGGTGTTAACGATCGAGTACAACTCGCAGAGTGCGCGGCAATCATGCGCGACCAGATAAATGATTCATTTATGCGCGCGGGTGTCACACTCGTCGACCCGACCACAACATGGATTGATACAACGGTTAAAATCGCGGCCGACGTGACTATTTATCCGGGCACCGCGCTTCTGGGCACGACCACAATTTCCGAGTGTGCCGTAGTCGGGCCGCGGACGACGCTGATTGATTGTGAGGTACGGGCGAAGGCCACAGTCCTCGAGTCGTATTGCGTCGGTGCGGTTATTGGGGAGGGAGCCAGTGTTGGACCTTTCACTTACTTGCGAACAGGATCCAATCTCGGGAGCAAGAGTCGCACTGGCGCATTCGTTGAAATGAAAAACTCAATGCTTGGTGAAGGCTCCAAAGTCCCACACCTTTCTTACGTCGGCGATGCCACTATCGGAGTTGGCACCAATATCGGTGCAGGAACTATTTTCGTAAATTATGACGGAGTCGACAAGCATCACTCCGATATCGGTGATCATGTGCGCATTGGTAGCGACACGATGTTGGTTGCGCCAATAACTATCGGAGCCGGCGCCTACACCGCGGCAGGCTCTGTAATTACAGAGAGTGTTCCGGCAGGTGCCATCGGAGTAGGAAGAGCAAAGCAACGAAATGTCCTAGGGTGGGTGCTACGTAAGCGCCCAGGCACGAAATCTTCACTAGCAGCTGAATCTAGAATGGCAAATGAAGCAGGATCCGAGAAAGGGAAATGACACCCATGAGTGAAATACGACTCGCCTCCGAAAAGCGACTTCGACTCTTTACGGGTCGTGCCTTCCCCGAGTTAGCAGAGCAAGTCGCTGCAGAACTGGGCATTCCTCTGACACCGACATCTGCATATGACTTTGCAAACGGCGAGATATTTATTCGATTTGAAGAGAGCATCCGCGGCTGCGACGCCTTTGTAATCCAAAGCCACGCCGCCCCCATAAATAAGCAAATAATGGAACAACTCATCATGGTGGACGCTCTCAAGCGCGCATCAGCAAAGCGCATCACTGTTGTGGCACCTTTCTATGGATACGCCCGTCAGGATAAGAAACATCGTGGTCGCGAGCCGATCACCGCTCGCCTGATGGCCGACCTTTTCAAGGTCGCGGGAGCGGATCGCTTGATGGTTGTGGATTTGCACACCTCGCAGATTCAAGGATTTTTCGACGGGCCTGTTGATCACCTTTTTGCACTTCCCCTTCTTGCCAATTACGTAGGAAGCAAAGTTGATCGATCGCGTTTGACCATCGTCTCTCCTGATTCAGGTCGAGTCCGCGTGGCAGAGCGTTGGTCAGATCTTCTTGGTGGCTGCCCCATCGCATTCATCCATAAGACACGCGATCCGCGAATTCCAAATGAATCCGTTGTTGGTCGCGTCGTCGGTGATGTCCAAGGCCAGACATGTGTGGTTATTGATGACATGATCGACACTGCGGGAACAATTACTAAGGCAGTGGACGCTCTCTTTGCAGATGGGGCAAAAGAAGTCCTCGTTGCTGCAACGCACGCGGTGCTATCAGGACCGGCAATTGAGCGACTGAAGAATTCTCGTGTGAGCGAAGTTATCGTCACCGACACTCTGCCGATATCGGAAGAGAATTATTTCGATCGCCTTACCGTCCTGTCCATCGCACCGCTGATCGCTCGGGCGATCCGCGAGGTCTTTGAAGACGGGTCGGTCACTAGCCTTTTTGATGGACTTGCCTGATAAGAAGCAGGGGTAAAGCGCTAAAAAGGGAGGCGGATTTGCTGTAAACCCGCTTTATTCGCTAATCTTTCACACGTTCCGGCGAGGGTAAGCACACCGTAATCGACGGCTTGAGCAAGTCATCGATTTAAATGTGCGCTCCTAGTCGCTACCGTGAAATGTCCGCCTGCTAAGTACTAGGAGATTTAAAAATGGCCGAGATCCTCATCAATGGCGTGAGCCGTACCGAATTTGGTAAGGGCGCAGCCCGGCGCGCACGTCGCGATGGAATGGTCCCAGCGGTCATATACGGCCACGGCGCAAAGCCTGCGCATATCTCTCTGCCTGCTATTGAACTCGGCAAAGCACTTAAGACTAGCAACGTTCTTCTCGACATTGTTGTGGATGGCAAAACTGAACTCACCCTTCCTAAGTCGATAGTTCGCGACGCCATTAAAGGCACGCTCGAGCATGTCGACCTCATCATCGTCCGTCGTGGAGAGCGCGTTGTCGTCTCTATTCCGATCCATACTTCTGGAGAATACGATCGAGATGGAATTCTTGAACACATGAATAACACCATTGAAGTGGAAACCGAAGCAACTTCTATTCCGGACTTCTTCGCCCTGGATCTCACCGGACTTGTTGCTGGACTTTCACTCTACGCATCCGATGTCAAGATTCCTGCCGGCGTCACCTTGATCTCAGATCCACACATGCCGGTGGTTCATCTTTCAGTGCGCTCAAGCCATGATGACATTGAAGCCGCGGATACCGCAGCCGCATCTGCCGCATCTGAGGCGTCTGCTGCGAGCACTGCTGTTTCTGAAGCTCCGGAAGAGAAGAAGGACTAATCCAGTTACATTGGCTTAGTCTTACCTCATGGTATGGCTTGTCGTGGGACTGGGTAATCCAGGTCCTGAATATTCGGCCACTCGGCACAACATCGGACAAATGGTTGTAGAAATGCTGGCAGAGCAGAACAAGGCTCGGTGGACCACGCATAAATCACGCACTGATGTCGCCGCTTTCAAAATTGGCATTGGCGCCGAGACGATGTCGGTAATCCTCGCCAAATCAAAGAGTTACATGAACGAATCCGGCGGTCCAATCAAGGCGCTAGCCACTTTCTTCAAGGTCGAGCCGGCCAACCTCATCGTCATTCACGATGAACTCGATATTGCCTTTGATGCCATTCGGGTCAAACTCGCCGGCGGCGATAACGGTCACAATGGCTTAAAGAGTCTTACATCTTCGTTGGGCACTGCAAATTATTATCGAGTTCGCATGGGTATTGGCCGGCCTCTTGGTCGTCAAGACCCAGCCGATTTCGTCTTAAAGCAATTTGCGGTTGCCGAGAAGAAAGCACTCCAAGATTTTCTCATCCGCGGGACAGAAGCAGTGGACTCGTTGATAACCAAAGGTCTAGAAACAACTCAGCAAGATTTCAATACCTAGTGAAATTCTCGTGTGAGTTCGAAGTACTGATTCGTAAGGGAGCATCCAATGGGTCCCGAATATAGCCACAACAATACGGCGGCTACTGAGCATCGTAGTCGGTTGCGAATAGTTCTCGGTATCGCTTCAGCAATCCTATTGGTTGAAGTCCTGGGCGCGGTACTTACGGGATCCGTAGCTCTGCTTGCCGATGCAGGGCACATGTTGACCGATGTATCCGCACTTACACTTTCGCTAATCGCAGTAGCACTCGCCAATAGAGAGCCAAACACGCGTCGCACTTATGGTTTACAAAGAGCAGAGATATTGGCGGCACTCTTAAATTCCGTCTTCCTCATCGGTGTTGGCGTCTTCATCTTCGTTGAGTCCATTCGACGACTTTCATCGCCGCCAGCGGTTGCTGCGGGGAGCATGCTTGCTTTCGCCCTGATTGCCCTAGCCGGGAATGCGATTGCAGTCTGTCTTTTGACCGCCGGGCAGCGAACGAGCCTCAATATCCGAGGTGCATATCTGGAGGTTCTTTCCGACATGCTGGGCGCAGGTGTTGTCGTCATTGCGTCGATCATCATTTGGTTAACAGGTATTAGACAGACCGATGCAATTGCCGGTCTAATAATAAGCTTGTTGATCCTGCCGCGAGCTTGGTCGCTATTGCGCGATGCTTTGAACATCCTGGTCGAAGCAACTCCAAAGAACATTGATCTTGACGAAGTTCGTGGTCATCTATTAGAAGTAGACGGAGTCGAAGGTGTCCATGACCTTCACGCCTGGACAATCACATCCGGCGTACCGGTGTTGTCTGCGCACATAGTCGTAAATGACACAACTTTCAGCCAGAATATCGCTGGCCCGCTCCTGGACAAACTATGCAATTGCATTAGCGACCATTTCGACGTTGAACACTCCACCTTCCAACTCGAGCAGATTGGCCATCAGGACCACGAAGGTGAGATGCATCGGTAATAGAACTGACGCATGCGCGAGTGAACTCGATGGTGAAGAATGAACCTGAACGGTTAACCGGTGTTGCGGAGTCCCGCAGCAACGCCGTTGATCGTCAGAAGCAAAGCCCTGCGAAGTAGTGGGTTGGCGGTTTCATCTGTAGAACGAACGCGTTCTAGCAAGTTGACTTGCAAGAGATGCAATGGAGCCAAGTAGGCATCTCGAACACCCAATGTTCGGGCGAGCAGTGGTTGATCGCCGAGGAGTTCGGATTTGCCCGTCAGTCTTAGGATTTCGGACTTGGTCAACTCAAATTCTGTGGCAATTTTATCAAGGAAATGGTGAAGAGGCTCAGGAGTAAGACGAGAAACATAACGCCTTGCTGTTTTTAGATCGGTTTTAGTTAAAGTCATCTCCACATTGCTAATGAATGTCCGAAAGAAGTGCCACTGCGCCAACATTTGGGCGAGTACTTCGCTTTTGCCTGACTCGCGAGCGGCTTTGAGGCCGCTACCTACTCCGAACCACCCGGGGACAATTTGTCGAGATTGCGTCCAGCCAAATACCCATGGGATTGCACGCAAACTTTCCAGGCCGACGCTAGCGTCGGGGCGACGCGAAGGGCGCGAACCAAGAAAGAGATCGCCCAGTTGTTCAACGGGGGTAGATGTATAGAAGTAGGCGGGTAAATCTGGATGGTCAATGAGCTTGCGGTATTGCTTGAAAGAACTCTCGCTGACGAGATCCATGCACTCGTCCCATTTTTCTAAATCCTTCGAACTTTGACGAGGACCACGATTGAGCACGGTTGCTTCAAGGGCGGCAGCCAAGGCGAGTTCGATGTTTTCTCGAGCTAGGGCGGGAAGGGAATATTTGTCGCTGATGACTTCGCCCTGTTCGGTCATCTTTATCTGGCCATCGATGGAGCCCCAAGGAAGGGCGATCAGTGCGTCGTAGGTTGGACCACCACCTCGTCCGACTGAACCACCGCGACCATGGAAGAGTCGCAACTTCACGCCATATTTCATGGCAACGTTTCGGAGCCTTCGTTGCGCGCGATGGATTTCCCATTGACTTGTAGCGATACCAGCGTCCTTGTTGGAGTCGGAATAGCCGAGCATGACTTCTTGGACGTCGCCACGGAGCGCAACCAGTTTTCTATATGTGGGCTGGCTTAAAAGCGATTCAAGAATGACATCGGCTGCGCGCAATTCGGCGACGGTTTCAAGGAGAGGCGCAAAACCAATGAGCGCCTTGCCCTTAGCGATATTGACGAGACCTGCCTCTTTCGCCAGAACAACTGCCGCAAGAAGATCGTCACCGTTCTTAGTCATCGAAACGATGTAGGTTTCGATGGATTCAGGGCCGAAACGTTCGATGAGATCGCCGATTGCTTTGAATGTGTCCAATGTCTTTTTGCCTTGAGCATCTAGCCCATCTGCAAGGTAGTAATAGGGGTGGTCCAACTCTTTGGCTAGTACGTCGAGACGTTGCTCTGGCGTGAGTTCCATGTAATTGGGAACCTCAAGAAGTTGAGCCAAAGCATGGTGGTGGGCTTGCGCGTGTTCGCGGATGTCCATGGTGGCGTGGGTGAGACCGAAGGCGGATACGGCGCGGATTGTTCGCTCGAGTAGACCAGTGGCGATGAGCTCGCCTTTGTGTGTGAAAAGGGAATCGCGCATCAGTGTGAGGTCGGCAAGAAGTTCGTGCGTATCTTTGT
>JBBRSY010000033.1:0-15948 GCA_038244965.1 Candidatus Nanopelagicales bacterium | reverse complement strand
TTGCCATCCCGCAGATCGACGGAGCACCACTTGGGCGCCTTGGTCATCTTTTTTGACGGCCAAGTACGATCGGGTAATTCGATGGGAATAAAAGAGGAATACCTTCGGTAGGGCATGGAACTCGGGACTTGCTGAGGGAAATTCATTCTGGGTTGTCTCCTTAGGTGGATCGCGGGGGTTTACCGGTATGAGAAAACCCCGCGACGAGGGGACCGGTTAGAGGACCCCGCCACGGCAGCGAAGGAGCAAACTGCACGATTTCATATGTGGAGAGTAGCCCCGAAGTGAGAGAATCGGCAACTCCGAGTCACCCTCTCTTCAGATTAAGGACTTCCATGGCTGTACGACCGGCAAAGGCGGGCGATGTCTCATCCATTCTCAATCTCATCCGCGGATTAGCCCAGTATGAGAAAGCACTGCGCGAAGTCGTGGCCACCGAAGAAAACTTACTGGCTGCTTTCTTTGGTGAAAACCCCCAGGTTTTTGCCTTAGTAGCCACCCAAAATGAGACCGTCGTTGGCATCGCGATATGGCATCTCAATTACTCCACGTGGCTGGGCAAGCATGGAATGTACTTGGAAGATCTCTTTGTAATCCCGGAAGCACGCGGTCACGGTTACGGGATGGAATTGTTGAAAACGCTGGCCCAGCTGTGCGTGAATCGCGATTACGAGAGACTGCAGTGGTGGGTACTGGACTGGAACAAGCCGTCCATAGAGTTCTACAAATCTATAGGCGCGGTTGCTATGGATGAATGGACAGTCTTTCGTGTCTCTGGCGAAGCTCTAACAAGACTCGCTCTTGCCTAAGCCTGGATATCTCTTCGCTGGAAAACAAAGAGGGATGTTCCGTATAAAGCCAAAGTCACAACAAGTGATACAAGTGTGTAGCCGACATCAACCCCCTCATAGAGGGGTCGACTACCTAAGGTCCACTGAAACGGATTTATCGGAGTAAGCCGTTCGAATGTGTTAACAAGCGGTGCAAGCGAAAAGAAAAGGAACCCGGCAATCGCCAAGCCAATGGCGCCTCCTAGCGCGAGCGACTTCTTCCCCCAAACAGCCCCCAATAATGTCGAGATCGCATTGAAGAGAATCCCAAGAGTCAGCAACGTCATGACCCCAGCAATGATCTTAGTCGTTCCCAATGGAAGATCTACAAAACGAATACCCACCACCAGCGAAGTTATCAGGATACTTGCTAGCACAATTTGCGCGAGAACCGCTGTCAAGATCTTTATTGAAAGAACTCTCACACGCGAGATAGGAAGTGTTAAAAGAATGTCGGCCGTGCGGTCTTCTTCTTCTTGAGCTGAAGCACTCGCCCCCCAACTGGCGCCAACAGCAATGAATATCAACGGTAACAGCATGCTAAAGAGTTCAGTTGAAAGAAATCCTGCCCCAGTGGTGTAATTCTCCATCCGAAATACTTGCTTAAACGCCTTAGGAAAGTTGTCGAGAAACGAGGTAAGGCCCGCAGCCGATGACCTTACGGTGGGATAAATCGAGAGTTGTATTCCGACCATGGCCAGGGCCCCGAAGGTCCAGGTTAAGTAACTTCTCCAATGATCACGCGCCGTTTTGAAAATTAAGATCATTTGCATCACCCCCAGAAACCAATGAGAAGAAGATGTCATCGAGGGTGGACTCGTGGGTTTGGACACTCTCTAGGCCATTCTCAACAGCACAGCGAAGCAGAGAATTTTCCTCACCAACGACCGTGCAGGACACGCGTTTTCCGTCGATCCGTAGGTCCTTGATTCCACTGATTCCAGCGAAGACATCCCCCTTCACCGGAGCGCGGAAATAAAGATCAATCGTGCGAACGGTCTTCTCCTTAAGTCTTGAAATTTCTTCAAGGAGTACTTGCTTACCAGCGTTGACGATCACAACACGATCGGCAAGATGCTCGACCTCACTTAGGACGTGAGATGAGAGCAGGATTGCGGCGCCTCGTGCTTGCATTTCACCGACCATTGCGCTGAATTCGCGTTGAACTATCGGATCTAAACCAGATGTAGGTTCATCTAGAATCATGACCTGGGGGTAATGCAAAAACGCTTGGATCACCGCAACTTTTTGCTGACTCCCCTTCGATAGTTCATGGATTTTCCGACCCAGATCAAGGTCGAACCTCTGCGCCATGGAATGTATTTGCTCTGTGCAATCGATCTTTCTCATTCTGGCTAGAAAATCTAAGTACTCTAACCCGGTGAGATTCTTGTACAGGGCCGGCGAACCGGGCAAATAGCCAATTCTCGCCCGCACTGCGGAGGCGTTCACGCTTACTTCTTCCCCTAAAATCTGCGCGCGCCCAGACGAAATGTTCAAAAGACCAACAAGTGATCTCATCGTGGTTGTCTTGCCCGAGCCGTTTGGCCCCAGAAAACCCATCACCTCACCCGGAAAAACGTCAAAGGTGACGTCGGCAACGCCAAGGTCGCTACCGTAATATTTGGTCAGACCTTGCAACGAAATTGCCGGCGTTGGCATGCAGTAATGCTACATGCACTACAGCCAGTAATCCGAAATATATTTCTCGCCTTCATCGCAGAAGAATGTCACAACATTTTCAACCCCGTACTCCGCTTTGAGTTTCTTTGCGGCAATCATGTGCGCGCCAGATGATGGGCCAACAAAAAGCCCATGAACGCTAGCAAGTCGACGCATCTCATCAATAGCTTCATCTGAATGTACATCTACAAAACCGTCGATGGCCTCACGATGTCGAGCTATAATTCCGGGTACGAAGCCATCGGCAATTCCTTCAATAAGGTGCTTGGCAACCTCGCCACATAAAATTGTGCAAGACTCAGCAGGTTCAAGGGCAATCACCTTGCATGCGGGGTTTGCTTCCTTAAGCGCTTGACCGACACCGATAATAGTTCCACCAGTGCCGATTCCCCCGATGACCAGGTCAGGCTTGACCGGCATCTGACGCAGTATTTCTTTGCCTAGCCACTCGCGATTCTCATCGACATTCCACTCATTATCAAACTGTTGTGGGGCAAAAAATCCAGGTAAGGATCCGCGCCGACGTGCTTCAGCTAGGGCGTCGTTCACGTGAAAATCGCCAATCGTATGCACTTCCGCTCCAAAGGCCCTAGAAATTGCCGTGCGTTCTGGACTCATGCCGTTCGGCATAATGACCAGCATCTGGTAACCCTTAACAGCTGCGGCCATGCTCATCGCATTGCCGGTATTTCCGCTGGAAGCCTCAACGATTGTGTCACCTGGCTTTAGCAAACCTTCGTGCTCGGCTCGTTCGATGATGTACTTGGCAATACGCGCCTTAATGGAACCCGATGGATTCAAGTACTCCATCTTTACCCAGATACCCTCGATCTGAATTAGCGGAGTATCTCCGATTGCGTCCAAAATAGTTTTCATGTCATGAGCTCTTTCCATCTGGCAGATCCTAAGGGTACGCCTCGCCTATTAGAAGGGTCGCTTACGCCGAAGCGGTAATTGTTCGAGATTTACGCATAGCCAAGAAAGAAAGAAATAAAAAGATCCCCAAAGCAATGCCCGCGAGCAACTGCCCCACAATATGGAACCTACTCGGGAGAATCTGCAGGGCGGATGAGAGGGGAAGAAGGTAAATTCTCCACTTCCATCCAAAATTGAGTATCGCTTCCAGATTGCGGTTAGCAGCCGGACCTCGTCCCAATACCACAGGTAAAAGATAGGTAAGGGCGCCAAGCAAAATCGGGAGTAGCCAAAGGGTGAAGATCAAAAGTAGATGCGACTCGATTCCCGTCAATATCTTCTCTGGCTCGCGCTCTACTAATACCAGGACAATCTCACCTATTAGCAGGAGCGCCAGACCTAAAATTCCTGAGAAGAGCATCCACGAACTAGAACGATCTGGAATTCGTCTTTGCAATAAAACGGCCGCCGGAAAGAGAGTTACTATTGCACCGAGCAGGTAAAAAAGAATGCTCGACCCAAGAATCCATGGTTGATCGAAAAGTGGCCCAACAATTGCACCACAAGTGCCAACCACCAAGATTTTCAATCCAAATTTCGCGCGCGAAATCGCGTTGGGCTGCATTTGAGTTCGCAAAACGGTGGGCCATAATGTGACGAGGGTCCCAATAATCGTCAGACCCACCCACCCAAGAAGATTTGCATGTAGATGGGCTAGCGTTATTCGGCTTTGCCAAATATCTTTATCACCTTTAGAGGCATCCCCTACTCCCAACAAAATACCTACGATAATCATCAATCCCGCGAATTGATAGAAAGCGATTACGGACTGGTACCGCTTATTCAACGATCGCCGGATCAGTTTGTACATGCCCAACAAGTAACCAGCAATCACGAGGATAATTAGGGTGGCGCTAGTGATCACTAGCCATTGGATGTGACGAGACACCGAGATCAGCACTCCAATTATTCCGATATTCAAAAGGAAAATAATTCTCATTTGACGAGCTCGGTTTTGGGAGCGCGCCCAGAGTAAAGCAGCAACAAAATGATCGCTCCATGTCACGATTGCATTTGTCACCGCACCGAGAAGCAACAAATGGATCGTTAGCCAGGCGGGTTCGCCGCCCTCACTACCGTTCCGGAATATTCCGGAGACGAGAGCGGCCAGTAGATAGACAATAACTAGCCCATTTGCACGTAAATGCCAGTCCGATCTGCCTAACAGGAGCGTGTTATTTTCTTTATGCCTGCGCATCATAAAATAATTCTCATAGCAGGCTCTCTAGATGTTCTTCATCATGTAGCAAAATCTTCTCGGGTAAGTTGCTGATAGTGATGGTTCCAAAAGTGTCATGCAGAGCTGACGCTGCCCATTCGCCTTCGGTGAGTCGGCTCAAAGTCTCAATGATTGCCGCCCGACATGAAAAAAGTCGGGCGATTGTCTGGTCTAGCGAGAAGTCCCTGTACTTCAACTCCGTGGCTTGCGCGTCAGGTTCCCACCACATCAGTTGCGGCGCCGCCAAATCTTTGTTCAATGCATTTACCATGAGTCGAATGCGAGCATGCCACACCTTTTCGTCAACATCACTGACGTGACCGAGAATGGTCGTTGGGGTCCACCCTTCGTCCGAACGAGCCGACCCACAAGCTACTTCTGCCAAACGAGTAGCCGAATCCATCAATTGAGTCAAAAGAGTAGAACGAGAGGTATCCATAACCCAAGTATTTAGGATTGCTAGAGAATTGGTAAGTACCTATCCAATTCGTAGGCACTCACTTGGTGACGATAGTCATTCCATTCGGCGCGCTTATTTAGAAGTACATACTCATAAACATGCTCACCTAAGGTCTCACGTACAAGTTCGCTACCTTCCATTGCGATGATTGCTTCGTGCAGATTACTAGGAAGGGCGACCGTCTCACTTGATTCTAGTAGTGGGTACTCTTCCGCAACGCCCTTCAATCCGGCGGAGAGCATCACGGCATATGCCAGATAAGGGTTGCAGGCAGAATCTGGCGATCGGAACTCTATGCGAGTTGAATTTTCTTTCTTGGGTTTGTACATCGGCACTCGGACAAGTGCTCCACGATTGCTTCTTCCCCAGTTGACGAAAGCGGGGGCTTCTCCCCCACCGTGGAGTCTCTTGTATGAGTTCACCCATTGATTGGTAATGGCGGTGATTTCTGGTGCATGCCGAAGCAATCCGGCCACGAAGGAGCGCCCAACCTTAGATAGGTTGTACTCGTCCTGGGCGTCGTAAAAAGCGTTGTTCTCGCCCTCAAATAAAGAGACGTGCGTGTGCATGCCCGAACCGGGATGCTCGGCAAAGGGTTTAGGCATAAAGGAGGCATGAAAATTCTGATCTAGCGCTACTTCCTTAACAACATGCCTGAAGGTCATTATGTTATCGGCCGTACTCAAGGCATCTGCATATCGCAGATCAATCTCTTGCTGTCCAGGTGCGCCTTCATGATGACTGAACTCAACGCTAATCCCCATCGCCTCAAGGATTGTGATTGCCTGTCGGCGAAAATCATGCCCCACTACGGCCGGGGTCTGGTCGAAGTATCCGCCCGAATCAACTGGCTCGGGCTTTTTTCCCAACATCGGACGATCTTTGAATAAGAAGAACTCAATCTCGGGATGGGTGTAGCAGGTGTAACCCATCGATGCAGCCTTATTTAATGTTCGACGAAGGACATGGCGAGGGTCAGCAAGAGAAGGAGATCCGTCAGGCATGACGATGTCGCAGAACATTCGTGCCGCACCTGGTGCTTCCGTTCGCCACGGCAAGATGGAGAAGGTGCTCGGGTCTGGCTTGGCCAACATGTCAGATTCACTAACTCTGGCAAATCCCTCGATCGCGGATCCATCAAAACCAATGCCCTCTTCAAAGGCATTTTCCAATTCAGCTGGCGCTATCGCAACTGATTTTAGAAAGCCAAGAACGTCGGTGAACCATAAGCGCACGAATCGAATATTGCGCTCTTCAACGGTGCGGAGAACAAACTCCTCCTGCTTGCCTACCTGAGATTCACCGTTCATGGGATCATAGTTTCAAGCCTTCGTTACGGCCGTGTTAACACAATCCGAGGACAATGCTAGATAACGAAGAACTCCGAGGAATCCAGAGTGGCCCGCTCGGCTACATCCCTGGTAACGAGCATATTTGCGCCAATTACTGCGCCGTTTCCGATCCTCACATCGCCGATGACACGAGCTCCGGCGCCCAAAATCACATCATTGCCGATGGTCGGGTGGCGTTTGCCCTTCTTATATGAGCGCGCTCCGAGGGTAACATCGTGGTACATCAGTACGTCATTTCCGATGATGGCGGTCTCACCAATGACCACCCCCATACCGTGATCAATGAAAAAGCGACGGCCAATTGTAGCGCCGGGATGAATTTCGATACCGGTGGCAGTTCGAGTGAAATTGGACCAGACCCGTGCGACCAGTTTGAAATTGTGAACCCAGAGCCAATGAGCCATGCGGTGCGCCCACACGGCATGAACACCAGGGTAGGCCAGCAAGATCTCCAGGCGACTCCTTGCCGCGGGATCGCGCGCAAGGGCCGTGTCCATGTCTTCTCTAATGTGCAAGCTCATTTCTACTCAGCCAAATCCTTATACAAAATCGTGGAAAGGTAGCGCTCTCCAAAAGAGGGAATGATGACGACAATATTCTTTCCGGCGAATTCCGGGCGCTTAGCTACCTGCGAAGCAGCCCAAATTGCCGCACCAGATGAAATCCCAACGAGGATGCCTTCCTCCGCCGCAGCGCGCCTTGCATAGGCAACGGCATCGTCAGCAGTCGCATCAAATACTTCGTCATAAATAGTGGTATCCAAAATATTGGGAATGAAATTTGCTCCAATTCCTTGGATGGGATGACCCGCTGGGGATCCTCCCGTTAGAAGCGGTGAAGCCGCAGGTTCGACCGCAAAAATTTTGATTTCTGGATTTTTCTCTTTAAGGACTTGCCCAATACCGGTGATGGTTCCCCCAGTGCCAACACCAGCCACAACGGCGGCAACCGTTCCATCGGTATCGCGCCAAATCTCCTGTGCCGTTGTCTCTCGGTGGATTTGAACGTTTGCTTGATTTTCAAACTGACGCACCAGTACAGAGCCGGCTTGAGCCCCAAGTTCCTCTGCCTTGGTGATAGCACCGCGCATACCCTCCGCCGCCGGTGTGAGAACCAATTCGGCGCCGAAAGCGCGAAGTAACATCCGACGCTCTTTGGACATTGAATCAGGCATCGTCAGAATTACTTTGTATCCGCGCGCCGCCCCCACCATTGCCAGGGCAATTCCGGTGTTCCCAGATGTCGCCTCAACAATCGTTCCCCCGGGCCTCAATTGGCCGTCCCTCTCTGCCGCGTCCACCATTGCGATACCGATGCGATCTTTAACCGATGCGGTTGGGTTATAAAACTCAAGTTTTGCGTAAACATTTCCGGCCGCGCCATCTGTAATTCGATTCAATCTTACGAGAGGCGTATTTCCGACGACTTCAGTGATGTTATTGTATAACTTCATTATTTCTCCAATGTAATTTGTTAATTTCCCTGGTTATATTCAAGTGGTCATAAAAGGTTGTGGACTTAAAACTTTGTAAATACAGTTATAAGTTCAGCATGCGTTAGTGCAGGCACGCCCGAAATCGATGACACGCCGACGCGTGAATAACCAGTCATTGATTTCCAACATGGGCTAATGCTATCAACTCCAACCGCATGCCAATTACTCGCTTCATATGCAAACGGCTTGCAACTACTGTGACCCTTCATCCCAACGGGAAGTAATTGGTAATCGGCGATCCTTACCAAATGCGCGCGAGGAAACCTTTGGTCCTGGCGGATATTGGCGTCGCTTGTATTCAGCACGATCAACCATGGTGATTACTCTTTTAACCGTTGCTACATCCAACCCAGCCGCGATTAATGCTGCGCCACCCTCATCCCCTTCGACGTACCGCACGAGTATTTCATCAAGCAGAGGGTAATCGGGTAGAGAATCCGAATCCTTTTGGTCCGGGCGAAGTTCCGCACTCGGCTCCTTCGTAATCGAATTATCGGGAATTGGCGCCACTTCATTACGAAGGCGGGCCTGCTCATTCCTCCACTTTGCAAGTGCCCACACATCAGTTTTATATATGTCTTTTATAGGAGCGAACGCGCCTACTGCATCGCCATAGAGAGTGGAGTAGCCGACGGCCAATTCACTTTTATTTCCCGTGGCAAGTACTAGATGGCCTTCTTGATTAGAGATTCCCATCAAGGTGACACCCCGGACTCTGGCTTGCAGATTTTCTCGCGCCAGTCCGTCCAGATGCATTGACTGAAGGAAAGGACCAATCATCGGCTCGATCTCAATTACTCGATAATGCATTCCGGTGTTAGCTACCAGTGCCTCTGCGTCGGTGAGAGAATGATTGGAAGAAAATTTGCTAGGCAATGACACGGCAAATACGTTTTCCGCACCTAAGGCGTCTACAGCAATTGAAGCCACCAGAGCGGAATCGATGCCACCCGAAATAGCTACAAGAACCGTACGAAAATTATTCTTGGCGACGTAGTCGCGCAGACCGACGACAAGGGCGGCCCATACTTCTCCGCAGTCATCCAAACGAGTAGCGACTTCACTGGCGCGGGGAGGGAAAGTTCGGACAATTTCGCTACCAATCACTAGATCAGGTTTTGAAGTAAGGGCCATAAGTTCCAAATCAACAATAAGGAGTGCGTCTTCAAATTGGGGTGCTCTGGCGTGCACTGTGCCACCAACATCCACCACGATTGTGTCTCCGTCAAAAACCAGATCATCCTGACCCCCGCTCATGTTGACATAAGCAATCGGCGCACCTATCTCTGCCACCCGTTTGCGAACCAGCGCCAGGCGAAGATCGTCCTTATTTCGCTCGTACGGGCTCCCGTTAGGGACGACCACCAACCCAGGTTTTCTATCCCTCAGTTCTGCGACAGTGCCGCCCTCTTGCCAAATGTCCTCACAAATCGCAACGCCAACATCAATTCCGTGAATACGCACAATGAGGGAGGAATCTCCCGGCACGAAGTTCCGAAATTCATCGAACACACCGTAATTGGGAAGATGGTGTTTTACATATCTGGCTTTAATGACGCCATCATGAATAACGGCAACCGCATTTTGCGGTGCCCCTTCAGGTTGCCCCAAACGATTAACAAAATTCAGATTTTCACCAAGGTAGCCGACAAATACCACTTGCTGCCCAAACCCCCGAACAGCAAGGGATCTAGCCAGAGAAGTAATCGCCCTCGTGCTTGCCTCGCGAAAACTTGGACGCAAGGCCAGATCTTCAACCGGGTATCCCGTGATCACCATCTCTGGGAACACGACCACGTGGGCGCCCTCACCCGCAGCACGCGCCACCGCATTTTCGATCAGCCCGCAATTGCCGACAATATCTCCCACCGTCGGGTTGATCTGCGCAAGGGCTAATCGCAACTGACCTAACATGGAACCAGCCTACAAGCAGTCAACTCCTATGTAGACTTTGGAAGAAGTTCCCAGGGACCTGATTGGCAGGCCCTGAGGTTGGAGGTATTAGATGGCTGAAACACTTTACGGCGGGGCTACCCATCGACGGATAACGATTCGCGATTTGATTCAAGCCAAATCTCGCGGCGAAAAGTGGGCAATGCTGACCTCTTATGAGCAAATGACCGCAAGTATTTTCGATGAAGCAGGGATACCGGTCTTGTTAGTCGGCGACAGCGCGGGCAATAATTTTTTGGGTGAAGAAAACACCATCCCCGTCACCGTTGATGAAATGCTGCCACTTGTGCGCGCTGTGGTCCGAAGTTCTCAGCGCGCCCTGGTCGTAGCAGATCTGCCTTTTGGATCATATGAAGCATCAAGCGAGCTAGCCCTGGCAACATCCATTCGTTTCTTCAAAGAGGCTGGAGCGCAGGCAGTAAAACTGGAAGGCGCACATGTGGAGCAAGTTCTTAAGTTGACGCAGTCTGGAATCCCCGTCATGGGACACGTAGGTCTGACTCCTCAATCCATTCATCAACTCAGTGGCTACCGGGTTCAAGGTCGCGAAGACGCCGAGGCGATATTCAATGCCGCGCTTGCTTTGGAGAAGGCGGGCGCATTCGCCATTGTTTTAGAACTCATGCCTGCCGAATTGGCCCAACGAATAACCAAAGCCCTCACAATTCCAACCATCGGAATCGGTGCAGGACCTGCTTGCGACGCCCAGGTCCTGGTATGGACGGATTTGATGGGAATCACTAAGAATCCACCAAAACTAGCTAAGGCCTACCTAAATCTTCGAGCCCAAATGCTTGCGGCCACGCAAGAATGGTCCAAAGATGTCCTTCACGGAAACTTCCCCGGGCTGGAGCAAACCTTTCACTAATGGCGCCAAAATCAATACGTAAGGTCAGAATTGATCTGTCGCCGTTAAAAAAATACCCAGATTTTCGCAATCTCTGGGCGGCCGGACTCATTTCCTACCTCGGCTCCATGATCACCTACGTTGCAATCCCGTTCCAGATAAAAAATATTACCCACTCATATATCGCAGTGGCCCTGAGCGGCGCTATCGAACTGGCACCACTCATTATTTTCGGACTCTACGGGGGCCTTTTAGCGGACGCATTAGACCGCAAAAAGTTAATGTGGACAACAGAGGCAGCGCTGATGGTGCTCACGGGTGTCCTTCTAGTTAATTCTCTCCAAGGGCATCCCAGTCTGATCTTGATATATGTGGTTACCGGGTTATTTGCTGCTGTGGATGGTCTTCAAAAGCCCAGTGCCGGTGCCATCCTCCCGAGAATCGTTGGCCATGGTGACCTTCCTGCAGCTAGTGCACTAATGAGTCTTCGCTATCAATTCGGAGTGATTGCTGGCCCAACAATTGGCGGACTAATTATCGCAACATATTCGGTAACTGCCGGATTCGCAGTTGACATAATTACCTTCGTTATCTCGCTCTTTTTTTTGTCACGAGTAGGATCGGTGCCGGCTCTTGAAACCCACGATAAACCATCTCTGGCTTCATTATTTGAGGGCTTTCGTTATGCGCTAAGTCGACACGATTTGTTGGGCACCTACCTTATCGACCTGGCCGCTATGTTTTTTGCAATGCCAAATGCCCTCTTCCCTTTTTGGGCAGATCAACTCCATGCGCCAAAAGCACTCGGCTTGCTCTATGCCGCCGAAGTCGTTGGCGCATTCTTCATCACCATAACGAGCGGATGGGTCAACCGCTTCAGATTCCATGGTCGTGCCATCATCTTCGCGGCAATAGGTTGGGGCATCGCAATTTCTTTGGCAGGTTTTATGCACTCGCTGGCCTGGGTTCTACTCTTCCTCGCACTCGCCGGTGCCTGCGACATGGTCAGTGGTCTTTTCCGATCTGCTATTTGGAATCAGACCATCCCCGATGAACTTCGCGGACGACTGGCAGGGATCGAGCTACTTTCCTACTCAGTCGGTCCACTTGCCGGGCAACTTCGGGCGGCATCCATAGCATCAGTTACTTCCCTCTCCTTCTCAGTAACTTCCGGCGGCCTCATTTGCGTTTTTGTGGTGGTATTACTGGCAAGTTTTCTTCCGAAACTGCGAAAATATGATGTCGAAACCAACGAATTTGCAGTTACACAGCGCAAGATTCGAGAATCTAATAGCTAGAACTCCGACACATTCCAATGTCGACATGGCAATTTCGAGGATGAAAATTTTCACAACAGCACAGATTTGTTAAAAAAGTATTTCGCGACACGCATCAAATATTTGTCACACAATGCTGGCATTGTTCTCCAATTACTGACACGCTTATCCATGAACAGGTCCGGTGACGGATCGGACCATTCCGATTGGAGAAGTACGTGGCTGCAGCTAAGAAATCTGCTCCAAAGCGCAAGAAGGCCGCTGCAAAAGCAGTAGCGCCAAAGCGTCGCAAGAAGGCCGCTGCTAAGAAGGCAGTGGCACCAAAGCGCAAGAAGGCCGCCGTTAAAAAGGCAGCACCAAAGCGCAAGAAGGCCGCCGCTAAGAAGGCTGTTGCCAAGAAGGCAGCACCAAAGCGCAAGAAGGCCGCTAAGAAGGCTGTTGCCAAGAAGGCAGCACCAAAGCGCAAGAAGGCCGCTGCTAAGAAGGTTGTTGCCAAGAAGGCAGCACCAAAGCGCAAGAAGGCAGCACCAAAGCGCAAGAAGGCCGCTAAGAAGGCTGTTGCTGCTCCTGCAGCTGCACCAAAAAAGCGTCGCCGCAAGAAGGCAGTTGCTAAGTAAAGATATTGAAAAGACCCGTCACGAAAGTGGCGGGTCTTTTTTTATTCCTCGAAGGCGAGGTTTTTCAGCGAATTATTTATCTTCAGGCGAAGCATCCCTAAGTGCCGTGCCCACTTTTTCAAAGATCGCGGCAAGGGTGACCTGATCACTCTTGGATAAAAGATCAATAAAGCGGTTTCGAACACTTTCTACATGATCTGGGGCGGCAGCCACTATTGCTTTCCATCCCTTGACCGTCATCACTGCAAAACTCCCCCGTTTGTCGCTCGGACAAGATTCTCGTTTGATCCAACCGGCCTCTTCCATGACTTTCATCCGGTGGGAAAGGCGTGAGCGTGAAAGCATCGCCACGTCTGCCAATTCGCTCATCCTCATCCGGCGATCTGGCGCATCACTTAGTTGTGCCAGAATTTCATAGTCGGCCATCGACAAGTCATGGCCGGCCAGGTCGAGATCCAGCGCCTCTAAAAGTCGCCGACTGGAAACGATGTACCTGCGCCATGCCTTCATTTCGGTAGAATTGAGCCACTTTGGGGCCGTTGCGGTAGCGTTTTGTGCCATAAGTATAGTGTAGACGATAAGTTGAAAGTTCAACTAGTTTGGCCACCAAAATTCGCAGAGAGATTGGATACCCATGAAGAGTGGAATTGACCTGTCTTACATAGATCATTCTGTCCGAGCACAGGATGATCTTTTCCGTCACTTCAATGGAACTTGGTTGAATACCCACGAAATCCCGGCCGATCGTGCCTCTGACGGTGTGGGTTACTTTCTCCATGAGCAAGCAGAACGACATGTTCGCGAAATAATCGAGGGCTCCCCAGAAACGGATGAGGGTCGCAAAATCGGAGATCTGTACCAGAGTTTTATGGATACGGTGCGAATTGAAGAGCTAGGCCCCACGCCCATAACTAAGTATCTCGAGCTCATCGACTCGATCAAGACTGTGACAGAGTTCCTTGCGGTCTTAGGAAAATTGGAAACTGCCGGGTTTGGCGGAATTTTTTCGGCCTATATTGCCACCGATCACATGGAATCAACGGCCAATATCATGTACTTAAGTCAGGGTGGCCTAAGCCTGCCCGATGAGGCGTACTACCGCGAGGAGGCGTTCCAACCAATTCGCGCGGCATTCCTAATTCATGCCGAGACAATGTTTGGACTCGTGGGATTCGACGATGGCGGAGTGCATGCGCAACGAATTCTCTCCCTAGAAACGGCTATGGCTGCCTTTCATTGGGATCAGGTTAAACACCGAGATGCCACGCTAACCTACAATAAATTTAATCGATCCCAATTAGGCGAACTCACCCCAGGATTTGACTGGACCACGTGGCTTGGCGCCAGTGAAATTCCAGAAATTAGTTTTGCAACAACCATTGTCCGTGAGCCGGATTTCTTCACGGGAATCGGCAAACTGCTTCTAGAATTTGACCGCCAAGAATGGCTGTCCTGGCTCCGGTGGCAAGTGATCAGTGGAGCGGCCCCCTACTTGAACGAAGCGATAGTCCAGCAGAATTTTGATTTTTATGGAACAACCCTCAATGGCACTTTGCAACTGCGTGATCGCTGGAAACGGGCCGTCTCACTCATCGAAAGCGCCATCGGGGAGGCCGTCGGTCGCGTCTATGTGGAGCGACATTTCCCGTCCGAATCCAAGGAAGCCATGGAAGCGCTTGTTGGCAATCTAATTGCAGCCTATCGAGAGAGCATTTCCTCTCTAGATTGGATGAGCGAGGCGACCAAAGAAAAGGCATTGGCAAAGCTTGCCAAGTTCACTCCAAAAATTGGCTACCCAGATAAGTGGCGCGATTATTCCGCCCTGGCTATCGACCCCCTCGATCTCATGGGAAACATAGCGCGGATCGCCAAGTTCTCCCTTGATTTCGAATTGGCCAAAATTGGCGCACCAGTAGATCGCAGCGAGTGGTACATGACGCCCCAGACGGTGAACGCGTACTACAACCCCGGGATGAACGAGATCGTCTTCCCAGCGGCCATCCTCCAACCGCCATTTTTCGATCGTGAGGTAGACGCCGCCGCCAATTACGGAGCCATTGGAGCCGTCATTGGCCATGAGATTGGTCACGGTTTTGATGATCAAGGGTCGAAATATGATGGCGATGGAAACTTGAGTGACTGGTGGACGGTCTCGGACCGCGCTGAATTTGATGAACGCGCACGCGGTTTAATCGCTCAATACGATGCGTTGATCCCAAAGGAAGCACCAGATATCACTGTTAATGGCGCTCTTACCGTGGGCGAGAACATTGGAGACCTTGGTGGGTTATGCATCGCTTACAAGGCCTACCAAATGTCTCTAAGAAGCACTCCTGCGCCAGTAATTGATGCTATTACCGGTGATCAACGCTTTTTTTACGCATGGGCACAATCCTGGCGGAGCATGATTAGACCCGAAGCCTTACGTCAACAGATTGCCACCGATCCGCACTCCCCGAATGAGTTTCGGACCAATCAGGTTGTCAGAAACCTGGCTGCCTTCTACCTCGCTTTCGGGGTTAAACCTGGCGATGGCCTCTATCTTGAGCCCGAAAAGAGGGTAACTATCTGGTAGTCCATCACCGAATCTACACAAGCAGCGCTGTTAAGATTTGCAGATATATAAGTGCCGGGGTGACTTAGGCGCTTCCCAAGAATCGAGGGAATTTTCGTGAAAAAAAGCCTGATGCTGGTACTTGTAATAGGTGCCCTAATCCTTACTGGTTGTGGCAAAAAAAGTGAGCCCGTCGCAAGTACGCCGACACCGACTCCCACCGCGAGCACTGCTCCGACGGCGGCTGGTGGCTTTGGCGCTGCGCTAGCTCTAGCAGGTGGTGTCTCTCTCACCATCTCTGCCCCCACTAAATTTACGCCAGGAACGTTTGCCTCAAATTACCTGCCCGGGCAGGCCGCCAATGTATTTGACGTGACGATAAAAAATAGCGGTACCGTCGCTATTGATCCGGCAACGATGTCCTTTGTCGCAAGCTCAGGAACTAACACTTGCACCGATGTCCTGGACGGCGATAACGGCGTCAGTGGTGCGCCCACCGATCCAATTGCCGCTGGTGCCACAGCTAACTTCAAAGTCGCTATCGGTTGCGATGCCAAAGCCGGTGCTCCGTTGAATTTCGATATAACAGTTGGAACATCAACGGCATCTATCAAAGGAACCATCGCTTAATTCGACATTGCGAAAACCCGCAGTGGAGCAGTGGATTTAGGCTGCGGGTTCCGGGA
>JBBRSY010000032.1:0-16003 GCA_038244965.1 Candidatus Nanopelagicales bacterium | reverse complement strand
GGGAGATTTTTCCGCTAATTCCACTAGTGAGAATTTAGCCGAGACCTCCGATACTGACTTAACCGAGGCCTTTATTGAAAGTGCCAAATGTTATGACGGTAGAGCAATGTCCCAGATTCTTGATTCGGCCTTTGCATCTGGCTCATTTGAATTTGTTATTGATCGATGGCTGATGCCGACGCTGCGTCGATTGGATGAAGAGTGGGTAGCGGGTCGCCTTGATATTGCAAATGAACATTACGCGAGCAACGCGATTATGCGCCGTTTGAATGCTGCTTTCGAAAGCGCCGCTCAGATCAAGACGGGACGGCCCCTTATCGTCGGACTACCAACTGGGAGTTACCACGAGATGGGGGTTCTCGCTTTCGCCACAGTAGCCCGGCGACGCGGAATCGAAGTTGTGTACTTAGGTGCCGATGTGCCTCCGGCGGCATGGACGAGCGCGATTGGTGAGCAGGAGTCCGCGGCAGTATTTATTGCCGTTGTGACATCTTGGGACATCGCAGCCACCAGACATACCCTTGAATCACTATCAATCACCAACCCAAATCTCGTTGCATCCATTGGCGGCCCCCAAGCTCATATGGTCAAGAGCAATGCCCAAGTATTTCCACAAAGTATCGCCGGAGCAGTTGATGCGCTGGCTGAGTACCTTGGAAAATAGGAAAACAGTGTGCCTGCAACCAAGAAAGGACCAAAATGCGAATCACTCGTAGCGTTACCGTAGCCCGACCCATTGATGAGGTTTTCGCATATTTAAGCAATTTCACTACCACCACCGCTTGGGATCCGGGCACAGTCAGGACCGTTCGCATATCGGGCGAAGGCGGCCTTGGCACAAGGTATGCCAACACCTCTACCTTTAACGGACGCGAGACCAATCTGGTCTATGAGGTAATTGATTTCAAACTCAATGAACGTGTGCAGTTGCGCGGGCAGAACAAGACGCTTACCGCAATCGACACTTTAACATTCGCGATGACCGACGGCGGCACGAGGGTCACCTACGATGCCAATTTCACCTTCAAGGGCATAACAAAGATCGCTGCGCCTTTCCTCGCTGGTGCCTTCAAGAAATTGGGCGATGAAGCAGAAGTTGGGCTCCGCCAAGCATTTGCCTCTTAGCGCTTTAACGCCAGAGATTGATTGGTTTTGTGGCCAAAGTAGCATGGTCAGAGCCTTGTTTGTCCGTTCGAAACTGGGAAAATAGCCGTGTAGCAACACTTGCCGTGTTGCGAGCATCGCAACTGTTCGGAGAGACGCATCTATAAATGCGGGGCAGCCCAAGACTAGGTGAAAAGGGCATCCGACCATGAATCTTCTAGATACAAAAGCTAATGTTAGGAACGAAGACACTGACCTCGTTACTAGGAGTTACAGTCCCAATCTGCGAGTCCTGGTTGTCGCCGCGCTCTTTATTGTTGCGGTATTTCTATTGGCCGGTTGCGGATCTAAAGCGAAAACTGCGGCAGCTCCAACCAGCACACCTACGCAATCGACCGCAGTCTCTCCGAGCGCCTCAACTAGTGTCACAAGTTCCCTGACATGCAATTCTGATAAATCATCAGACTCAATTAATCCTGGAAAGTATTTTGGCAACATTCTGGCCCAAGTCAAGAAGGCGTGGAAATCGGATGCGGTTATTTCCAGCGTGAGGTTCGAACGACAGTATGTCAAAACCTTTCAGGATTTATGCACTCTGAAGACGGACAGTAATTGGCACATTGTTTTCTATTCCCTTTCAACTAAGAATGAAATATCGGGCGACCTTGATAATAGTAAGAAGGATGCTACTGGAGTGCCGCCAGTAATTTTCGCCGTTGAAAAGACAGACAACAGTGCAAGCACTTCACTTTCTGTTGCAGATATGAAGAAGCAAGGTGGGTGGAAATTCCATGAATTCTCGCGCCCCGAAACATATCTGTCCGAGTCGAAGTATGCGGCGAATCTTTTCCTCGGTTGGAAGATGTCGATGAGTGAAGTAGTGCAAAAACTCATTGATCGGGTGAGAGACGAGAAGATTACTGGCGCTGGATTCAATATCTATATCGGTAAGGCATCGCTTAAAACGAAAACCCCTTATGTATCTATTTATTGGCAGAACGATCCAAAGAAAACTAGTTACTTTGTAGAACCAATCTCTCTTAAGGCCTATGACATCGCTTCCTAATTGGGCCGCTGGCGATGGACCTACGTTAGTTCTCGCAGGGCAGTGATCAGTCGATCAACATCTTCTTTTGTGCTGTAGGGCGCGAGGCCGACGCGAACTGCACCTCTATCACCTAAACCTAAAGCCCGCGAAGTTTCCAGCGCGTAAAAATTACTGGAAGGTGCATTGATTTTTCTTACTGCAAGACGGTGGTAAATATCGATACATTCGATTCCAGTAATCTCAAAATAAAGCGTAGGGGTTCGCATTTTTGCGTGGCCATAAGTCTTTAAGCCAGGAATGTTGAGAAGTGAATCCTCCATATATTCAAAGAGTTCGGACTCATAATTTTCGAGCACCTTCATGGAAGCCAGGATGCGTTCGCGGCGGGTAGATGCCGCCGAAGGCACTAAGTCTGCAATAAAGTCAATGGCGGCTGTGACGCCCGCCATTATTTCGTAGGGGAGAGTGCCAAATTCGAAACGCTCTGGGACAACGGTCGTGGACGGCAATAACTTGTCGTTAGGAATCGTGTCAAGCAGCGCTGGGTCCGCGGCCAGGGCCGCACAATGCGGTCCCATGAGCTTGTAAGCGGAGAATCCGTAGAAGTCTGCCCCGATTTCTTTCATGTCGATTGGAGCATGCGGAGTCAGATGAACGCCGTCAACATAGAACAGCGCTTTTGACGAATGAACCGCCTCTCCTATCTCTAGCAAATTGGGACGGGTGCCAAGAGTGTTCGAGGCTCCAGTTACAGCGACCAAGCGAGTTCTATTGTTAAGTAAATCTTTCACAGCTGAAGTGGGAAGGTCCCCGGTAGTGCGATCGAATTCAGCCCACTTGATTATCGCCCCAACGGATTCGGCTGCCTGAATCCAAGGTCGAATATTGGAATCGTGGTCCAAGCGCGAGACGATAACTTCATCTCCTGGTTTCCAGGTCTTTGAAAGATTCCGCGAGAAGTCATAAGTGAGTTGCGTCCAACTTCTTCCGTATATGACACCTTGTGGATCGCAACCGATCAGATCTGACACGGCGGTTCGAAATTCGATGACATATCCATCAGCGTTCCGTTCCGACTCGGTAACGGTGCCGCGGTTCGATATAGCCATCGTGATTGCCTCGTTCATGACCTGACCGACAACATCTGGCACCTGACTGCCACCTGGGCCGTCGAAGAATGCAATTCCGGTGTCTAACGAGGGGAAGTGTTGGCGAACTGCTTGAACGTCGTATTTCACAATTTACATCCTTAAATATGAGGCGCCGTTGAAGTCGAGAATTGCACCACTAGCCCATTGTGCTTCAGGAGAGGCAAGGAAGAGGACGGCTTTCGCTACTTCTTGAGCAGTGGCGACGCGATTGAAAGGACTTTGCGCACGAATCCCGGCTCCTTCGGGACCATTTAGCAATTGAGCTGCCATCTCCGTATCGACGAAACCTGGTGCAAGGGTTGTAACCGATATTCCAAGTGGTGCTAACGCTTGAGCTATTGACTGGCCAAAAGATGAAAGGGCTGCCTTACTTGCCCCATATGCGGGGCTCTTGGGTTCGCCTCGGAAGGCACCGCGAGATCCGACATTGACGACGCGCGAATCACCATTATGTGGCATGTGTTGGATTGCGCACCACGTCATATTTGCCGCACCGATCAAGTTAATGCCAAGCGTATTTGACCAGGCTTTCTGCCACTCTTCATATGTCGAAGTCTCGATTGGATGAGCGAAGAAGGCTCCTGCATTATTAATGAGAACATCGATGCCGCCAAACGCTGTGGCAGCCTCGTCTACGGAGCGCTTAATTTCGTCAGCGTTCCGCAAATCGGCTTGAACTGCGATATGGCCCGACCCCTTTAACGAACCAAGCACTTCCTTCGCAAGTTCTTGCGATTGTCCATAGTGAATCGCGACGCGGTCACCCATATCTGCGAATTCGCGAGCAATCATTGCACCAATGCCTCGTGCGGCTCCCGTAATGAAAATTGAGCGTCTCGCCATGAAAAGAGCGTAACAGGACTGCTGTGGGTCAGTTTTCCGCCGCAGCTCTTAGTGGTCTATTTGATTCGCAATGAGTTTGTCACGACAAAGAGGCTAGAAAAAGCCATAGCCCCCGCCGCATACATTGGCTGGAGCGCTCCCATTGCGGCAACGGGTATCCCGATCACGTTGTAGGCGAATGCCCAAGCCAAGTTTCCGCGGATAATTCGCAGCGTCTTTGAGGACAGATTTAGGGCTTCAACAACACTGCCGAGATCACGTCGCATCACGACGATATCCGCGGTTGCGATCGCAGTGTCGGTCCCCGTGCCCATTGCGATACTTAAGTCAGCGCTAGCTAGCGCAGCGGCATCGTTAACGCCATCGCCAATCATCAAAACTCGGTGACCTGCACTCTGTAATTGCTTTACTTTCTCCACTTTGTCCTGCGGCAAGGCACCTGCGATGACATGGTCGACTGCGATGCCCACTTCTTTCGCCACTGATATCGCAACCTGCGAACTGTCCCCGGTTACTAACCAGGGATCAATGCCATGCTCCTTTAGTTCTGCGATGGTTTTCTTCGCATCTACCTTGATTTCATCTCCCACGGCAAACATTGCGAGTGCCACACCATCCCAAGCAAGAACGGAAACAGTGAGACCCTTCTCTTGGGCTTGAAATATTTGGTGAATAAGTTCTTGGTGAAACGGCGTCGTGGCGTGTTCAACGGCCACAGGTGATCCGATGAGTACGACCGGGGATTGGGTAGCGAGTTTGACTCGCCCTGCCGACCCCGACCCCGGTGTACTGGAGAACTCCGTGACTGGCGTTGGCTTGATTCCGCGTGCGGAAATTGCACTCGCAATTGCCGTTGCCACTGGGTGATCGCTCTGCAGTTCAATCGAGAGTGCAGAGGAGAGAATTACATCCTCACTGAGAAGGTCGGCAAAATCTGGCCCGAGTACGTTGCCTGCAGCTGGGACAGTCAGCATTGTTGACATCGACATCGTTCCATTTGTGAGGGTGCCAGTCTTATCGAGAATGACTGAATCTATCTTGCGCGCTATCTCGAGCACGCGTGGCTCACGAATGACAATTCCTCGTTGAGCACCGCGCCCGGATGCGACAAGAAGTGCGACGGGGGTTGCCAGACCCAATGCGCAGGGGCAGGCAATGACAAGTACAGCGATAGCCGAAGAAATCGAATCAGTGAGTGTATGACCTGAGTAATGCCAGCCCAGAAATGTCCCTATTGCCAGGAGAGTGACCACAGGCACGAATACCGCACTTATTCGATCCGCCAGCCGTTGAATCGGCGCTTTTGTTCCTTGCGCACTGACAACCATCGCGGTGATTCGCGCGAGTTCGGTATCGGCGCCCACCCGAGTCGCGCGGATCTCGAGCCGGCCATTCTTATTAAGGGAGGAACCGATTACCGCAACGCCAGGGTTTACATCAACCGGTTTTGATTCCCCGGTCAGAAGTGAGTTGTCCACGGCGCTCTCGCCAGAGATGACGACTCCATCGGTGGCAATTCGCTCGCCCGGCTTTGCAACAAAGTGATCGCCGACATCTAGATGATCGATAGGAATCTGCACCAATTCACCGTCTCTAATTACGGTGACCTCTTTGCTGCCCAGAGCTAGCAGGGTAGAAAGGGCGCTACTCGCCGCTCGTTTTGCGCGCGACTCGAGGAATCTTCCAGCAATAACCAAGGTGACAATCGTCGCTGAAACTTCGGCGTAGACATCGCCATTGCCGGTGGTATTGGCATAGATGGACCAACCAAAGGCGGTAAGGGAACCAAGGGTAATTAGCGTGTCCATTGTCGGATGTTTGAAATTGCGGATGCCCGCGCGGTGAATTGGCCAAGCGATGATGAGTACAACGGGTGCACTAAGTCCGATTACAAGCCACGCCGTCGGAGAATAAAGAGGAAGGGGAAAATTGAATTGGTCTAGTTGTATCAGGATCCAGCGATCTATGGCTGGATGCCAACTCGACACCATCGAGATAAGAAGAACTGGGGCAGTAAACATAATTGCGAAGAAGAGAGCTGTCGCGGATTTTTTGCTGTGAAGTGCCACCTGACTTGAATCTGCGATCTCGGTCGCTGCGTAGCCCGCTGATTTAATGGCACTAATTAATCTTTTTGTGTCCATCTCTGCCGGCGCCATGACGTGAGCAGTCTCTGAAGCAAAGTTGACCGTGGCGCTGACTCCAGGGATTGCGTTGAGTGTTCTTTCAATCGTGGCAACGCATGAGGAACACGTCATTCCCCCAAGGCTGAGGGTGATTGGCTCAAGGGCCGTCTTAAGCGCGCCGATTTCTATGGTCGTTTTAGTGGATTGGGTCATTGAGATGTTTCACCACCTGATCAAGTAGAAGAGCGTTGGTAGAGAGCCCGCTTCCGTGATGCGGTCCAGGCTCACCTGAGATTGATGTAAATGAACCTCCGGCCTCGCGGACAATGATGTCCAAGGCGGCCATATCCCACAGGGCGAGAACTGGTTCGACCGCGATATCAGCTGATCCTTCTGCCACGAGCATGTGTGACCAGAAATCTCCAAAGCCGCGAGAACGCCAACTCTGATCGATCAGCGAGATAAAAGCTGCGCGTCGTTCGCCAAAACCGACGAAGTCCGAATATGTGACGGATGCATCTTTGATCTGGGAAACCTTGGAAACCGAAATTTTTCGGGAGGCGCCACCGTTGAATACAACGTAGGCACCACCCCCTTTTGAGGCATACCAACGACGAGTCAGGGCTGGCGCACTTACAACTCCTACGATGACTTCTCCATCTTCAATGAGCGCAATAAGGGTCGACCAGGTAGGAACGGCTCGCATAAAGTTTTTCGTGCCGTCGATCGGATCGATGACCCAGTAGCGCGATCCCAAGTTCTCGGACTCGCCAAATTCTTCGCCGAGCAATCCATCATCTGGCCGCTCTTTCGTCAGGATTTCCCGGATAGCGATTTCTGTTGCCTTGTCGGCATCGGTAACCGGTGTGTTGTCGGGTTTTGTGGTGATGACCAAGTCTTGGGATTGATAGCGCGATTGTGTAATCAGATCCGCGGCATTAGCAATCTTCAGTGCAAGGGCGAGATCATCTGCTAGTGAAAAAGTACGAGTGGACACGTGTCATAGCCTAGTCCAGCTTGATATCGAGCAAGTTCCGTAAGGATTGAATCCGGGCGGTCCGCTCGGCATTTATCACTCCGTTTGGCGCCGCCCACTGCGTGAGTGCACAACTTTCCTCAGAGTGTGAGCAATTTGGCATGCAGTTCGCAGTCACTTCAGCTAGGTCATGAAATGCAGCGATGATGCGGTTGGGATCGATGTGAGCCAGACCAAAGGCGCGGATGCCGGGCGTATCGATCACCCATCCATCGGTGGATTTCAAGTGTGAAGATAGAGGGATCGCGATTGCGCTAGATGATGTATGACGGCCGCGCCCCGTAACTTCGTTCACTTCGCCGATTACTCGCTGGGCATGCGGAATGAGTGCATTAATGAGGGTGGACTTTCCGACGCCTGAATGTCCGACAAGGACAGAAGTTTTTCCTTGAAGCATTTCCCGGATTGGAGTTAGATCTCCGCCTTTAGCGATCGTAAATACCGCGATATTTAATGTTTCATATTCATGGAGGAAATTAGGTGCAGGACTGAGATCTACTTTGGTGACGAGGATGATCGGCGTGATTGCCTCGTGGAACGCACTGACGAGAAAACGATCGATTAGACCTCTCCTTGGTTCTGGATTGGTCGCCGCTATCACAATGATGAGTTGATCGATGTTTGCGACGATCGTTCGTTCTACTTTTGCTACATCATCGACGGTTCGACTCAAAGAATTTTTCCGCTCATTCACGCTGATGATGCGGGCTAATGACCCGATCCTTCCGCTGGTGTCGCCAACAATGCCAACACGATCTCCCACTACAACAGATTTTGGACCGAGTTCGCGCGCTTTCATTGCGGTGACGATGACGCCTTCATCGGTGATGCAGGTGGTTCTTCCGCGATCCACTGTCGTTACTAAAGCGCCGATAGCGTCGGAGTGTGCGGGGCGGTCTTTGCTTCTTGGTCGGGTACTGCGGCTCGGTCGAATCCTCACATCAGATTCATCAAATATACGCGCCATAAATATGGCTCTACTCGATCAGGCTGGACCAAAGCCCAGGAAAATCTGGCAGAGTTTTTGCAGTGGTGGCAATGTTTTCAACTTCGACTCCGGGCACGGCCAATCCAATAACTGCCCCAGCTGTCGCGAGTCGGTGATCCTCATATGTATGAAAGATACCCCCGTGAAGTGGGGCCGGGGTTATATGGAGTGAAGATTCTTCTTCTAGAATATTTCCTCCCAGGGCATTAATCTCGCGAGTTAGCGCAGCGAGGCGATCTGTTTCATGCAGCCGCAGGTGACCGATGCCTCTTAGGGAGGATGGTGAATCTGCAAGTGCTGCAAGTGCGGCGATCGCCGGAGTAAGTTCGCCGACATCGTGCAGGTCGATGTCGATACCGTGGATTGATTCAGTTCCGGTTATCGTCAACCCGGTCGCGTTCATCGAAATTTCGGCCCCCATGCGAGCAAGGATCGTTCTGAGGTGATCACCTGGTTGAGTTGTCTGTTCGGGCCAATCTGCGATGGTGATGCTCCCGCCACAGACCATTGCAATAGATAAGAATGGCGCGGCATTTGATAGATCTGGTTCGATAACCAGCTCTTGACCGTGCAGGCGAGACTCGTGCACGCGCCAAATATTGCGAACCCGATCGATCTCGATTTTTGCGCCGAAGTCTTGCAACATGGCGACCGTCATCTCGATATGAGGCATTGACGGAAGGGTGGGACCGATGTGTCGTGCGGTAATGCCCTTGAGCGTTGCCGGGCCGATCAATAAAAGTGCGGAGAGAAATTGGCTGGAGGCTGAGGCATCAATATCGATTTCTCCGCCACGCAATTCGCCTGTGCCGTTAACGACCATAGGAAGCGTGTAACGATCTTCGTGCTCAATTTGCACGCCCAATTCTTCGAGGGCGCGTATGACAGGGGCGAGTGGTCGCTCGTGGGATCGCACATCTCCATCAAATGAAATGGCTCCGTTGGCAAGGGCTGCAACGGGTGGAAGAAATCTCATAACGGTTCCGGCATTTCCAACATCGATCAGAGTCGGCCCGCTAAGAGTCTGTGGCGAGATCCGCCATTGGTGCTCGCCGTCTTCATACGCATCAGCGATTACCGTACCCATAGCAATGAGGCCGTTCTTCATCAAAGTTGTATCGCGGGAAAATAGGGGACGCCTAAGGATGGAGGGTGAATTTGCTAGAGCCGCCAGGACCAGTGCCCGATTAGTAACTGATTTGGAGCCTGGGATTACCACGGTGGAGTGCACGGCAGCTTTTCCGCGAAAAGGTGCGGGCCAGAGCGTTACTTTCGGGTCGACGATGCTCACAATGCAAGCCTACCGTTGCTCGCGTGCGAGTTGATCAGTTAATTATCTTTCAAAGTTAGTCGAGCATTGGTCTTAGCGTGGATCAAGTCATTCGTATCTAGACACCAAGTGGCATTACTCCTTAATATCCGTTGTCTCGTTTAATAGCCTTCGGGGAGCCAAGCAATGGAGCCAGATGAACTCGATGGGGTGTTGGTCGCCCCTGAAAATCATAAAGTAATCTTTGAAAACGAAGTGGTGCGCGTTCTAGAGACAACTATCAGAGCTGGAGAGATTACAGCCTTGCATACCCACGTCAGGCCAACCATTTCATACGTTCTTTCGGGATCCCACTTCATCCGGCGCGATGAGCATGGAGTTACCGTGATGGATACCCGAGCTCAGCCAGGTTTCGTTCTTCCCCAAGTCCAATTCACAGAAACCAGGACTAAGCACACTCTTGAAAACACGGGGGCTGATGACCTAAGCGTTATCGGAGTGGAGCTGAAGAACTCCGGGATGACTTGATCGCCACAATATTTGAGCGTTCTCTTCTAGGCTAAGCCTTATGTGCGGACGATTTGCGCAATCAAAGATGGAAGACGCTCTTGTCGAGGAGTATGGAATCACAGGGACAGTTCCGACATCCGTGTTGCCAGCTAGTTGGAATATTGCACCAACCAAAGAAATCTATATCGTTCGCGATGGGAGTTCACTCGACCGAGAACTTAGTGTTGCATCTTGGGGTCTCATCGGTTCTTGGTATAAAGATCTGGCGAGTGCTCGTACGTCGCAGTCCCATGCGATCAATGCGCGCAGCGAATCTATTTTTGAGAAGCCAACTTTTCGAGATGCCATTCGAAAGCGTCGTTGCCTGGTTCCAGCAGATGGTTACTACGAATGGGCTACTGCTCTTGGTCCGTATCGGCCGAAACAACCCTTTTATATTTCCAGCCCGGATAGACATCCGCTTTCTTTCGCTGGAATCTGGAACGAATGGATTTCCCCCGATGGCCAAATGATTGAGAGCGTCGCGATTATTACTCGTGATTCGGTGGGAGAATTGGCCACGATTCACAGTCGCATGCCGGTCATTTTGCCTAAAGATCGCTGGGAATCTTGGCTGAATCCATCCTTGCAAGATGCAGAAAATGTGCGAAATCTGATGGAATATTCTGATCTTTATAGTGGTTTGAGCGTGTATCCCGTCTCCAATTCCGTCAATTCGGTCGCGCACAATGGACCCGCCTTGATTGAGCCAATAACCCTGGGCGAGCCCCAGACTCTGTTCTAGCGGTAACCTTGCCGACAATGACATCCACAGAGTTAGTAAAAGAGAGCGCGCAAGAGCGGACTCTCCGTTTCGAGCGCGATGCGCTCGCCTTTACCGATCAGTTGTATTCGGCTGCGCTGCGTTACACGAGGAATCCGCACGACGCGAAGGATTTGGTTCAGGACACCTACCTCAAAGCGTTTACCTCGTTCCATCAATTTGAGCCGGGGACAAATCTCAAGGCCTGGCTTTATCGAGTTTTAACAACGACTTTTATTAATTCTTATCGCAAAGCCCAGCGTCAACCCATGCTGGCAAACGCAGAAGTTGAAGATTGGCAGTTGGCGCAGTCGGCTTCTCACACCAGCGATCAAGGAAAGTCCGCGGAGATTCAAGCCCTTGAAAATATGCCCGATAGTGATGTCAAGCGCGCATTGCAGGAGATATCTGAAGAATTTAGGATTGCCGTTTACCTGGCTGATGTTGAGGGCTTTGCGTATAAGGAGATAGCCGATATCACTGGCGTCCCAACTGGCACCGTTATGTCTCGCTTACACCGGGGGCGAAAGGCATTGCGTCTGCTACTGACTGACTACGCGAAAGAGCGCGGTTATGGCAAGGAGGTGAGCTCATGAGTTGTGGAAGCAAGCACGAGACTCCTTGCAACGAAGTCCTTAGTTCAGTTGCCCTTCTCATTGACGGTGAAATTCACGAGGTCTCGCAGATTCATTCAATTGAGGTTCACTTCGAGGAATGTTCTCCCTGCCGCGAAGAAATGGCGCACGAACGACTTATGCACGACATGCTTCATGAAATCTTGACCCGTTCATGCCATGAAAGCGCTCCACAAGAATTGCACGATCAAATTGCCCGTCAACTTGCAGTATTGAAGCAGGGGGCGCCTGATTTCGTCACTGAATATCGCAGAACGGAAATATCAATTCAAGTAGATGAGTTCGGCAACATAGAGCATCACGAAATCACCATTGAAAGTACGCAAGAATTCCGTTTGCCGCCCGAGGAGTAGAAATGCGTCGCACGAATGAGATTACCGGAGCTGTCGGTTTCTCTTCTATGTTGATCCGACCTGGTGATTGTGCGGTCGCAATGGGTCTGGGCGATCTTCCGATTGCTGCCACGTCGCACTTCGTAAACGTTATGGAGAGCGCGGCGCTCACTGCAATCGCGGAATTTCTAGAAATCGGTGAGACGACTCGCCTATTAGAAATAGATGTCGAAGCCATTGAGGCGGTTGGAATCGGGGCGGAGATTCGCGCTACGGCTACCTGTACAGATTTTATTGGACGCACCATTGTTTTTGGATGCGAAATTTATGATGGCGAACGGTTAGTTGCGCGCGCGACCATGAAAAGAGCGGTGGTCGAGCGAGTTTCATTTCTCGCCCGAACCGCCGCGCAATCTATCGTCGGTCACTCCTAGGATTGTAAGAGACTCCTAAGATCGTAAAGAACGGTGTTGCCGAATATTTGAGTTGTTCTGATTACTTTTTGGTGGCCCAGAATATCTCCGAGATTTCATCGATCTTCGCGAGTAACTTATCCGCAACTTCAACATCGTTGGTGCCCTTCGTCCCAGCGGCGCCAGCAAGTTTTGTCGCATCATTAAATAACACGTGAAGATTCGGGTAAGCCTCAAAGTGAGTTGGTTTGAAATAGTCAGTCCAGAGAATCCATAGGTGCTCCTTGACCATATTCGAGCGTTCTTCCTTGATCGCAACGGCGCGAGCCTTGAAATCTGTATCAGTGCTTGCAGCGTATTTCTGCATGCAGGCCTTCACAGACTGTGCTTCGATCTTGGCTTGGGCGGGATCATAGATTCCGCAAGGCAGATCGCAGTGGGCGTAAACAGTGATTTTCGGGGTGAACATGTATATCTCCAATGTGTCGCTCGTACGGGCACGCCTGGTTAGATCGTGCGCAATAACTCGTTAGATGTGAGACTACCCCCCATGGCGCCTAAACACATATCGGGAAAGAGGCGGGGCCTTGGAACAGTGGCAGTGGAGGGCTTTTCAATGGCACCAACGTACTCACCGGGTGACTGGCTATTGGTGCTCTGGGGCGGGGTGTATCGCAAGGGTCAAGTTGTTCTCATAGAGCGAGAGAATTATCCTGGCGTTTTTCTTATTAAGAGAGTAATGCGAGAAGTAGATGGCAGGTTCTGGGTCGAAGGGGACAATGTCGATGCCAGTACAGATTCGCGCCAATGGGGACCGGTTGGTCGAACTGAAATCGTCGCGAGTGTCTTATTTAGAATTCGCAAAGTCGGATCAAGAAGACCGCGATTCCGGGATAGCTAGTTAAGTAGCGAATTAGCGACTGAACGCTTCGATCATCAGCGCCTTGGCCTCTTCTTCGTGCACATAGTGGTTTCCGGTGGCCGGACTTGCCGTAGCTCGACGGGAGACGCGACGTATGGTGCGGTCGCCGAAAACCCCGAGTGTGTTCAACGCTATGAAAGGCCATGCACCTTGGTTTGCGGGCTCATCCTGCACCCAGAGAAGATTTGCGCGCGGATGCTTCGCGGCCTCCGTGGCAAATTCATCTGTCGGCAATGGATAGAACTGTTCAACTCTGACAATTGCCGTGCTCTCTTCGCCCAGTTTCGCCCGCTCTGCAATCAAGTCGTAGTAGACGCGCCCTGAGCAGAAAATGAGTCGTGTGGCATTTGTAACCGTGCTATCGGTGATCACCGGCTGGAAATGTCCCTGTGTGAACTGCGCCAATGTCGATGCGGCCGCACGCAGCCGGAGCATAGATTTTGGAGTAAAGATGATCAGTGGACGCGGAGTTGGATTTTTAGCATGCCATCGCAACAGGTGGAAGTACGAAGCTGGTGAAGACGGTTGCGCTACCGTCATGTTGGATTCTGCACACAGGGATAGGAATCGTTCGATGCGTGCAGATGAATGGTCTGGCCCTTGTCCTTCATAGCCATGTGGCAACAGCAGAACTAGCCCAGAGCGTTCGCCCCATTTCTGTAAGGAAGAGGAGATGAATTCATCGATGATGGTCTGAGCCCCGTTGCTGAAGTCGCCGAATTGACCCTCCCACATAACAAGGGCTTCACTGCGAATAACGGAGTATCCATATTCAAAGCCCATCGTTGCAAATTCTGAGAGTAGCGAGTCGATGACAAAGAACTGGTTTTCTTCAGTGATGAGCCCGCGAAGGGGCGTCCATTCGCTGCCATTCTCTTTATCCATGATCACTGCATGACGATTGCTAAAAGTTCCGCGTCGTGAATCTTGACCCGCCAGGCGGATCGGCGTGCCTTCGAGAAGTAACGAACCAAAAGCGAGTGCTTCGCCCATGGACCAGTCAATTGTTCCGTCGTTGAGCATTTCAACGCGTTTGTTCAATTGCGGCAATAGCTTTGGATGCACATGAAAACCGACAGGAATGGTCACTTGTGTCTGCGCGATTGCACGCGCGGTTGATTCATCGATACTTGTATCAATTTCACTCGGGGCAAGCGCCTCTGGTGCGGCAAAGGTCATGTCGGTGTCGGGCTTGAGGTTATGTACCGCAGCGAATACCGCTTCAATCTGCGCCTGGTAGTCCTGGGCGACCTCCCTCGCCTGTTCTTCGGTGATGTCGCCACGACCGACCAGGGCTTCGGTATAAAGGGTGCGGGTAGAGCGCTTGGCATCGATGAGTTTGTACATGAGAGGTTGAGTAAAGCTCGGCTCGTCACCTTCATTGTGTCCGCGCCGGCGGTAGCAGAGCATGTCGATAACGATGTCCTTGTTGAAATTCTGACGGTAGTCAAAGGCAATGCGCGCCACTCGCACGCAAGCTTCCGGGTCATCACCATTGACATGAAATATTGGAGCTTGAATTCCTTTAGCCACATCGGTGGCGTAGGTGGAAGAGCGTGACATTTCAGGAGAGGTAGTGAAACCAATCTGATTGTTGATAACGACGTGGATTGTGCCGCCGGTGCGGTAGCCGCGCAGTTGCGAAAGACTTAATGTTTCGGCGACTACGCCTTGCCCCGCGAATGCCGCATCACCATGGATCAGGATGGGAAGTACCGAGAAAGTGCCTTTAACGTTAAGTCTGTCTTGTTTTGCTCGGACTACGCCTTCGAGCACCGGGTTGACTGCCTCAAGATGTGAAGGGTTGGCTGCCAGATAAATCTTGGTTTTTGCCCCAGATTCGGCCGTAAATACGCCTTCCGTACCGAGGTGGTATTTCACATCTCCGGTGCCGTGCACTGCGTTTTTCGTGTAGTGACCCTCAAATTCTTGAAAGATTTGGCCGTAGGACTTTCCTGCAATGTTGGCAAGCACATTGAGACGACCGCGGTGGGGCATTCCAACGCACACTTCATCAAGTTCGGCCTCAGCAGCAGCGGAAATAATCGCATCAAGAAGGGGAATGACGGTCTCGCCTCCTTCGAGCGAGAAGCGCTTTTGACCGACATACTTTGTCTGCAGAAAAGATTCGAATGCTTCGGCTCCGTTGAGTTTGCGAAGGATGCGAAGTTGCTCTTCGCGGGGAAGTTTCGGTGCGCCGAGTTCGACCCGTTCTTGAATCCAATAGCGCTCCGCCGGATCTTCGATGTACATATACTCCACGCCAACTTGGCGACAGTACGAGTCGCGCAGAATTCCCAAAATCTTGCGGAGCGTCATGAGACTCTTCCCGCCGAAGCCGCCCGTTGCGAACTCACGATCCAAGTCCCAGAGTGTCAATCCGTGGGTGACGACATCAAGGTCTGGATGTGAGCGTTGTTTGTATTCCAGCGGATCAATATCTGCCATAAGGTGGCCATAAGTGCGGTAAGCATGGATCAATTGCTGGACGCGGGCAGTCTTGTTTATCTCTTCATCGCGCGCAAACTCGATATCGGCAACCCAACGGATCGGCTCGTATGGGATACGTAGGGCGGCGAAAATCTCGTCATAAAATTTGTCGGCGCCGAGTAAATACTCATGGATGCGTCGAAGGAAGTCACCTGACTGGGCACCCTGGATGATGCGGTGGTCATAGGTGCTGGTAAGGGTTACTACTTTGCTAACGGCAAGTCGTGCCAACGTTTCTGCGCTAGATCCCTGAAATTCCGCGGGGTAATCAAGAGAGCCAACACCGAGGATCATGGCTTGCCCCTGTACAAGGCGGGGTACCGAGTGCACCGT
>JBBRSY010000031.1:0-16092 GCA_038244965.1 Candidatus Nanopelagicales bacterium | reverse complement strand
AATGAAACCGAAACCCTTTTCAGAGTTGAACCACTTAACTGTGCCTGTTGCCATGTATTTATTTCCTTCGATATGTGGGTGTTTCGAGAAATCCTCGAATCACGGTCTTCCTCTTGCTCCAGCGATACCGATTATGCTAAACATGAAACGGGTACTGATTAAGCGTCCGACTGGAGTTAAGCGTACTAGGAAGCGGCCCCATTACCTAAAAGAGGGACTAGCGCAAAGGTACCGAAATGCGGTAAAACTAGACATCTACTCGTACGCAGGTGGGCTGGGGAAGGTCGCACCAACAGCTAACGAGGAGAGATATGTACGACGATTCCGCAAAGGCGACGCCTTCGACGCGCCCCGAACCCTTTTCGAGGGGTTATCTCGCCATTTATTCAGCGCCTTCTGCCCTCACCAGACACATCCAATGGGCGGTTGCCAATATTCTGGGCCGATCGGTACTTCTCATGTGGACGCCGCAACCTCTTCTGGCCGGTACCTATCGCACAAGCTACCCATGGCGCGATCGCAACGGCGCGGGTGCCGAACTTGCCAGCGCGCTGCGAGGTTGGCATTACTTGCGCTTTGAAATCCGGCAAGAGGAACCTGAGGGCAGCGTTCTTTATCGATTCACTCCAGAACTTGGGATACATCGAGCGGTTTTAGATGCAACCGGGTCGGTTATGTTGACTGAGAATCAAGTTACCAGTGCATTGACGTTGGGCGATGATGAACTGCGCGAATCAATAGGGCGCTCGCTCGGGACTGCTTGGGAATTGGAACTCGAACAATTCCGTCGGGTCGAATTGGAGGCAATCTCACATAGCCAAGCCATCTGATGTGATTATCTGGTGTGATAGCGTCTAAATTATGAGCGACACAAAAGAAAGTCCAATTATTACTATCGAACGACGCAACGCAGTGACCATAATCGTGGCCGCAGTAATTCTGGCCGTTGCACTTGGCGGTGGACTGATGAAAGTCGGTTCAGGTTTTGCCGCTCGCACTACAGATGGGATTACGGTCACGGGATCGGCAAAGGTCTCGGCCACTGCCGACAATGTCGTATGGACCCTTTCAGTTCAAGAGAATTCTCCCAAAGTGGCCAATGCGGTTACCAGAGTGGGTTCCAGTGTTCTGGCGTTGACCGAGTACCTGACAACAGGTGGAATTCCTAGTGGCGCGATACAACTTGGGGCAGTCTCCACTTATTCCAATGCCGAGTACATCAATGGAAATCCGACCGGGCGAATCCTTTCTTACAACGCAAGTCGTGACGTCACAGTTAGATCCAAAGACATCAATCTCGTAGCAAAATTGAGTCAAGGAATTGGTTCGCTTTTGCAAACTGGTATTAACGTCAACAACTACGGTCCGCAGTACTACATATCCACTCTTCCAGCCTTGCGTCCGCAATTACTACAGGATGCAATGAAGGATGCCCAAGTTCGCGCGATTGCCCTCACCAAGGCAGTCGGCGGGACAATTGGCGCTGTTCTTAGTGTCCGCAGCGGACCATTTCAGGTGACGACTCCTGATTCAAATACAAATACAGATTCGGGCGCTTACGACACAACAACTATTGCTAAAACAGTAACCGCGACAGTATCGGTGACCTTCAAAACTAAGCAGTAAAGTTTTTTATAGTGGAATGTTGCTATGAATGCCGCGGTGCTGTGGCGCATTTTTAATCGCGCGGGCAATCATTTGACGCGTTTTTGTCGGTTCGATTATTTCATCGACGACGCCAATTTCGACTGCGGTAGCGACTCCACCGGAAATCTGATCATGTTCGGCGGCAAGTTCTAGTTCCATCAGTTCGCGCTGCTCCTCCGGCAGATCTGCCAAAAGGCGGCGATGTAAGACGCGCACTGCTGCGACGGCGCCCATGACTGAGACTTCAGCATCGGGCCAAGCAAAGACTTTTGTTGCTCCCAGTGACCTGGAGTTCATTGCTACATATGCCCCTCCGTACGCCTTGCGCGTGATCAGCGTTATTCGCGGAACCACAGCCTCACCAAATGCATGAAGTAACTTTGCGCCTCTGCGAACCGCGCCCTCCCACTCCTGTCCGGCTCCGGGTAGGAATCCCGGCACGTCAACGACAACTACGAGTGGAATTCCAAATGAATCACAGGTGCGAACAAAGCGGGCCGCCTTTTCCGCGGCAGATGAGTCAAGGGCGGCGCCTAAATGGCCGGGGTTATTGGCAACAATGCCCACGGTTCGCCCGCCGATCCGACCAAGGGACGTAACAATGTTGGGCGCCCACATCGGAAGGAGCTCAAGTTGTTCACGGTCTGCATCAAACAAGGCATGAACTAAGGGATGAACATCGTAGGTTCGTTTGTTGGCAGGAGGGACAAACGGCGCCAAATCCAAATCGGCCAGCGGAAGATCCACGGCGCCTTGGTCTGCAAATAAAGTTGCCAGATCTCGAATTTCTGCAAAGGCTTCTTCCTCTGTATGTGCAATGACATGGGCAACGCCGCTATTTCGCCGATGTGCTTCGGGTCCGCCGAGTTTTGCCATATCTATATTTTCACCAGTAACGCTTTTGACTACGTCCGGGCCTGTCACAAAAATGCGACCTTCCGGCGCCAGCACGACGACATCGGTAAGTGCTGGTCCGTATGCCCCACCGCCGGCGGTTGGTCCCAGTACTAGCGATAACTGCGGAATCTTTCCACTGGCGGTAATTATGGATTGAAATACCTCACCAAAGGCATTCAGGGACAGAACTCCGTCGCGCAGACGGGCGCCACCAGAATGCCATATTCCAATAATGGGAATTCGAGCCGCTAGTGCTGCGTTATATGCGGCAACAATCACGCGCGCACCTTCTGGTCCAAGGGCGCCGCCTTGAATAGTTGCATCGGAGGCGAAAATAATTACAGAATTGCCACCGATCGTTGCGGTAGCCGCGAGCATTCCAGATTTATCGCGGGGAGTGATGAGAGTGAGTGATTCTGCATCAACCAAACGTGACATGCGCAATTGCGGATCTCGTGGATCTAATTCTTTACTCATATTCTGAGTTGGCTCCTAGTATGAGCGGAAAGCAAGGACGACGTTATGTCCGCCAAAACCAAAGGAATCGTTGAGTGCAGCAATATCTCCCGTTGGCAGTGCCCGTGGTTTGTCGCGAACTACATTAATAGTCACTTCTGGATCCATGTTCTCAATGTTGATTGTGGGCGGAGCCAGGCGGTCCTGTAGTGCTTTCACAATAAATACCGATTCGATGGCGCCTGCGCCACCGAGTAGATGGCCAGTCATCGATTTTGTGGCAGAAACTGCGACTTGACCTATGTCTGATCCGAGGGCTAATCCAAGGGCACGCGCTTCTGCCACATCACCGACGGGAGTCGATGTTGCATGCGCGTTCAAATGCACGATGTCGCGCGTGGTTAAGCCAGCATCTCGAAGCGCAAATGCGATAGCTCGCTGCACGCCACTGCCATCCGGGTCTGGCGCTGCGATGTGATAGCCATCCGAGGTGAGTCCTTGTCCAGCTAGCTCGGCATAGATTCGCGCGCCCCGAGCTTTAGCGTGCTCGAGTTCTTCCAGTACCAGCATTCCGCCACCCTCACCCAGCACGAAGCCATCGCGATCTTTATCGTAGGGACGAGAGGCACGCGCGGGGTCGTCGTTGCGAGTGGAGAGCGCCTTCATCGCAGCGAACGCGGCCATGGGCAGAACATGTACAGCGGCTTCTACTCCACCGGCCACAATAATTTCTGCACGGTTGGTACGGATCATCTCCATGGCATACCCGACTGCTTCGGCCCCTGATGCGCAGGCGCTTACTGGTGTATGCACTCCCGCGCGCGCCTTAAGTTCAAGTCCGACATTTGCAGCCGGACCATTGGGCATGAGCATCGGCACGGTGTGTGGGCTGACAAATCTGGCGCCTTTCTCCTTCAATATGTCGTACTGATCTAGCATGGTGATTACGCCGCCGATTCCCGAAGCAATGACGACCCCCAGCCGTTCTAGATCTACATCAGGTGCGCCCGCGTCCTGCCACGCCTCACGCGCCGCGATCAGCGCAAATTGTTCTGAGCGATCCAAGCGACGCATTTCAACGCGTTCCATGACCTCACTTGGTTCCACCAGAACGCGCGCTGCAATAGTTACGGGAAGAGTTGATGCCCATTCCTCTGTAAGCGAGCGCACTCCACTGGTTCCGGCAAGTAATGCCGCCCATGAAGTCGCGACATCGCCACCCAGGGGGGTGGTTGCACCAAGACCGGTTACTACGACGCGACGATGAGACATCCTTAAGCGGAAACCTTCACGATGAAATTGACGGCATCGCCAACTGTTGCCAGTTCGGAGACCTGATCATCTGGAATCTTCACGCCAAAGCGTTCTTCTGCCGCGACTACAACTTCCACCATACTCAATGAGTCGACATCGAGATCGTCCGTGAAGTTCTTATCCATCTCAATTGATGCCGCAGGGATACCTGCGACCTCTTCTACGATCTCTTTGATGCCTACGAGTACTTCTGCTTGTGACAGTGCCATATTTCCTGTACCTATTTCTCTTAGTTGTCTATTGGTTGTCTATTGGTTGATGTCATGTGATTGTTGGCTTAGGGCTTCGGAGGTAGTTGGACTACCTGTCCTGCATAGACCAATCCTGCGCCATAACCAATGAGTAAGGCTAATCCGCCGTGCAATTGCGGGTGCTCTGCCAGCAATGCGCTCATCGCGATCGGCACGGATGCCGCCGATGTATTGCCTGAGGTCCGAATATCTCTGGCAATAATGACTTTTTCCGGCAATTTCATCTCTCGAGCCATGGATTCGATAATTCGAACGTTGGCCTGATGCGGGATAAATGCATCAAGTTGGTCGGGGGAGACCCCAGCGGCATCAAGGGCGCGCAGGCCTGCCTTACTCATAGAGAAGACCGCCCACCGAAATACGGTCTGGCCTTGTTGGGAAATATTAGGCCAGATGCCCTCTGGTGCACCATCTCGAAAGACGTTCCACGATGGCTCCATCACAATTGCTTCGCGCGAATCCGCGTCCGACCCCCAGATAGTTGGACCAATCCCGGGATCAACGGATGGACCTATGACTACCGCGCCTGCTCCATCGGCAAAGATGAATGCGGTCGCGCGATCGTATGGGTCAGTGAAGTCAGAGAGTTTCTCCACTCCTACGACAAGAACATGTGTGGACGAGCCGGATCGAATGAAATCTTTGGCCATCCCAACCCCGTAACAAAAGCCAGCGCAAGCAGCATTGATGTCAAAGGCCGCAGCTTTTGGATTTCCCAGGCGCGCAATCAAGGCCGTTGCAGCACTTGGGGCCTGATAGGGATAGGTGATCGTTGCCAAGATGACCGTATCTATCTGATCCATCGAGATTTTGGCTCGATCAAGGGCCTGTCTGCAAGCCGCTTCTGCCATGTCAAGAACACTTTCATCTGCGGCGGCGAAGCGACGAGTTTCAATTCCGGTGCGCTGTCTGATCCACTCATCAGTTGATTCGATTTTTTCGATGATTTCGGAATTAGCGACGATGCGTGAGGGTTGGTAAGCGCCCACGCTAAGGATGCGGCTGTTGGTTCCGGTTCGTACATTGATCACTGTATTCCCGCACTTTCGCTATGTCGTGCAATGAGATCCTTTGCGGCATCAAGATCAGTTGGCGTTTTCAGGGCGAGTGTTTCGACGTTCGGGAGTGCTCGTTTGATTAATCCTACGAGAGTGCCCGCAGGAGGCAACTCGAGCACCGCGGTGACACCCAGATCGTCCAAAGTCTGCATGCATAGGTCCCACCGGACGGGATTGGCGATTTGATTGACCATGCGATCAAGGACCGCGCGCCCCGATGACACTATCTCGCCGTCTCTGTTCGAAAGGATGGCTATTTTCGGATCATGGACGGAAAGACGTGTTGCAAATTCGCGCAAGTGCCCAACCGCTGGTTGCATCACGGGCGTATGAAAGGCACCCGCCACCGCAAGGGCTCGAACACGAGCACCTGTGGGAGGGTTCTGGCTCAGTCGGGCCAGCGCGTCAAGATCACCGGCGGCAACAATTTGGCCTGCTCCGTTGTCGTTGGCTGGAATTAATCCATGGGATGCCAATACGGCTAATACATTCTCTCGTACACCCCCAAGTACCGCCGACATTCCCGTGGGTGATTGTGCCGCAGCAAGTGCCATGGCTCGTCCGCGCTCGCGCACAAAGGTCAGGGCATCATGATTATCGAGAACACCGGCAATGGTGGCAGCCGTTATCTCCCCGACCGAGTGGCCAGCGGTAACCGAAACTTCTACGCTGCCAATCGCCTTCATCGCAATTAGCCCAGCTCCAACAATGAGTGGTTGGGCATTTTCGGTCGCGCGAATCTCTTCGGCGTCGGCTGTGGTTCCGAGCGAAATTAGGTCTAGTCCGATTGCATCAGACCATTGCCCAAGCAGGTCGCGCAGTCGTTGGTCTTCCAACCAGGGACTCAGAAAGCCCGGGGTTTGTGAACCTTGCCCGGGGGCGATGATTGCAAGCACGGGCTAGATTTTAGATGGATATCCGCGTTACTAACGAGTATGAGCGCAGTTTAGAAGAATGCGGAGCCTGAAACTAGCCAAACTTGTACGCAATGGGGAGCCACTTTAATTTTTGCCGAGGGTGCTTCTATGACCGGCTCATAAGTGGAAGTCTCGTGAGCTGCGTCGAAAATGCACCGATATGTCTTTCCCCATGTTGCATCTGGCAGGGTAAAGACTGTCTCTTCTTGGGATGAATTGAGTAAGAGAAGCAGACCCCTGTTGAAGCTGGCCTCGATAAAAACGGTAATGCTTCGTTTGTCACCGTCATGCCAGTGCGAATCGGTCATCTCGCGGCCACCCAGACTAAACCAAGCCAGATCTTTTCTTTTCGTAGCCAGATCTAATGCACCTGAGAAAAATTCGGAAGAGATTTCTGCGAGATAAGAAGTGCGAATGCTTGTAAGTTCTGCAACCGAATCGAGTAGGTCTTTCTCATCGACATCCAATTGCCACTTAAGGTTAACGCCCAAATCATCTGGACCATCTAGGGGCTGGGTGTAGCCGTTGTTTGAACCCCCTTGGGAGCGACTGACTTCGTCTCCCATTGACAACATGGGAACACCGGTAGAAAGAATTAGAGTAGCAAGCATGGATTTCTTAAGACTTTTCCTAATATTGGCAATCGCAGGATCATTTGTTGGTCCTTCAACTCCCGCATTCCATGATCTATTGCCAGAGCTGCCGTCACGGTTCTCCTCGCCGTTGGCTTCATTGTGTTTTTCTTGATACGAAACAAGATCATTAAGCGTGAAACCATCATGTGCCGTTATAAAATTTATGGAGGAGGTCGGGCCGCGAAAATAAAAGATGTCGCTCGACCCGCTTATGCGTGAGGCAATATCGGCCACACCTTCCCCGAATCCTCGCGCCAAATCACCCAACCAGAACTGGCGAACTGAATCTCGGTAATGGTCGTTCCATTCTCGCCAAGGGTAGGCAAAATCGCCCAAGTTGTAGCGTGTGACATCCCAAGGTTCAGAAATCAGTTTGAGATCCCTCAGCACTGGGTCGGTGGCAATCGCAGTGAACAGCGAAGCGTCCTCGGCCGAGTGATCTGGATAAAGCGCGGTGGCCAAGTCGAAACGAAACCCATCGACCCCGACCACATCACTCCACCAGCGCAGGGAATCGATGATATGTCGGGCGATTGGGGGGGCGCTTGCATTTACCGTATTTCCACATCCGGTTACATCAATGAACTCAGCATCGCTTTGGTGGCGATACCAAGTTTTATTGTCTATGCCGCGGAATGAAAGGGTAGGTCCACCGATGCCGCCTTCGCCCGTGTGGTTGAAAACGACATCCAATATGACCTCTATTCCGGCCTCATGCAATCTATCTACTGCCCACTGAAGTTCAACAACCGGATCTGCACTGGCCGCGTAGGCGGCATGAGGGGCTGAAAATGCAATGGGATTGTAATTCCAGTAGTTGCGTCTATTTCGATGCCACACTGCGGGTTCAGTCATCGCGTGGTGGATCGGCATTAGTTCCAGAGCAGTTACGCCGATTTTTTTCAAGTGGGCTATCGTGCTTGGATGACCGAGAGCTCGGTAACTTCCTCGTTCCTTGAGATCAATTTCAGGATTGAGGGCTGTGAGCCCTTGGACATGTGCCTCATAAATAATTGTTTTCGCCCACGGAGTATTGAGTCGATCAATATGTCGTCGCACATTGTGGGTGACAACCGAGTACGGAATTTTTCCTGCACTATCCCGATCGTCGCGAACATCTAAGTCACCATTTCCCAGTCCATCCGTGCTGATGTAGCTGTAGATTTCTGGAACATACTGAACATCACCGTCGAGTTGATGAGCGTACGGATCAATCAAGAGTTTTGCTGCGTTAAATCGCAGACCCCGTTTTGGATTCCACGGCCCATAAACGCGGTAGCCATATCTCTGGCCTGCGCGAACTCCGGCAAGATATCCATGCCAAATAGGTCCAGTGCGGTGCGCTAATGCAAAACGGGTCTCAACCAATTTTCCATTGATTTCATTAAAGAGACAGAGTTCGACGGCATCGGCAGCCTGCGCCCAGAGTGCGAAGTTTGCTCCATCATGTGTCAGCGCTGCGCCGAGAAACCGTGGATCTGCAGGTAACACGACGCCTCCTCTCCTCATTTGCTTCTCAGATAATGGAACTTCATTTAGATCACAAAGCATTTTATTGTCTCTCATCCTACCGACCAGTAGCATCGCCCCATGAAGATTGCGGTATGTGTTAAGCAGGTGCCTGATTCGTGGGCTGAAAAGAAAATGATGGGTGGCGTACTCGATCGTCAAGGTGTGGATGCCGTTCTTAATGATCTCGACGAATATGCAATCGAAGAGGCACTTCGTATCGTTGAAGCGCATGGGGGCAACGGGGAGGCGGGCGCTAACAGTGTCACCGTGATTTCCATGGGACCAGAGCGCACAGCGGATGCGGTCCGCAAAGCGCTCTCAATGGGAGCAGACGCTGCGATTATTGTTACTGATCCCGCCCTTGCTGGCTCGGACGCGCTAGCAACATCCAAAGTCTTAGCCAAGGTAATCGAAGAGGGAAATTTTGACCTAGTTTTCTGCGGGACCGAATCCACGGATGCACGGATGAGTGTGGTGCCTGCGATGATTGCGCAACGTCTGACCTGGGCACAACTAACTTTCGCAGGGTCCGTAGTTGTTGATGCAGCCACCAAGACCGCAACCATTACGCGGGTAACTGAGGCAGGCATCGACACGATGAAAGCGCAATTTCCGGCCGTTATAAGTGTGGTGGAAAAAATCAACGAGCCGCGCTACCCCTCTTTCAAAGGGATTATGGCGGCAAAGAAGAAGCCGGTGGAAATTAAGAATTTGGCTTCTCTTGGAATTGAACCATCACTAGTTGGCACAGCCGGAGCATGGAGCGTTGTGGATGACGCGACGCCGCGCCCGCCAAAGGCGGCTGGAATTAAGATTGTTGATGATGGTAACGGTGGCAAGGCACTCGTGGATTTCTTAGTGGAGAAGAAATTGATATGAGCGAAGTATTCATCCTTGCGCAATTTGTGGGCGAAAAGATCGCCAAGACAACTGCAGAACTTGCTACGTGTGGCGCAGGCATCGGCAATGTAACTGCGATTGTCCTTGCGCCACCTGGTAGCGGCTCGGCATTGGCATCACAGATCACCTTTGGTTCAATATCAAAAGTTATTGTCATCGAGAGTGCAGACTTTGCACACTTTGGTGTCGCTGCCTCTGCGCAGGCGATTGCACACGTCGTAAACGAACACAAGCCATCTGCGCTTCTCATTACTTCTAGTGCATTTGGAAAAGAAGTAGCAGGATGTGTCGCTATTCTGACGAATTCTGGATTGATTACCGATGCCGTTGATGTATCTAGTGATCTCGTTGCTACTCAGGTAATATTCGGCGGATCTTCCACCGTTCATTCTCGGGTTACGCATGGATGCGCGATCATTACGCTTCGACCGAACTCTTTCTCGCCCGATGCTGCTGTTGGATCGCCAGAGATAATCACTGCGAACATAACGATTTCAGATTCAGCAAAACTCGCTGAGGTTGTATCTAGCCAACCACCGCTCGCCGAAGGTCGCCCCGAACTTACCGAAGCCCAAATCATTGTCTCTGGCGGGCGCGGCACAAATGGTGATTTCTCTGCCGTAGAAACTTTTGCCGACCTACTCGGGGCCGCGGTCGGAGCCTCGCGCGCTGCAACTGATGCGGGCTGGTATCCACATTCGCACCAAGTCGGGCAGACCGGCAAAACAGTGAGTCCGCAGCTTTATGTGGCTTGCGGCATCTCCGGGGCGATTCAACATCGAGCCGGGATGCAGACTAGCAAGACGGTTGTTGTTATTAACAAAGATCCCGATGCTCCAATCTTCGAATTGGCTGATTTTGGCGTAGTGGGCGATCTCTTCGCGGTATTGCCGCAGGCTAGCGAAGGCGTTAAAGCGCGTAAGTCCTAGACTTGGGCACATGCCCGTCTATTTAGATCATGCTGCCACGACGCCCATGGCCGATGTGGCTGTTGCGGTCATGACGCAGCATTTGACCAAGGTGGGCAATCCTTCGAGTCTGCATTCATATGGCCGCGACGTGCGCAAGGATCTGGAAGGAGCGCGCGAAGAGATCGCGACCGCACTTGATTGCCACTCCAGTGAAATTATTTTTACGGCCAGCGGTACTGAGGCAAACAATACCGCGATCAAAGGGCTCTTCTGGAAGGGCCAGGCAGTTGGTCGCAACGTCGTCGTCATATCTTCAATTGAACACCACGCAGTCTTGGATCCAGCCCATTGGCTGGCACTTCATGAAGGTGCAGAAGTCATTGAAATTGGTGTGGATAGCAACGGAATTATTGATCTTGCTGAAATTGAAGATTTGATCTCCAGGCGTGGTGATGAAATCGCGGTGATTTCCATTATGAGTTCTAATAATGAAACCGGCGTCGTTCAGCCGATCGGCAAAGTCACCGAGTTGGCCGGGACAATTCCGGTTCACAGCGATGCAGTGCAAAGTTTTGGAAAAATCCCGCTCTCGTTTAAGCAACTTGGATTGACCGCCATGAGTGTGAGCGCCCACAAACTGGGCGGACCAATCGGGGTAGGGGCGCTGGTACTTCGAAAAGGTTTTGATATCCCGGCCCTGCTTCACGGGGGCGGTCAAGAGCGCGATATTCGTAGTGGCACCTTTAATACGCCGTCAATTCTGGCTTTTGCCGCAGCCGTGAAGGAATCGGTCCAGACCTTTTCTGAGCGAAACGAACGAGTTGCCGGACTACGCAATCAATTGGTGCAGGGATTATTAGCGAAAGTTCCCGGCGCCTATATAAATGGTGAAACGGCCGAGCGAGTGCCCGGGATTATCAATGCGACTTTTCCGGGAACCGAGAGCGATACCTTGATGTTATTGCTGGATGGCGAAGGTATTGCTTGTTCGACCGGGTCCGCGTGTAGTGCCGGTGTGCAACGACCAAGCCATGTTCTTCTGGCGATGGGACATACCGATATTACGGCCCGTTCGAGTATCCGATTCTCACTCGGTGCGACCTCCACCTCCCTTGATGTCGAGCAAGTACTGCGCGCTCTGCCTTCCGTAATTGAGCGAGCCCGAATGGCCAACCTACGATGAAACTGATTGCAGCGATGAGCGGCGGGGTTGATTCGGCGGTTGCGGCGGCCCGCGCACATGAATCTGGTCATGAAGTCATCGGCGTTCATCTAGCGCTTTCATCCAACCCTCAGAAATACCGATCAGGAGCGCGCGGTTGCTGCACAATTGAGGATTCCCATGATGCGCGCCGTGCCGCTGATGTGATCGGTATTCCTTTCTATATCTGGGATATGGCCGAGGAATTCCATGAAGGCGTGGTTGAAAATTTCATCGCCGAGTATGCCGCAGGTCGCACGCCCAACCCGTGCCTGCGATGCAATGAGAAGATCAAGTTTGCGGCAGTCTTGGATCGCGCGCGCGCGATGGGTTTCGACGGAGTAGTAACAGGCCACTACGCAATTACTCGGGAAGGTCCTGCCGGTAAGACATTGCACCGCGCTGTTGATGAGTCTAAGGACCAGTCTTACGTCCTCTCGGTTCTTACCATCGAGCAAATTGCGGGCGCGATTTTCCCATTGGGGGATACCACAAAAGTTGATGTGCGGAAAGAGGCAAAGGCGCGCGGTCTATATGTTGCCAACAAACCAGATAGCCATGACATCTGCTTTGTGCCATCGGGCGACAATGCGGGCTGGCTTCATCAGCGTCTGGGCAGCAAAGTTGGTCCGATCGTTGATCAAGATGGCGCTCAGATAGGCGAACATAACGGCGCCTATACCTACACGATCGGCCAGCGCAAGGGATTAGGGCTCTCTGTTCCAACGATTGACGGTTCACCACGCTTTGTCCTCAAAGTCGAACCGCTAACAAATACCGTTGTCGTTGGTCCGCGCGAAGATCTTGCAGTGACTCGAATGATCGGTGAAAAAACCGTCTGGTGCGGACCGGCCATCGGGCCCGAGAAAAATCGCGGTTTCGTACAAATCCGCGCTCATGGCCGGCCACTGGCTTGCACTTATTATTTCGATAACGATGTACTAATCGCCGAACTTGATGAGCCACTTTTTGGGCTAGCCACTGGCCAACAGATGGCTATTTATGATGATGATCGCGTGGTGGGATCGGCGACAATTTGGCAGACCCAGCAGTGACAACGCAAGCACGTCATCGAATTGCAGAATTGAGTGAGCAGATCCGCGACCATCAATTTCGTTATTACGTGTCAGATAAGCCCATCATCACAGATGCCGAATTCGACACTCTTCTTAAAGAGCTCACAGCACTAGAGACAAAATTCCCCGAGCTTAGAGAAGTGGATTCGCCAACGCAGGCTATTGGCGGAGGGTTTGCAACGCACTTCGAGCAATTCGACCATCGCGAAAAAATGATGAGCCTAGATAATGTTTTTGACTTCGCAGAACTAGAAGCATGGTTTGATCGCGTGGATAAGACTGCTCCGATCTCGCAATGGCTCTGTGAATTGAAGGTGGATGGATTGGCCATCAATTTGCTCTACTTAGATGGCATTCTTACGCGAGCACTAACGAGAGGCAATGGAATCACGGGTGAGGATGTCACCCTTAATGTGAAGACCATTAAGAATTTGCCGCACAGATTAATCGGTAAGAATCTGCCTACCGTGATGGAAGTCCGGGGAGAAGTCTTTTTCCCTCTCGCCGCTTTCGCCGAGCTCAACGCAGCGTTGGAAGAATCTGGGAAGGCTCTCTTTGCCAACCCGCGAAATACCGCAGCCGGGTCGCTGCGGCAGAAGGATCCGCGCGTCACGGCAGAGCGTCCACTCCGGGTTGTTGTCCACGGGGTTGGTGCCTTGGAAGGCGCCGCCTTTATTTCACAGAGTGACGCCTATGAAACCTTGAAAAAATGGGGCTTACCCGTTAGTGATCGCTACCGGGTATTCGCGCAGAAGTCAGAAGTCTCAGCTTTTATATCTGAATACGGCACGCATCGGCACGATCTTGAACATGAAATTGATGGCGTAGTTGTTAAAGTTAATCTCTTTGATCAACAACAGGTCCTGGGATTTACATCGCGCGCTCCCAAATGGGCCATCGCTTACAAGTACCCGCCAGAAGAAGTTGTCACTCAACTGCTAGACATCAAGGTCAGCGTTGGGCGCACGGGGCGCGTTACCCCATTTGCATTTATGACTCCGGTCAAAGTTGCTGGCTCGGTGGTTACCAACGCCACCCTTCACAACGCCCAAGAAGTAGAGCGCAAGGCAATTCTTATCGGCGACTGGATTGTTATTAGGAAAGCAGGGGATGTCATCCCCGAAGTATTAGGGCCGGTGATCGAGCGACGCACCGGCGGAGAGAAGCCCTTTGTTATGCCGACCAACTGTCCCGAATGTGGCAGCGAACTGCGCGCCCTATCCGATGGCGATATTGATATTCGCTGTCCCAATAGCCAATTTTGTCCCGCGCAGTTGCGTGAGCGAATTTTCTACATCGGCTCTCGTTCGGCACTGGATATTGATGTCCTTGGTTATGAGGCGGCGCAGGCTCTGCTGATCGATCAGATCATCGCCGATGAATCAGATCTCTTCGCGCTAACTGCCGAGAAACTGTCGAAGTCCGATTTCTTCCGTAAAAAAGATGGATCGCCTGGCGCAAACGCCAGCAAACTTCTGGCCGCACTCGAAGAAGCAAAGGGTCGACCGCTCTGGCGCGTTCTTGTTGCTCTTTCCATTCGCCATGTCGGTCCGACCGCGGCGCAAGCACTTGTCACCGTTTTTGGAAGTATGGCCGCAATTAAAGATGCTTCCCCCGATCTACTCGCCGAAGTTCCAGGCGTCGGTTCCACAATTGCAGAATCAATCATTGAGTGGTTTGGACAAGATTGGCATCGCGCGATAATTGAAAAGTGGGGCAAGGCTGGCGTCAATATGGTGAACCAGAAAGTCGCCGAATCTGCCCAGACTCTGGCGGGCTTGACCTTCGTCGTAACAGGTGGTCTGGAATCTTTTACTCGTGATGAGATTGCCGAAGTAATTGCCGCCCACGGTGGCAAGGCATCAAGCTCGGTATCGGCAAAGACAAGTTATCTATTGGTGGGCACCGATCCGGGTTCTAAGTTGGCCAAGGCGAGTGAATTGGACGTGCCGATTATTGATGAAGCAGGCTTTAAAAAGTTGTTGGCTGGCACATAAACGGCCGCCTCCGCTAGTCTTGTCGCATGATCGCATTAGCTGGTGAAGTAGTTCGCAAACTCCCTGCGCCACCCATCTTCTTTGGTCTTTTCGCCTTCGGAACTCTGGCAGTTCTTCTTTACTTAGTCCTTAGACTCGACCGGGATTAATTGTCTAGTCCTTCGCGAGTAGCAATCTTTGGCGGGACTTTTGACCCAATTCACCAAGGTCACCTTCATCTGATTGAACAACTATTTGCCCGCGATATTGTGGATGAATTAATTGTTGTTCCAGCTGGCCAACCTTGGCTGCGAGATAGTGCACCAATCGCCTCAGCCCAAGATCGGCTAGCGATGGCCGAGTTGGCTGTAAAGGATCTTCCGGTGATTCTGCGTTCCAAGGTCTGGGTTAGCGATGTAGAAATACGCAGGTCGGGTCCGACTTACACCATCGACACGGTGAAGGAATTGCAGGGCGCTAAGCCCGATGCCAAATGGTTGCTCATCCTTGGATCCGATGCTTATGCCGGAATCGAAAAGTGGCACCGCAGTGCAGAGTTACGGAGCCTGATCAAGATTCTTGAGATTGCACGCGATGGCGAAGGCTTAAATATCGATGCCTTGCCCGTCTCTGCCTCAGAGATCCGCGCGCAGATCCAAGCGGGTGAAACAGAGATAAAATATCTTCCAGAATCGATCTGGGCATACATCAAAGAAAGAAACCTCTATGTCAGCAAGTAAAGAAGCAATCGAGATCACTCAAATTGCGGCTCATGCAATTATCGAGAAATTAGGCCATGACCTCGTTGCGATAGATATGTCAGACCAACTGGTGCTCTGTGAAGTATTCCTTATCGCCAGTGGTCAGAACACGCCACAGATACAAGCGATCGCCGATGAAGTAGAACGCAAACTCCACGAAGCTGGGCAGAAGCCGGCCCGGCGAGAAAATGGCCCGGAGTGGATTCTGATCGACTACAGCGATCTGGTAGTTCACATTCAGACGAATGAGCTTCGTCGCTACTACATGCTCGATCGCCTCTGGAATGACTGCCCCATAATTTCCCTTGATGCGGTAAAGGAATTTCATAAAAATGCCTAACAGAAACCGCGTTGTTCTTTGGCGTCACGGACAGACTGACTGGAACATCCTCAACCGCTTTCAAGGACATTCCGATATTCCACTCAATGATGTTGGGGTTTATCAAGCCAAACACGCGGCACGACTTCTCGCAAACATGGCTCCGACGGGAATTATTTCCAGCGATTTAGGACGTGCCAAGGCCACCGCACTTGAATTGGCATCCCTTATTGATCTGCCAGTGATTTTAGATGCCGATTT
>JBBRSY010000030.1:0-16266 GCA_038244965.1 Candidatus Nanopelagicales bacterium | reverse complement strand
CTTTCTCTAGTCCCCAAACTAGTCGAGCAGGATCCACTAAGGCAGTGCCATCGTGGTCAAACAGTGCCCCTTGATATTCAGGGGACTTAACGCGGGCTTGTATCGCTTCCTTGGTTAAGAATTCAACGTTGTCACCATATTTGTTCCGGAGATTGGCCTCATCTTGCATTCCTTCGAGTTGCCATTTAGTGAGGGCAACTCGCAATTCACCAGTCCGCTCCCAATCGCATTCGATGCCGTATCTCTCGATAGTGGCCTCAATAGCATCCAGATTCTCTCTACCTAGGCGCTCGATAGTTGCCATTTCTCCACGAAAGCGTCGATATCCATTGGTGAAACCATGGGTAAGGGAGGAGTTACAGAAGCCGCCATTGCGGCCCGACGCTCCGGCACCCGTCTCTCGTTGCTCGACGATAACTACTTCCCGTTTCGGGTCATGCTCTTTGGCTAGAAGTGCTGTCCATAATCCGGTATAGCCAGCTCCTATGATGCACAAATCAGCTGAAATATTTTCAATGAGAGCCGAATGTGACGCTGGTTCAAGGGGATCTTCATCCAGCCAATACAGCATCGGCTGGAGGTCGGCTAAATGCCGGGCAACGAAAGGGTCGATGTTACCCATCAAGATCCGGTTAACGCGCCCTTTTTCGACTGACCAACTGCCCAGCCACAATAATGATGAGGGCTATCAAAAACATGGAAGAGCCGATGACGTTTGCCTGCGCAGGAATTCCGCGTGCGGCCGATGTGTACACGAACTTCGGAAAAGTGTTCATTGTTCCAGAATTGAAGTTCGTGATGATGAAGTCGTCAAAGGAGAGACTAAAGGCCAGTAGGGCGGCACCGGCAATCCCGGGCATCACGAGGGGCAATGTCACGCGCCGGAAAGTTTCACGTTCGTTGGCGTAAAGATCCATGGCTGCCTGTTCCAGGCGAGGATCAAGGCTGGCTATGCGGGCCTTTACGGTGACGACCACAAAGGAAATACAGAACATTACGTGCGCAGCAACAGTTGGCCAGAATCCCGGGTTGATGCGGAATGCCAGAAACATGGCGAGAAGTGAGGAGCCGAGCACGACCTCAGGAGTTGCCATTGGCAGGAAGATGAGAAGGTTGGTGGTCGCGCGCCCTCTGAATCTATGACGGCCGATGGCAAATGCAATTAGAGTGCCGAGGATCGTAGCGACGGTGGTGGCTATCAGACCAATTTTGAGCGAATTGCCTAGCGCAGAACAGACATCCGGCGCACCGCAAGGATTAAGCCAGTTGGAAATAGTGAAACCCTTCCATACGAGGTTGCTCTTGCCCGCATTATTGAAGGAAAAAGCAATTGTGTAGAGGACGGGAATAAACAAATAGGTGAAACCGAAGACCGCATAAATACGAATAAGATTTCGTCCAAACCATCGCGAAATGCGTGCGGATAGCCGGAGTGTCGGGATGGGGATGGTGGTCATACCAATTCATCCGTTCCGGAGCGACGAATGTAAATCGTTACGAGAATCAGGATAGCCGCCATCAAAGTAAAGGAAAGTGATGCAGCCGTTGGGTAGTCCACAATGCGGAAGAATCTTGAATCGATAACGTTCCCGATCATCGTTGTATTTGGATTACCGAGAATCGCTGCATTTACATAATCGCCAGCGGCGGGGATAAATGTAAGCAGGGTGCCTGCGACGACTCCTGGCATGGAGAGGGGGAAGGTAACTTTGCGAAAAGTCGTTATTCCATTGGCATACAGATCGTTGGATGCTTCCAGCGTCCTTGGATCAATGCGTTCAAGAGATGCATAAAGCGGCAAAGTCATAAATGGTAGAAAGTTATATGTCATACCTGTAACAACTGCTAATGCACTGGCCGTCAACGTTGTCTGCGGACCAATTATGTGAAGTGTGCGCAAAGTTGGAACGACAAAACCATTCTCACCTAAGATCTGTTTCCAAGCCACGGTTCGCAGTAGGAAAGAGGTGAAGAATGGGGCAACCACGAGAACGAGAAGAATGTTCTTGAAGCGCCCCGAACGAAATGCAATGGCGTAGGCCAGCGGATATGAAATCGCAAGTGCTAGAAGAGTTGCCAACGTCGCATAAATGAAAGAGCGCGCGAACTGCGGTCTGGCTGCATTAAATGCATCAATGTAGTTGGCGAAGCGGAAAGTCTGAACATACTGTCCCGTGTCTCCCCCGAGCACGGGTGTCTGCGTTGAAGTCCCTGCGAGATTGATAATTGGAAGGATGAAAAAAGTGAAGAGCCAGAGCATGCCCGGAAGGAGCAATAAATAGGGAAGGCGTCCCTTTTTCCCGGTGAGGTTTCCCGTATGGGTAAGGGCACTTTGAATAAATGCCATTAAGCCGGATCGTCCACTTCAGATCCGGCGTTTACATCCTGTGATCCATCCAAGCCAAATGTAAAGGGCGCATTCCACGAAAGCGACACCGCATCGCCCGGCCGAAGTGTGGGAGTTCCACCATCATTTTGTTCGAAGACCATTAGGTCCTGCTTCCAGGGCATCTCGACAACATACTGGGTGCTCACGCCCACAAAGGAAACATCTGAAACAATTCCGCCGGTCAACACATTGCCCGTGCAGGGATCGGCTGGCAGTGAGATTCGGATCTTTTCGGGACGTATGCCAACAAGAATCGATTTTCCGCCTGCTCGATTTCGCGACTTCAATACCGCAATTTTCTGGCCGTGCACTTCCACGACACTTTGATCGGCATCGCTTGATAGCACTTCTCCACGAATCAGATTGGACTGTCCTAGGAAGTTGGCGACAAAAGCCGTTCGAGGTGATTCATAGAGTTCGGCCGGTGATCCCATCTGCTCAATTCTTCCCTCATTCATCACCGCAATAGTGTCAGCCATTGTCATGGCCTCCTCCTGATCGTGAGTGACATGTACGAAAGTCAAGCCCACTTCGGTTTGTATCCACTTTAATTCAATCTGCATCTGTCGACGTAGTTTCAAATCAAGTGCCCCGAGTGGCTCGTCAAGTAACAGCAAAGCAGGACGATTTACGATCGCTCGCGCGAGGGCAATTCGCTGCTGTTGGCCTCCCGAGAGTTGAGTTGGTTTGCGATCGGCTAAGTGAGGAAGTTCTACTAGTTTGAGAACCTTCTCCACTTGCTCTTTGACATCTTTTACTCCTCGACGACGAAGACCAAACGCCACGTTTTCAAAGATGCTCAAATGTGGAAAGAGAGCGTAATTTTGGAAAACTGTGTTGACCGGGCGTTGATAGGGCTTCTTCGTCGTGATATCTGTTGTGCCGATGTGAATCGAACCGGCAGTTGGTTCTTCTAATCCTGCAATCATCCGCAGCGTAGTTGTCTTTCCACAACCCGATGGCCCGAGTAAGGCGAAAAAAGAGCCTTCTGGGATCGTAAGGGTTAGATCATCAACGGCCGTGAAGTCCCCAAACGATTTGGTGACGCGGGTAAGTTTTAGATCCCCATGCGATGAAGAAGATGCGTCAGCCACTAGTTGCCGGTTGCCTTTTGGAAGGCGGTAGTAAAGGTGGTCTCTTCGGCTGGGGTAAGGGAACGAAATACCTTTGCCTTAGATAGCGCCGTTGCGTCAGGGAAGATGAATGGACTCTTTGCTAGTGCGGGGTCTATTTTCTCCATCTCGGCCTGAGCACCCTTTACTGGGCATATGTAATTTACATAGGCAGCAACTTGAGCCGCCACGGCTGGCTCGTAGTAGTAGTTCATGACTTTCTCTGCGTTGAGACGATTATGAGAAGTCGAAGGAATCATCATGTTATCGCTCCACAAAGTTCCACCACTTTCAGGAAGTGCAAATTCAAACTTCCCATTATTTTCGCTATTTAGCTGGAAGAGATCGCCCGACCAGCCAATTACGGCAATCGCGTCTCCACTAATGAGATCCTCTTTATAACTGTTGCCCGCCACCTTTCGAATAAAGCCATCGGATATTTTCTTCTGCAAGAAGTCAATGCCAGTCATGAATTGGGCCTCTGTGAAATTTGATTCAATATCTACGCCTTGATATTGCAAGATAATTCCCATCGTGTCTCGCATTTCCGAGAGAACCTCGATCTTGCCCTTATTAGCCGGGGCAAAAAGTTGATCTAAGGTTTTGATCCCGTCGGGGAGTTTTTCTTTGTTCCATCCAAATCCAGCGAAGCCAGACTGCCAGGTAAGTGAATTATTGCGTCCAGGATCAAAACCCACGGTGCTCAGTTTGTCGAGAATATTTACTTTGTTCGGGATACCTGCCGCATCGATCTTCTGGGTATATCCCAAGCGAATCCAGCGAGCTGCCATCCAGTCCGTGAGCGTGACGATGTCATAGCCAATATCTTGACCGAGTTTGAGTTGGCCCTGCACCTTGCCGTAAAACTCGTCGTTGTCGTTGACATCTTCCATGTAATTGACCTTGATGCCCGATTGCTTCTGGAAAGCCTCAAGGGTTGGATACTTTTTAGTTTTTGAGTCATAGTCCAAATACAAAGTCCAGTTTGCCCAACGAACTGTTCCACCAGTATCTGTCACGGCCGTGGGTGAGGCAGCCCCTGACACTTTTGGCGCAGAAGTGCCACAGGCCGCTAAAAGTCCAGCCGCACCTAAGCCACCAGCGCCAGCGATTAAACCGCGCCGAGATAGTTGCGCTCGAATGAGTTCGAGAGTTTTTGGAGAGATCGCGTCATTTTTTGGCATCACAGTTCCTCTTTCGTCGGGTCGTCATTGTCGGAAAGTTATCGTGCCTTCATTTCTCATTCGTTAAATGGAGAATTCAATGCGGGGAGTTTATGCCCTCTCCGCGCTCTTTTCTTGTCAAGCATTGAGATTTGTCATCACATGTTTAATCCGGGTGTAGTCCTCAAATCCATATCCGGAAAGGTCCTTCCCGTACCCAGATTTCTTGAATCCCCCGTGGGGCATCTCCGCCACGATCGGAATATGCGTATTGATCCAGACGCATCCAAAATCAAAAGCCTTGGCCAAACGCATGGCTCGCCCGTGGTCGCGAGTCCACACACTCGAGGCCAATCCGTATTCCACCCCGTTGGCCATGGAAATCGCCTCGGCCTCAGTGGCGAACTTCTGGATTGTAATCACTGGACCAAATATTTCTCGCTGGATCATCTCATCGTCTTGCCGAAGATCGGCAACGACCGTGGGCGGAAAGAAAAATCCAGGACGATCCAGCGCAGATCCCCCAGCCATGACTCGCGCATGAGTTGGCCTTCGATCTAGGAAACCACTCACTGAGGCAAGTTGGTTCTTATTGTTCACGGGCCCGACGAGCACGTCCTCATTCGGCATTCCAATTCCTATCTGATTGGTCGCCTGATCTGCTAGGAGTTCTACCATTCGATCGTAAACGCCCGCCTGTACCAGAACGCGAGTAGCGGCGGTGCAGTCTTGGCCGGCATTGAAATAGCCTGCAATGGCGATAGCCTCGGCTGCGTTTTCAAGATTCGCGTCATCGAATACGACAACTGGTGCCTTGCCTCCAAGTTCCAGGTGTACCCGTTTCACCTGCTTGGCCGCAGTTGCTGCAACATCCATGCCTGCCCGAACCGAGCCGGTAATCGAGACCATCGCGGGGATTGGATGATCAACCAGAGCGTGCCCTGCTTCATTATCTCCGCAAACGACATTGAAAACTCCAGGAGGCAGAAATTCAGCCATTACCTTTGCCATGAAAAGCGTGCTAGCGGGAGTGGTAGGACTGGGCTTGAGAACCACCGCATTACCCGCCGCGATCGCAGGCGCCCACTTCCAGACCGCCATCATCATTGGATAATTCCAGGGCGTGATTTGCCCACAGACACCAATTGGTTCGCGCCGAATAAAGGAAGTCATTCCGTGCATATATTCACCAGCCGACTTGCCCTCGAGATTACGGGCAGCACCGGCGAAGAATCTAATCTGATCGATCATCGGAGGAATCTCCTCTGACATGGTCAGGGCCAAAGGCTTGCCAGTATTTCGGCTTTCTATGGCGACGATTTCTTCCGCTCGATTTTCCAACGCATCAGCAATCTTCAGAAGGGCGCGTTGTCGCTCACTCGGCGTTGATTGCCCCCAGGTTTCAAAGGCCGTCGAAGCGGCCTTCATGGCGAGGTCTATATCGCTCTGGTTGGATCTAGGTGCCTGGGCATAGATCTCGCCTGTGGCTGGATTTGTCAGGGAGGTCACCTCACCAGATGCGCTGTCGATCTCATGACCGTCGACGAAATTACGTAATTTCTCCATTCATCTGCTCCTTCTAGATCCATTCGAGTTTGTGTGCCCAATCGAGTGTGAGGTGAGGGTACGCCCAGAACGCTCCGCTGGATAGCCCCCACCACGAATTAGCCCCATTTTTGTCCCAAAATGTGCGGATATCGTCGTTAAATGAGTCAAAATCTGCGGATTCCTTTGCTTTTCCCCAAAAGGTGCGAGAGGGTTAGCCATGGCCATCAAACACCGCCCGGTTCTGGACGACATTTCCAGGGCGATTATTGAGCAACTCCAGATCGACGGGCGAAAACCCTATGCCGCAATCGGACTGGCTGTGGGGCTTTCTGAGGCCGCCGTCCGCCAGCGCATCGCCAAACTCATCGAGTCAGGCGTGATGCAAGTGGTAGCCGTCACAGACCCGCTGACCGTGGGTTCGTATCGCATGGCCATGATCGGAATAAAGGTTGAAGGCGATCTCGTTGAGGTCGCAGATCAACTCTCGCATTACAAGGAAGTGGATTACATCTTGGTCACCTCTGGTGGCTTTGATGTAATGGCCGAAGTCATTTGCAATGACGACGAACATCTCCTTGAACTTTTGCAGCGCATCCGGGCGATCCCGCAAGTGCGCAGTACGGAGAGCTTCATCTACCTAAAGTTGCGCAAGCAACTTTATAACTGGGGAACCTAAAAATGGCAACAACGAGTACCTTCGACAATGTTCAATACTTTGAATCCGATCTTGACTCCAACTGGTCCAACCGAGCAAAAGAGCATCTATGGATGCACTTTTCTCGAATGGGCGCATACGATGCTGGCGGATCCATCCCAATCATCGTTAAAGGCGAAGGACCATACATTTACGATGACCGAGGTAAGCGCTATTTCGATGGCATCTCCTCTCTCTTCGCAACGCAAGTCGGCCACGGGCGAGAGGAATTGGCTGACGCCTATGCGAAGCAAATCAAAGAAATTGGATACTTTCCTATCTGGTCCTACGCCCATCCCCGGGCAATCGAATTAGCTGAGCGGCTAACCGAGTTCACTCCGGCCGGTCTCAATCATGTCTTTTTCAGTGCATCCGGTGGCGAAGCAGTTGAAACCGCTGCCAAACTCATAAAGCAATATTTTAAGTTAACAGGCAAACCAATGAAACATAAGATCATCAGCCGAAATGTGGCCTACCACGGTACGACACAGGGAGCCTTATCAATCACGGGCATTCCCGCAGCAAAGCAATTTTTCGAGCCGCTAATTGCTGGTCACCACAAAGTGCCCAACACCAACTTCTACCGAGCGCCCCTCAACCACAGAGATTCTTTCGAGGAGTTTGGACAGTGGGCCGCCAACCGCATTGAAGAAGCGATTCTTTTGGAAGGTGCGGACTCAGTAGCGGCTGTCTTCATCGAACCAGTACAGAACTCTGGCGGGTGTTTCCCGCCTCCCCCTGGTTATCTACAACGAGTACGCGATATATGCGATCAGTACGACGTCATCATGGTTGCAGACGAAACTATTACCGGCTTTGGTCGCATTGGAGATTACTTCGCCTCCACTAGGTATGGCGTAACCCCCGACATCATCACCTGTGGCAAGGGCATGACATCGGGCTACTTCCCCATGGCGGCAATGATTGCCAACGAGAGACTCTACGAACCTTTCCGAAAGGGCACCAATTCTTTCTTGCACGGATTCACCTTCGGTGGCCATCCTGCGGGCGCGGCCGTCGCTCTCGCCAACATCGATATTTTCGAGCGGGAGAAGATCAACGAGAACGTCAGATTGAACGAGAACAACCTCAAAACAACACTTGAGAGACTCTATGACCTGCCAATCGTGGGAGATATTCGCGGAGCCGGATACTTCTACGGAATAGAGATGGTCAAAGACAAAGCAACGCGCGAGACCTTCTCGGCGGATGAAAGCGAGAAGTTGCTCCGTGGCTTTCTTTCCAAGGCTCTCTTCGACAACGGCCTCTACTGTCGTGCTGATGACAGAGGAGACCCGGTCATTCAAATCGCGCCACCGCTCATTTGCGATCAGTCCCATTTCGATGAGATTGAGTCGATTCTCAGAACGGTGCTTACTGAGGCTGCATCTATCATTCTGTAATGGAAACTGACCGAACCAAAGTCCATCGCGCTCCACATAAGCAGGTTTACGAACCCGCGGTTGCGCGAAGGATTTTGGAACGGGCGATAGTTGCACATGTGGCCATATCGATCGACGGTCAGCCTTACTGTCTGCCCGTCGCGTGTGCACCTTTTGGCGATGAACTTCTCATCCACGGATCCACAGCCTCTAGGTTATTCAAAACTCTCTCCGAGGGCGCACCCGCTTGCCTGACAATCACACATGTCATTGGCCTTGTACTTGCCCGATCCTCTTTTGAATCTTCCATGCACTATGAATCCCTAATGGCCTTTGGAAAGACTCGATTGCTAAGCAATGAAGAGAAGCGCCCGGCACTTCAAAGGCTCACTGATCATCTCTTTCCAAATCGACGGAGCGAATTGCGGTCATCCACGGAGAATGAAATCAAGGCGACAACTGTGCTGGCATTTCCTTTGAACGAAATCAGCATTAAGGTTTCACAAGGTCAACCAGATGATCCAGATTCCGATCTTGATGCGCAAATTTGGGCGGGCGTGCTCCCGATAACGAGTTCGTATGGAACTCCAATTCCAGCGGATAATCTTCGCGCCGGTATTGAGGTGCCTGAATACATTTCTGGATGGCCAATTAATCGCATATGAGGAAAAACGTAAGTGCAATGATTCTGACCGGCGGCTCCAGTAGCAGATTCGGCTCGAATAAGTCTCAAGCTATATTGGGCTCGCGCTCGCTCATAGAAAATCTTCTTACAGGTTTGCCTACTGAGATCGAGATCGTGATTGTAGGTCCAAAAGTTCAAGACGCATCACGCTCTGTTCTATATGCGAGGGAAGAACCTCCCGGAGGAGGTCCTGTCGCAGCAATTCACGCGGGGCTTAAACTTATAGAGTCAGAGTTTGTCGCGATCATCGCTACCGATATGCCCTTTGCTCATCAGATATGGGGTGACCTCATTGCAAATTTGCCAGTGATCCACGATGCAACAATTCCCTTGGATTCGGCGGGGGTTCGTCAAACACTCTGCGCCCTTTATCGGGCAGACTCGCTCCGCCAGGCCTTCGTCGAAATTGGAGAAGTGCACGGTCAATCAATGCGTAACCTCACTCGTCTCCTGTCGGTGAGAGAACTACATGTCCAACCAGACCGACAGCGCCATCTGATTGATATTGATACTCACTCCGATCTGCAAGAAGCGATTACTCTTAGCAAGGGAGAAAGTGTGGAGGATATGGATAAATGGCTTAAAGCAGTACAGAAGGAACTGGCAATTGATGTGGATATCGATCAAGAATTGATCTTGAATCTTGCCCGCGATGCCGCTCATTCCATTGAACGAAAAGCCGCACCCGTGACGACTTTTTTACTCGGCATTGCGGTTGCTGGCGGTGCTGATCCAAAAGAGGCAGCAAGAAAGATCGAATTACTTGCTGGAAACTGGCCCGTGGATTCCGACAATTAATGAAAGATTGGCAAGAAGTTAGTTGGGATAACGCACGTATCACGGCGAGCAAAGCCGTATCACCCTTGCTGCACGAATTGCTGCCACTATCGCAATGCCTTGATCGTCGGATCGCCGACTACTATCCGGCGCTTTGCGATCTTCCGCCATACACAACGTCGGCAATGGATGGTTGGGCGATTGCAGGTCCTGGTCCATGGAAAATCATCGGAGATGTAAAAGCCGGTGCGCCTTACAAAGAAGATCTACGAAGTGGCAATGCGGTTCGAATCGCAACGGGGGCAGTTATCCCCCGCGGCACCTTCGGTGTCATTCGTTGGGAAGTTGCCGAGGTCAAAGATGACTACGTCCATGCAGAAGCAATCGAGGGTGCAGATATTCGCCCTGCGGGTGAAGAATCTCGAAAGGGAGATTTGCTCGTCCGACGAGGAACCAAACTTTCTCCTTCTCATTTGGGTCTCCTCGCATCAACTGGCTATGACAACCTTAAAGTTTTTAGGAAACCACGGGTCGCAATCCTGCTTCTAGGAGATGAATTACAACTCGCGGGAATCCCAATCAGTGGCCTAGTACGCGATTCGCTTGGTCCACAATTACCGGGGTGGCTAGAACGACTTGGCGCGGAAATTGTCAGCCTTACTTACGTCACTGATGAACTGGAATCCGTTGTTCGAGCCATCGTTAGTGCAGGTCCAACATGTGATCTCATTGTGACCACAGGTGGAACGGCTGATGGTCCACGCGATCATGTACACGCTGCACTTGAAAGAGTCAGTGCATCCTTTTTCGTCGATCGAGTACGTTCCCGCCCTGGACATCCGGCCCTACTGGCTATGGTCAATCAGTATTGGGCCATCCCTTTATTGGGACTTCCAGGAAATCCCCAGTCGGCCATCGTGGGACTAATGACGCTGGGAGCCCCCGTTCTAGGAGCGTTTCAGGGAGGAGCCTTGCCCGAAATCATCGAGGTAGTTACCAACAACGAAATTAAGACTCCAGAAAAATTCACGCGGCTCGTGCTCGGCAATCTGATTGACGGCAAATTTGAGATGGGTGAGCATCTTGGCTCGGCGATGTTGCGTGGTTTGGTTCACGCATCTGGATTTGCCGTCGTCAATTCCGGGACTACACCCGTGGGAGGCAAGGTTAGGTGGCTCCCTCTGCCCTGAGCATCAACGCTACGATTGGACACCATGAGCATTAATGAAGTTTTTACGCATACCGACGACCAAGGCCAAGCGCATATGGTCGATGTGAGCGATAGGGAAATCACAACCCGAACTGCAACGGCCTCCGGAAAAGTCCTGCTCTCATCGAAGGTGGTTGCAATGCTCAGAGATGGAGGTGTCCCAAAAGGTGACGTACTTGCCACCGCACGCCTCGCAGGAATCATGGGCGCTAAACGCACTCCTGATCTCATCCCGTTAGCTCACCCAATTGCACTCCATAGCGTAAGCGTCGAATTACAGGTAGTGGACGATGGCCTCGTTATTCAATCAAGCGTCCGCACTGCCGATCGTACCGGCGTCGAAATGGAGGCGCTCACCTCCGTTTGCGTCACGGCATTGACAATCATCGACATGGTCAAATCTTTAGATCCGTCCGCCGCAATTACAGATGTACACATTGATTCAAAAGATGGCGGACGCAATGGCGCCTGGAAGCGATAAGTGAAATTGCCTAGCGTCGCAATAATCACGGCCAGTAATCGTGCTTCCCTGGGAATTTATCAGGATCAAAGCGGAACGATTCTTGCGCAAGGACTAGAGAAACTTGGTTTCACGATAGTTTCTAAAGTTGTGGTGCCAGATAGTGTGGGACCGATCGCCGATGAGATTGCCAGGGCAATTGCATTAAAAATTGATTTGATTGTTACCACCGGAGGAACTGGCGTCTCTCCCACCGATGTCACCCCAGAGGCAACCGCGCCGCTTATTCATAAGCAGATTCCTGGGATACCTGAGGCACTGCGTGCCTTCTCTCGTGAAAAAGTCCCGACTACCGATCTCAGTCGAGGGTTGGCCGGTACGACCGATCAATCCCTGATTATCAACCTGCCCGGGTCTCCGGGCGGTGTCCGAGACGGACTTGTGATCATTGCCCGACTTGCCCCTCACGCAATCAGCCAATTGGCTGGTGAGGACCACCCGACCCAATGATCTCCGTGCTACTAACTGAGAAGGTAATCTCACTCCCACAATTCATCACGCAGGTTGAATCTCGCCTAGCCGGGGCGGTCGCGACATTTAGTGGCAATGTACGATCCCTGGATCAGGGCAAAATAGTGGCGAGCCTGGCTTATGAAATACACCCATCGACCGAGCAGGTACTAACTGATGTAGTGCAGGATGTCGTGTCACGCCACGCTGTAATTGCAGTAGCGGTTGCCCATCGTTACGGCGAGATCGCAATCGGAGATGCTGCGCTAATCGTGGCCGTCTCCGCCGCACATAGAGGCGAGGCCTTTGCCACCTGTTCAGCCATGGTGGATGAAATCAAAGCAAGAATTCCTATCTGGAAACATCAGGTATTCGCTGATGGGACTGATGAATGGGTGAACTGCGCATGACCGGGTTAATTGACAGTTTCAACCGCGTTCATCGAGATCTACGAGTTTCTTTGACAGATCGATGTTCGCTACGTTGCAACTATTGTATGCCCTTAGATTTCGACAAGTGGTTGCCAAATGACGAGCTGCTAACTACCGATGAATTGATGACGGTTATCAGCGTTGCCACCGAGCACGGGATTGACCAAGTCCGTCTTACTGGAGGAGAGCCACTTCTTCGCCCCGATATCGTTGATATTGTGGCGCGAATCAAAGCACTCCCACTTGCGCCAGAATTGTCAATCACCACCAACGGTCTCCGCCTTGCCAAACTTGCTGCGCCCCTTGTCCATGCTGGCCTTTCCAGAGTCAATGTCAGTTTGGATACTCTCGATCGCGAACGCTTCACCGCAATGACCCATAGAGACCGGTTCAACGATGTTATCGAAGGGTTGAACGCTGCGCGTGTTGCAGGGCTAGCCCCGATCAAGATCAACAGCGTATTGATGCCCGGCATAAATGAGGACGAAGCACCCGCTCTTCTCACGTGGGCGATCGAAGAAGGCTTCGCGTTGCGCTTTATCGAACAGATGCCACTTGATGCCGGTGGGATATGGAAACGAGAGACGATGGTGAGCGCAAAAACCATCTTCGAATCTTTATCGACTCAATTCGCACTTAGTCCAGTTCCCGCTCGCGGATCCGCGCCAGCAGAAGAATTCTTCGTTAACGGCGGGCCCGCGACGGTGGGGATTATTGCCAGTGTTACGGCGCCTTTCTGTGGTTCTTGCGACCGCGTTCGCCTCACATCTGATGGACAACTCCGCTCCTGCCTGTTTTCAAGAGACGAGATGGACCTGCGCAAAATTCTTCGAAATGAGTCAATGTCAGAAGCGCAAATCCGAGCAGAAATCTCCGATCGATTACAAAAGACGGTACTTGGCAAACTTTCCGGTCACGGAATCAATAATCCTGATTTTATTCAGCCTGCTCGCCCAATGTCGGCCATCGGCGGTTAGCCACCTGCAAAAGGTGGGAGTACATCCACAACGCTATCCGCGGGAATCTGCATCTTTTTGTCGTGAGCAGCGACACCATCTATTAAAAAAGAGCATTGTGCAAGTACTTGAGCCAATCTGGGATTCCCAATAGCCATTGCTTCGAGAATGACATTCAAGGGTTTTGGAACGATCCGCATTTCACTCTTGCCTGCGGCCGCGCGGGCCGCTCCATATAAACGGATCGTAACGAATTGAGCCATGGTGAGTGCCTTAACTGGCGAATGCTCTTCGAAGTTGTTTGCGAAGGGAAAAAACTACTGCCAACGCAACTATCGCCATAACAGCACTGAGCGCATACGCCGTTCCCATGTTCTGATCTGTTTCAAAATAAACCTGCATCGGCCACGTCTGCGTCAATCCAGGCAGAGATCCAGCAAACATCATCGTCGCCCCAAATTCTCCGAGTGCGCGTGCCCATGCTAATAGAGCGCCCGTGGCAATCCCGTTTCGGGATTGCGGTAGCGCAATCCTTCGGAACAATACGAAGGGCGTGGCCCGGTCAATTTCCGCGGCCTCTTCTTGATCACTTGGAAGATGACGAAAGGTCGATTCTACGACCAAGACAAGAAACGGCATCCCGACAAATACGCCCGTAAAAACCACCGCGGATGCGGTAAAAGGCATGGACCAACCAGTCGCATCATAAATATATCGACCGATAAGTCCGTGACGTCCAAGTAGAGCGAGTAACGACGTGCCCGCCACAGTCGGTGGCAGAACAATCGGAGCAAGGACAAAAGGTCGGATGATGTTAACGATCCTTCGGTCACCTCTGGCAAGTACCCAGGCAAGTGGAACACCCAGAATGATGCAGAAGAGCGTGGCCAGCAATGAACTCCACACGGATAGCCACATTGCCTTTAACGCGTTGGACTCGGTGAGCCGAGTCGCAAGTGTTGCCCACGGCACTTTTGAGAAGAGCGCAAGTAGCGGCAAAATAAGCAACAATCCAGCAATAATCGCCAGAACGAGGCTGAACCCATCCAACTTCTTGCGGCTCATTGTTTCATTTCGCTTGACCAAATCCAGCTTCGGCCAAAACCTTTCGCCCGTATGAAGACATCACGAGTGACACGAAACTTTTCGCCAAGGCTTGGTGTTTTGTTGATCTGACAATCCCAATCGGATAATGCGTTGTCGCTGCCTCCGTGTCAGCAAAGCGGATTTCTTTGAGAACTGCCCGATTGGCTAAATAATCTGTGTGATAAATGATCGCTGCATCAACTTCGCCAGTTACAAGTTTGGCAACGACACTTGAGACCTTTGCCTCCAAAGACACGGGCTTGGAAGTCACTCGCCCTTGGCTGGCCAGGGCAGCGTCGGCCGCCGCTCCACACGGCACTGCATGAGCGCATTGGATCCATTTCACTCCACGTTTATTCAAGTCCACAATTTTATTCAAATGAATCCTATTTACACGTGGAGTCGCCAGCACCACCCGATTAGCAGCAAATAGTGTCACATCGGTCATAAGGTTGCGTACTAGATCCATATCTAAAACTGAAGCTGAGGCGAAAATATCCGCGGGTGCGTCCGCGTTCAATTGCGTTGCCAAGTTAGAGGAAGCAAGGAAAGAGAACTGGACCTTCACACCCGGATTTCGGCGCTCAAAGGTTTTCCCAATAGTCTGGAAAGTTTCTCCTAGGCTGGAGGCGGCAAAAACAGTAAGAGTTACATTTGGACTTTGAGTTAACGAAGCCTGGACCGGTGTTGCTATTAGCGAGAGAATCGCCACCGCTATCGAGATTTTGCGGCACCGATGCTTCATTCAATTATCCTAACAGCGGCGAATAGACCTTCGCTCTCCCGTTTCGGGCAAATGCAAGCAGAGTGAGTCCAAATTCCGCGGCGAGCTCGACTGCCAGCGATGTCGGTGCGGATACGCCTACCAATGCCGAGATACCTGCCACGATGGCCTTCTGAACGATTTCATACCCGACTCTTCCTGATACAACAAGAGTCCAATCAGAGAGCGGGATCTCCTGCGCAATTATCGCAGCCCCAACTACTTTGTCCACCGCATTGTGACGACCAACATCTTCGCGGCTCCATCGCGGCGTCCCTAACGCATCAACCAACATGGCGGCGTGTAGGCCACCAGTTTTTTCAAAAATACTCTGTCTGCCATCAAGTAGCTTAGGCATGCCAGCAAGTTCCTGCGGACTGTGATTAGTTAACGCGACTCGTTGCACGCCTCGCTTGTGAAGATCGGTGATGCTAGTCGAACCACAGACACCGCAAGCGGAAGTGATAGTAAAGCGACGCTCTAACGCTCTGGGATGAACTGGGGAATCATCACGTACCTGCGCGATCACAATATTGGCCCGTTGCCTCGGTGTGAGAGTTCTATCGCCACAGACTTTTACACTCATCAAATCGTGCGCGGAGGCAAGAAATCCTTCTCCCCATAGAAAACCCGTTGCCAACTCAATGTCAGCTCCTGGGGTGCGCATAGTAATTCCGAGTTGCTCTTCCACTCCCGCGCGCTTGATTCGAATTTCGAGGGGTTCTTCCACAACGACGTTATCCGTTGTAGTTAAATTCGTAATCGTATCTAGAACCTTTACTCGGGCAATCGAGGACGGAGCAGCGTCATCGCTCATCGCTATGCCATCTGGTGACGGTAAAACGCAAGATTCTCGGGCGGAAGTGGTTCGTTGCCAAGAATCAGGTCCGCTGCTTTTTCGGCTACCATCATAACCGGAGCGTAAATGTTCCCATTGGTAACGTAAGGGAAGACCGAAGCATCGGCAACCCGCAGCCCCTCGACTCCGTGTACTTTCATGGTATTCGGATCAACGACTGAAAATGCATCGGTTCCCATCTTTGCCGTACATGAAGGATGAAGTGCGGTTTCGCCATCTCGACGGACCCAATTCAATATTT
>JBBRSY010000029.1:0-17171 GCA_038244965.1 Candidatus Nanopelagicales bacterium | reverse complement strand
TTGATCGCGGCAATTGATAAAGGCGAGATCGATTTCGAAGGGGCAAAGCCGCTCCATCAAGTGCACGATCTTCTAGCGCGCGCCCGAAAAGTTTTGCGCCGCTCCAATACTCAAGGTGAAGATTTACTTTGGGAGATTTGGATCGGTGCTTTGACCTCGGATGGTTCCAGTCTTAGCCAGGCTTGGCGACGGCAGGCACTGCGGGGTGGAATGCGCGGTGCGGCTGCCGATCGCGATCTGGATGCGATGATGCAACTTTTTGAGGCGGCCCGGCGATTTGCCGAACGATTCCCGCATTCCAAGCCAGAGAGTTTTATCCGCCAGATATCCCAAGAAAATATTCTGGGTGACGTCATCACGGCACAGGGTCAGCGGGTCGACGTTGTTGAAATATTGACCGTTCATTCTGCTAAGGGGCGCGAGTGGGAAATCGTGGCGTTAGCTGGCTTGCAAGAAGGTATCTGGCCGAATTTGCGTCAGCGCGGATCACTCCTTGGCAGTGAGAGATTGGTAGAACGATTGCGCCATGGCGCAATGGCCCGCCAAGAACTGGAGGCGCTCGCCGCCAGTGGATTGGTGGAGGATGAGAGACGGCTACTTCATGTGGGCGTAACGCGCGCAAAATCTCGCCTCATTGTCACGGCTGTGCAGAAAGATGATGACGAGCCATCTGCCTATTTCGAGGAGATTGCATTGCAGGTGCTAGGTGAGGTTGCCACTGAGGGATCAATCACCAAAGTTCCCCGACCAATCACTCCCGCCGCTTTGGTATCCACTCTCCGAAACGAACTCGATGGTGAGAATGCGGAGGTCGCAGCATCACTTCTCAAGCGTATGGAGAGTGAAGGAATTCCAGCGGCAGAGGTGAACTCCTGGGCCGGAGTCCTCCCGATTAGCAGTACGGCACCAGTAGTTGCCCCCGATGCTTTAGTTTCGGTTTCACCCAGTAATGCGGAAAGTTTTACAGATTGTGCCCTCAAGTGGTTCCTCGAACGCAGTGGTGGGACTAATGGCGATAGCACCGCACAAGTTTTAGGTTCGGCTATCCACGCTTTTGCGGCACTGATGGAGGAGCAACCTTCGCTCACGGAGGAGGATCTCATATCCAAACTGCGCGAATCATGGAAATTGATTGATCCAAATAGTGGGTGGGTAAGTGCGGTTCAACTTAAACGTGCCGTGTCGATGATCGAGAAGTTCGTCAGATATCACCGAGCCTCGATCGAGGAGAGGGAGATCGTTGGGGTCGAAGCCGAATTTAAAGTTGTCATTGGTCGAGCGCAAATTCGTGGCAGTGTTGACAGGCTTGAGGTAACCGCTGACGGGGATTTGTTTATCGTAGATTTTAAAACCGGAGCAAATGTCATCAGTAAAAATGATGCAATCACAAACCTGCAGATGCAGGCCTACCAACTTGCGGTGATTGAGGGGGGATTCGCAGAAAAACATGAGAGTCGGACCAGTGCCGGAGCTGAACTTGTTTATCTAGGGTCCATGACAGTGGCGGCAAGCACGCGGCGACAGCCACCAGTGGACGCCGATGAAATTCGAGAGGTCATTGCTGAGATCGCCGACGGCATGAGCGGTAGCCATTTTCTGGCAACCATTAATCAACGGTGCAGTCACTGCAATGTCAGGAACGCCTGTCCGATTCAAGGTGAAGGTCGGGCGGTGATGGAATGAGTCCAATAATCAAATACTCGCCATCCGATATTGCGCACGCCCTTGCCAGTATTAATGACAATGTGCGTATGCCTACGCCCGAGCAGGCCTTAATTATCTCAGCGCCACTCGAACCTGCTGTGGTGATCGCAGGAGCTGGCTCTGGTAAAACCGAGACGATGAGTGCCCGGGTTCTCTATCTTGTCGCCAACGGGTTGGTTAAGCCCGATGAAGTCCTGGGATTGACCTTCACTCGGAAATCGGCGGGCGAACTTGGGGTCCGTATTCGTAGTCGGATGCGCCAACTACGACAGGCCGGATTGCTCCCTAAAAACACAGCCATTGACGCGGTTGTTTCGACCTACCATTCTTACGCTGGCAGGCTCCTTGCCGAACACTCGATCCGATACGGGATTGATGCTGGGGTCGAGCCCCTTGGTGAGGCGGCGACATGGCAGTTGGCATCTGATCTAGTAAATAACTGGAGCGACGATACCTTTACTTCAGAGAGCGCCGTCAGCACGGTCATTAGCGATGTCATTGGTCTGACCCGGCTGATACTTGAACATCAATGTTCACCTCAAGATATTACCGATGAGTCTTGGAAGATTCTCTCTCACATCGAGTCGATGGGCTCAAAGTCCAACGATGTTGTTCGCAGAGTCGCAACCGTGCTTAACCAACGCCTCTCACTACTCCCCATGGTTGATCAGTTCATCACTACAAGACAGAAGGATGGCCTGCTTTCCTTTGATGATCAGATGTCACTTGCCGCCGATATCGCCAACGCATTTGATGATGTGGCGCAGATCGAGCGATCGAGGTATCGGGTAGTTCTGCTCGATGAATATCAGGACACATCCCAATCCCAAGTGCGCATGCTCTCGGCTCTATTTGGAAATGCTCATCCGGTTATGGCCGTAGGTGATCCTTGCCAAGCGATTTACACCTGGCGCGGCGCCTCAGCCGGAACAATCGGTGCCTTCGCCCATCATTTTCCAAAGGGTGTGGGTCAGATTGGACCCGCGCAATATTCTCTCTCAACCACTTTCCGCAACGACGAGGTCATCCTTAATCTGGCAAATGACATTTCTGCCCAGATTCGGGAAAGTTCAATAGTCGATGTAGCCCCACTGGTCGCGCGCACTGGCGCAGGTCCAGGCGAACTCGCAAGCGGAATATTTGAGACGATAGAAGCCGAAGCCAATGGCATTGCTGAATATTTCTCATCTCTTTGGTTTAGTCCTGATCGCCTTGCTCATGCCCCCGACGATCGTTCTTCCTTTGCGGTCTTGGTCCGCAAACGCGCTCAGATTCCAGAAATTGAGTTGGCGTTACGCCATGCCAATATTCCGGTCGAAGTACTGGGTGTTGGCGGATTGATTCATGTGGCCGAAGTGGCAGATGTCATCACATTGCTTCAAGTGGTGACCAACCCCGAAGCAGGTGCCTCACTCATGCGCCACCTGAGCGGACCAAGAATCAACTTGGGGGCGGCAGATATCGCTGCCCTGGGTCGTTTTTCACGCGATCGAGTTGCGAAATCACAGATGACCTCAAAGGGGCTGATTGCCAAAATTGCTGCAGGCAATCCCCTGCGCGAAGAGGCCGATGATCAATTCTTGGGTAGTTTGATTGACGCTCTCGATGAAATCGCGACAGCGGACGAAGAAGAATTTTCGGCAACTGGATTTACTCGACTAAAAACTTTTGCAGATGATCTTCGACGGTTGCGCTCGCGAGCCGGTGGACCGCTCACGGATGCTATTTCGGAAATTGAAAACTACCTCAACCTTGATGTTGAGGTGATGCTGCGGGATGGAACCCAGAACGGGCGACGACACCTTGATCGCTTCATGGATGAGGCTTCAAAATTCGCTCGCACGGGCGCAACCGTTACCGATTTTCTCGCCTGGTTAGATGTCGCGGAATCGGAGGAGGCCGGACTCAAATCGGGTGCGCCAGAGGTGCGCCGAGATGTTGTGCAGATTCTTACTATTCACAATGCCAAAGGCGCTGAATGGGATGTTGTCGCACTTCCTGGGTTAGCTAAAGGTAACTTCCCCGGCACGGGCCACGAGAAAGACAATTGGCTTACCAATGAGAAACATATTCCATTTGCGTTGCGAGGCGATGCCCGCGAACTCCCTGCCATTAATATTTCCCATTGCACCTCCAACGCAGAAATCAGCAAGGAGTTTAAAAGATTTTCAGAAAGTTGCGATCTTCTCAAACACGGAGAGGAAATTCGATTGGCCTATGTTGCAATCACTCGTGCACGCACTCACCTCGTCTGTACAACTTCGCATTGGCGAGATGGCACCAAAGCGGTTGAACCCAGTGAAATTTACGAATACGTGGCGCGCTCGGTTGCGCAGAACAACGGCATAATTCTGGCCGATACTCCGCGGCCGGACGAGGGCGCGACCAACCCGTCAGCCGAAGATCCAATGACTGGTACCTGGCCGCGCGATCCGTTGGGCGCTCGCCGGGCTGCATTTGATGCTGGTGTTGAATTGGTCCGCAATTCGACCCCGCATTTGCTCACTCCAGAAGATGACGAGGAGATGCAAAGTTGGGTCCGTGATGCCAGCGCACTTGTTACCGAATTTCATCAAGGACGGGCCAGGCCCGAGGTGTTCCTTCCTCCACGTTTATCGGTTTCTATGCTCGTAGCACTGCGTGAAAACCCAGAAGAATTAGCACTTTCTATCCGCCGGCCAATGCCCAGGTCGCAGGATGAATACTCTCGCCGCGGCACCGTCTTCCATCTGTGGATCGAGAAACACTTTGGACAAGGGACCCTCTTTGATGATGACGACCTCGAACCCGTTGATTCTCTGGAAGAGGATCAGAGCCTGGCCAAACTCAAAGAACAGTGGCTTGCCAGTGAATGGGCAGAACGTCAACCTTTCGCAGTAGAAGTTCCGTTTGAGACCGTGGTTTCAGGAGTGCTTCTTCGTGGTCGAATTGACTCGGTCTACCAGATCGGCAATCGATATGAAGTCGTAGATTGGAAAACAGGATCTAAAAAGTTGGGCGAGTCGGCGGCGGTCCAGTTGGCCGTTTATCGGTTGGCCTGGTCGAAACTGCGCGACATTGATCTGTCGCAGGTGAGCGCGGCCTTTCATTATGTGCCCACTGGGGTAACGGACAGGCGGGCAGATTTACTCGATGAAGCGGGTCTTGTATCCCTGCTCGATGCTTACTGATCCACATCCACGCCGATTGGACAATGGTCGCTGATTCCCGATGCCGCTATCTCGACTTGCATTACATCTTCGGATGCGACCTTCTGCGAAAGTAGGTAATCGATTTGAACCTTAGGTGACCAACTTGGGAACGTGCGTTTCGTGGCTAGCGAATTCCAATTAATACCGCGAACCAGCCAACGCGATCTCAGATTGAGATCGCCCATGATGATGATCTTGGCTTTATCTTTCACCGGTAGCTGACGCGCCCATCTCTTCACTTGAAGCAATTGCAGATAGTTGAAGAAGGGTACAAATGTTAGATGAGTGTTGATCACCAACCATCCGTTATCTAGGACTGCAGCAATTGCAGAGCGCGGATGATCGTGCACATAGATTCGCTTGATCTTTCCATCCCGTGGTAACTTCATAAAAATTCCAAGTGGGGCGACATTGAGTTCCAACCGGTGCCACGACGTCACGGGTATTTTGGAGATGAGACCTATTCCGTATCCGGGCGCGCCAGGTCCTGCCTCTGTCACAATCGTGACATCGGAATTTGCGGGCACCCCCCAATTTTCATCTGGGGAGCCCATCACCGAAGGAGCAAATGCCCAATGCACCGTGCCCATCAGGTGAGCGATCTGAGCTACTTGATTCTCACCGGCTGACCTATCAAGCAGGTAATCCACCTCTTGCAGGCCCAGAACGTCGGCCCTCAGGGCGTGAATTGCGTTTGGGAGATCTAGTTGGGGGTTCTCACTCAGCGGGGTGGGCAGGCCATGCAGGAAATTCCACGAGGTGAGGCGCATGTACCCATGCTAGTAGTGTCGCCCATCATGAGCAGGAGCGAGAAGCAGGGGCGACTGGCGAACCTGGTACTGGCCCGTAGCGTCATAGATCGCGCCAGTCATCTGCGAACAGATGCTGCCCAAATGGAGAGTTTGTGGTCGCAATCCAAAGTGATTCTCATCGTCAAAGATCGCGTGCACGCAAGTGATTCAGAATTGATTTTTCACAGAGCCGATGAATTTACAGGTGCGGGCGAGCGGTATTTTCTTGGGCGCAACAGTGAGACCCAAGAAAGTTACTTTGCCTGGCATACAGATGAAGAGGTGAACGGTCCGAGTTTGCCAGGTGATCTCGGGAAACTAGGGGATGAGGAATTGCGAACTCTGCGTCAGATTGGCGCCGAACTAAGTGATGAAGAGGCAGGACTTGTCGTCCACGCCATCGCACTGTCGTATTGGCACAGTTCGCACCCGCGTTGCTCCCGATGTGGGGCTGCCACAAAATCGGATTTAGGCGGATCTGTACGAGTCTGCGAGGTGGATGGTAGTCAGCATCACCCGCGTACTGATCCCGCCGTGATTGTTCTGGTCAAAGATGAAGATGATCGACTGCTACTGGGAAGACAGAATTCTTGGGCGCCGGGCCGCTTCTCAAATTTCGCTGGCTTTGTAGAGCCGGGTGAATCTTTCGAACAGTGCGTAGTTCGCGAAGTGGAAGAGGAATCTGGCCTAGTCGTTCACTCGGTTCATTATTTGGGTTCGCAGCCGTGGCCGTTCCCAGCATCGATCATGATTGCTTATGAGGCGATGACCTCTGATGTGTCAACGGGCAAAGCTGATGGCGAGGAGATCGTCGAAATCAAATGGTTTACCCGCCAGAGCATGAAAGCGGCGGTGAACTCGGGTGAGATTTCATTACCTCCGCGTATCAGTGTTTCTCGACGGATGATTGAGTATTGGTATGGCGCGGGCGCCCTTGTAGATTTGATTGCGCCGTGATGAATTCATTGCCCGAAGTAAATGAGATAAGAGCAGAGGAGGTACTCGCAGCCCTGGATGAGGAACAACGGCAGGTCGCGCTGGCAACGCGCGGACCAGTTTGCGTGATTGCCGGGGCGGGCACAGGTAAGACCCGTGCCATTACTCACCGGATCGCATACGCCGCGGCGATAGGTGTGATGAATCCGCAGAAAGTTCTAGCGCTGACATTTACTGCTCGGGCGGCCGGTGAAATGCGCGCTCGCCTGCGCTTATTGGGAGTTCCGAGTGTCTCTGCTCGGACGATTCACTCTGCCGCTTTGAAACAACTTATTTTTTTCTGGCCCAGCGTTTTTGGAGGCAGAACCCCGGATTTGTTAACGACCAAGTCGGCCTACGTTAAGGAGGCCATTTCACGGGCCGGGTTGGCAAACTCTCTGACAACTTCGTCTAGAGATTTACTTCGGGAGATATCAACGGAAATTGAGTGGGCGAAAGTTTCGCAGATTGCACCCGAGAATTACATTGAGGAATCCAAAGACCGCGCCGAAAGAAATCGGATTAAATCCGGCCAGATTGCGCAAGTATATGAGGCATATGAGAGTTTGAAACGACAAGAGCGGACCATCGACTTTGAAGATGTCCTGCTTCTTACCACCGCAATGATCGAAGAAGAGCGAGAAGTGCGCGAGCGGGTACAAGATCAATATCGCCATTTCACAATCGATGAATATCAGGATGTCTCGCCTCTGCAACAGCGACTCATTAATGCCTGGCTTGGCAATCGAGAAGAACTCTGTGTCGTTGGCGATCCCGCTCAAACTATCTACTCGTTCGCGGGGGCAACTCCCATCTTCCTCAATACCTTTACCCGAAGATTTCCGCAGGCTCAAGTATTCCGCCTAACATCGGGTTATAGATCAACTCCCGAAATCATCTACACCGCAAATACTGTTCTGCGCAGCGCGTTGATGGGGCACGAGATCACATCGGTAAACGATCACGGTTCTCATCCGCAAGTTCGAGAATACAGAGATGAAGCTAAAGAAGTAGCCGGAGTTGTCGCCGAGATCGTGAAACTCATAGCCACTGGAATTGCGGCGCAAGATATCGCCGTGCTCGCGCGGACTAATGCTCAACTCAAAATTCTCGAGCGCGCATGTATCGCCGCGTCGATTCCATACCAAGTACGGAACAACGAGCGGTTCTTTGAGCGCAGCGATGTCCGTGATTTTCTTAAAGGCGTCCGTCACGCGTCGGTGATTCCGACAAACGACATGTCATGGCTAGAGGAATTGCGTACTATCGCCCACCCCTTTATTACTCAGGCGAGCACGGATGGAATTACTGCGCTATTGCATCTGGCGCGCGAGCTTGATGCTGACTCTGCTTTCTTACCGAAAACTATGCGCAACTACTTGCGCGAATTGGAGGAACGGTCCGAGCAGAACAACCCACCCGTGATGCCGGTGACTACTTTGGCTACTTTGCATGCGGCAAAGGGGTTGGAATGGGATCAGGTCTTCCTGGTCGGAGTAAGTGAGGGGATCCTTCCAACTCATGAGAATGCGGTGGAGGAGGAGCGACGTCTCTTCTACGTTGGAATTACGCGTGCAAAGAGCCACCTGTCATTGAGTTACCGCGGAAATCCCAGCAGGTTTCTGCGAGAGGCAGGGTTACTCAGCAGTTAACAAATTAACTCATTTGCGCTAAGGCCACTCTTTGGCTTATTCTTTCCCGCACGGTAATTCATTTCTAGCAGAGAAGGAGCGCGACATGTCGTTGTTTATGCAACCCAAATTTGTAGCGTCTTCTGCTGCTTTTATGCAGATTGCCGCACCGGTCCAGGGCAAGACAGCCCACTCGAATACACCCGCTAATGACGCCGCAAAGCGCACAGCGTGGTATCTCGGATTTGCGGATCAGGCCACTTGGAGCTCCATCGGGTAACACCGATAAGGACCCCAAGGGCCACGAATCCACAAAGGATTCGGGCCCTTTTTCTTTCCCCAGAAGACACAACTAAATATCAAGGGGATCCATCCCCAAACGAAAAGGTGACAAGACGAGACTGGCAATGAATGCCAGTAGAGATGAGGTGAGGACTATGACCGTTCTCTTTAGCGAATTACTAGTTCCAGGCTGGGCGCAGACTGGAAACAAGATTGGGCTAGATGCCGTTACGGGCGTATACGGCTCAGACGTCGCCTTCGCTCTGCCCTGCCACAATGCCAATCCTGATCTGTTCTTCTCCGAAGGCAGCGAGGAAATCGCAGTGGCGAAATCCCTCTGTGGCGGCTGTCCCGTGCGTGCGCAGTGCTTGGACGCCGCAATTTCACGCGAGGAACCATGCGGAGTGTGGGGCGGCGAACTCTTCGAAGACGGTCTTGTTATCGAACGGCGACGAACTGTCGGACGACCGCGCTTGAATTCTGCAGTGGCGGTGCAAGAGGAGCAATCTGACGCTGCATAACTGGTGACCTCGTGCGAAAGGTCACGAGGTCACCAGTTACATCCGCAGGCGGGGTGGCGCGCAAATGTCTGCTGTTGGGCGCTAGTGGGCCAGTGGTAACTCAGCTGAGTGATGGTGCCTATTAGTTGTGATTTCCCAGCGTCAATGAAGTGCAGAAGTTCCAAGGCGGCGATACCAGCGACAAAATGAGCGACTGCGACGGGAACTTCTCTCTGCGTTGCCAGAAGTTTCTGCATCGAGATTTCACGCCACATCGGATTTTGATCCGAAAGCGCCATCGATACGCAGCGAAGGCACGGAGTTTGCCCAGGGATAACGATTGGGCCCATAGAAATATTGGCGCCCTCAGCACCGTCAATAAGCAAATGCGGAACTCCATCACTCATCCATTTTTGGATCCGATCAGCGGGTGCTTTCCCGACGGCGACCATGAATTGTCGAGGCTCTTCTTCGGCGGCCAGTTTGGTCGTTGGAAAGAGTGAGAGCTCGCGGGAAAGTTCTTGAGTGCGGGTGGCGAAGGGCAGTCCAATATCACTGGGGTGAAGAAAGCCCGCACACAAGTCTTCTTCACTCACTCGTTTATGATCATCAGTACCAGTGAGATACGTGTGTGAAACCCCGCTCGACAACAAAACTCCGTAGAGCAAAGTGGCGATTCGAGAGTCGCCCAAGATACTTACCTGCCAATTCCGTCGCTGACTTATTACTTCCACTCCGCCATCTCGCACATTCGCAAGCCATGTGGCCGAAGAGAGTTCTGGGGCAAGTTTTATTTGGAGCTGTCGGACTGCGCCATCATTTCTGTTTTCGTCTTCATGGGAGGCACGATTTGCATTAGGAGAATGAAAGCGGGCGTGCACAGAAATTTTTGATTTTTGGGTGTCAATTAGGCCGGCATCATGTAGTTCATCGACTAACACCGATATTTCCGAAAGCGGGATCCCTAGATTCTGGCTAAGTTCCAGCGCGGTCTTGGTTCCGTCCATCGCGATAAGGGCGGCCCTAGCCGGGGATGTGACGACCAGACCTCTATCGCGCTGACCAACGAAGGTGGAATTCAATCCGGGGGCGAGAATAGATCCGACTTTGAGATGCGGCTTGCGATGTTCGGGCAATTGAATGTTCATTGGCCAAAGGATGCGCGCTCCTTTGACTGATTCCATCTAGCGGCGATCCTTATGTGGAAATGCTCGGCGATCCTTCACTGATAGTGACTAGATCATCACGCAACGCAGAAAAAAACTGGCACCCCCAGTTGTGGGGATGCCAGTCTCATAGATTCCAAACTAATTGATCTAAGTGGCTCGTTTACTGTGCTTTGCCAAGGATGCGATTGAGCTTGGTGCCACAGACCGAGCAGATGCCCTGAGCCATGCGACGACCAGAGTCTGAGACCTTAACGGTTCCGGTAAAGTCACGCTTCTCCTTGCATTTAACGCAGTAAGCGTCACCTGTATATGTCTCTGTCATTTTTCCTCCAATCGACGCAAGCGGCTTGTGAGAGGATTTCTCAACAAGAGCGCGAGCGTGCAACGGTCACGATACCCCTGCTTGAGCGTGTGGTGGGGGTTTTACAGGCGTGGAAGAGAACTTTTTGAGCGTGTCGCGCTGGGAGTGCGCTTAAAAACTGGGCCGTCCAGCGGGTTTCAGAACCGTTTCAGCCGCCTCATACCCCGCTAGGTAGGCCTCGGCCACCTCGGCCTGGGGCAATCGCGCCAAGATCTCCTTAAATTGGCTGCCATGGTCGCCAAAGCGCAGGTGGATCGATTCATGAAAGAGGACGAAGTCCAGCACGTATTCGGGGAAACCTTGCAGTCGCGCCGAGATACGGATCGTGCCATCCACGCTGGTGCACGAACCCCATCGCTCGTTCATCGCCTGCTTCCAGGCCACAGAGGTGGCTCGCTCGGTAATTTCAGGTGCCCAGGTGGCCAGCAACTCGCTGCACCGGGCTGAAAGTACCGACTCATCGATAGTTCTGGCGGCCTCGCAGGCGCGAACTTTGGCCACCATCTCGGGCACGATCGCCCGCTCGTCGGCTTTGCTCAGCCGGGCCGGAATCGAGACGATGATCTGGCCGCCTTGGCGGTAGGCGGCGATATTGCGCTTTCGCCGAGTGGAACGGATGACAACGATCTCGCCTTCGCTGATTCCCGGAAGTTCCGGGGCTTGGTTAAGGGTGGTTTCGACCCGGGATTGGAAATGCGGCGGCATCTGCTCAAGTTATCTCACGATTGTGCCCCCATCCCCGCAATTAGGGCGAGAAATTTTCGGGTCGCGACTACAAATTAGTTAAAAATAAGTCGGGCTCTCAGTTGATTCTCGGTGAAATGTCCCGTACGTTGCGTTTACGAAGTCCTCGGATAACCGTTCTGTGTCTGCAAGGGGAAGGCAGATAGAGAATCGTGCGCCCGGGGACTTCGCCTTTCCCTGGGTTAGTCGGTCAGACCCGAGAGGTCGTCTGGCACCTCAACGCTGTGCAAGTACTCCTGCGGCTTAGTGAGTTCTTCGTGAGTCGGAAGAATCCCGCTCCAGATTTGATCGCGGGTTTGGAGATCACGCAATTCGCGTATCTGCAACCAGAATGCACTGGCCTCACGCGCCATTCGTGGTGAGACTTCCAAACCAAATAGTGATGAGAAGAGTTGTTGCGCGGGAGAGGAAGTTGCTCGTCTGCGTCGCAGTGTTTCTCGCAACGCACCAAGTGAAGGTAATCGATCCCCTGCGGCGAGTGTTGTTACGTCATCGGCCCATCCATCAATTAATGCGAGTGCCGTTTCCAATTTCGTGAGCGCGGCAACTTGCGCGGGACTTTCCTCTGGTGTGAATAGTCCCTGATTGAGTGCGATCGAAAAAGTTTCGGGATTGTTAGGATCAATCTGTCCTGACTCAATCGCATCTTCTGCTTGACGTTGCATTGCTTCCACGTCAATACGAATTCCTTTTCCGTAATCTGCAATTGCAGTACGTAAGTAATCGACGATCCAAGGGTTGCTATCAAATAGGCGCGCGACCGCTCCTTCGCGCAATGCGTGGAATATTCGAACTTCAGAATCAACAACTCCAATATCGGCGCCCCACTTTGCCACATTCTCGGGAATCAGGGCAGGGCGTGCGGGGTCAAGCAAGGGAAGTCCGACATCGTGGGCGCCAGTAACCGAGCCAGCCAAGCCGCCAATAACTTGACCTAATTGTGTGGCGATCATCGTTGCTATAAAAGTGCGCAGCATCCCGGCAACTTGAGTGATGGGCATTGAGTTTTCTGGCAACTCCGCTTGTTCAACAACGCTGGTCATTGCTTGGGCCAGGCCCGCGGCGAGCGGTTCGACCGTCATCTGCCACCCCTTAATCGTCGAATCAACCCAGTCGGCCCGAGAATAAATCTTCTTATCATTTGAGTTGGCGGGGAATACTGTTGCGTCATTTAGCCAGAGATCGGCGATCTCCATTGCTTCTCGAATCAAGGCGGCATCGTTCATTCCAACAAGTGCGGAGCCCTGTGCCTGGATATATTTTTTTGCAATGTCTCGACTGATGTCAATGGGAAAAGCTGAGTCAGATTTACTTATGGCTTGCATGAAGCCCAAGGGATTGATTCCCAATTTAGCGAATTGATCTTGAATGTCTTTTGTAAAATCTTCGGGAAGTTTCTCGCCGAATTGTTCCTGCAACTGCGATTGGAGGTAAGCGAAAAGCGCAGCAAAGTCGGGAGTTCCGTCTGGGATCGCCGGATTCTCATTTGGTTCATCAGAGTTGTCTGAGGGCACAAAGCCAAAGGGCGACATGATTCTCCTTGTTGGAATAGAAACTCTACGCTTACCTTCTGTAACAATGCGAGGCAACGCTTTGTTCCCGCGCACGGTAGGCTCTACCTATGTCCACGGCTTTTTCGGCTCTCATTTGGTGGCTAGTCCCTCTTGCCGCCGTCCTTGGTGCGCTTGGTTATGTACTCTGGGTCACGAAATTCCAGGAGAAATTTCAAAATGAGACAACTCGTTCTGTTTCTCAGTTTCAGCGGTTCCAGAGTTCTTTTAAGCCACATGATGAAGAGAATTCGGACTCAAAAATTGAGCCTGAGCAGCACGACTAGCCTGCCCCGATCTTCGAGAACAACCCCCTAGTGCGCATTTCTCAACTGCCCAGACCCGCGGTAGTTTTAGTTGGATTTTTTCTTGCCGCGAGTTTGCTTGCGCCATTGCCCTACGCCGTCATCGAGCCAGGGCAAGGACAGGATGTACTTGGTTCGGTAATTAAAATTTCACAACAAAAGACCTATCCGACTACTGGAAAGCTTTTGCTCACCACGGTTTATGCGACAAGCCCGGGATCTCCGCTCTTTGGGATAGATGTTCTCCGCTCATGGCTTAGCGCCAGTTCCATAGTCCTACCCCGTGAAGTTCTTTATCCATCCGATCAGAGTCCTAAAGCGATAGATAAAGCCAGCATCGCTGAGATGGTGGATTCGCAGCAATCCGCCGCTGCCGCCGCACTTAGTTATCTGGGATATTCAGTGACAAAGCAATCGGTTTCTAATAAAGATGGTTCGAAATCTACGAAGTATCTCTTTCCCTTTCCCGTGGATTTCACATTAAAAGATACGGGTGGTCCAAGTGGTGGCTTAATTTTCGCGCTCGGAGTGGTTGAAAAATTGACGCCAGAGGATTTACTTAAGGGCAGGGTTGTCGCAGGCACTGGCACAATCGGGGCGAACGGAGTCATTGGCCCGATTGGAGGAATTGACGACAAAATCATCGCGGCAAAGCATGCGGGTGCCACGCTCTTCTTAGCCCCGGTTGCTAACTGCGCGGATGTAACGCACATCCCCTCAGGGATCACGGTTTATTCGGTAAAAACCCTCGCGGAGGCCGTTTTAGTGCTGAAAAATGCAAAGAATGCGATCTCACATTGCACTTGGCAACGAAATGGGTAGCGTTGGCGCATGAGTTCTTTTAGTCGTCCCAATATGCCAAATATTCCCGCCAACCGACGCCCCCTAGTAATCACAGTGGCGATTGTTATTGCCGCGGCGATCGCTCTGGTTTCTCTAAGCGGTTTTTACGCGGATTGGCTCTGGTTTCGCTCGGTAAGTTTCACCGGTGTCTGGCGGACAGTTCTGACTACCAAACTCTCGCTCTTCTTAGTTTTTGGAGTATTGACGACCCTGATCATTATTTCCAACGTGATCATCGCTTATCGTCATCGACCCCTCTATGTTCCCATAACGATTGAGGCAGATAACCTTGAAAGATATCGTGGTCAGATCGAACCGATTCGCCGGCTCGTCACCGCGGGTCTGGCTATCGTCCTTTTCTATTTCTCGGGCGCAGCCGGTAGCCAACTCTGGTCATCGTGGTTGCTCTTTCGTAACTCCACTCCATTTGGGACAAACGATCCGCAATTTCATTTAGACATTTCCTTCTTTGCATTCCGCCTACCCTTTTGGCAATCACTTCTTGAGTGGGGAATTTCTACCGTCATAATCTCCCTCATTGCCGCCTCCGTTGTGCACTATCTCTACGGGGGGATTCGCCTGCAAGTTCGCGAAGATCGCACCACTGTCACTGCTCGAGTTCAGTTGTCCATCCTTCTTGGCATCATCGTTCTATTAAAGGGCGCCGCATATTGGTTGGATCGCTATCACCTGGCGCTCAAAGATGGCCGTTTGATCACTGGACTGGGTTACACGGATGTCAATGCACTTCTTCCCGCCAAGGCAATTCTCGCCGGCATTGCAGTTGTCTGTTCCCTACTATTCTTTGCAAATATCATCCGTCGCTCATGGGTTCTTCCAGCGGCGGGAGTCTCACTGCTTGTCCTTTCTTCAGTGCTAATCCAGAGTGTTTATCCTGGAATCATTCAGCAATTTCAGGTCAAGCCCAGTGAGTCTTCTAAAGAGGCGCCGTATATCCAGAAGAACATTGATGCCACCAGGGCCGCATATGGCCTCTCCGGCATAAAGGTCACTGACTACCAGGCAACAATTGCGACATCGGCCGGTCAACTTTCCAAGGATGCCGCCACTATTTCCAATATTCGTCTGATGGATCCCAATGTACTTTCGGCAACTTTCCGACAATTGCAGCAAATTAAGCCTTATTACACGTTCCCAGAGTCCCTGGATATTGACCGTTACAAAGTCAATGGCGTTCAGCGAGACACAGTCGTTGCCGTTCGAGAACTGAATCTTCCGGGTAACCCAAGTCGTAACTGGATTAACGACCACCTCGTCTACACCCACGGATTCGGATTTGTTGCAGCTTATGGAAACGTACGCGATGCAGATGGCAAGCCGTCATTTCTGGTTGGCGACCTTCCTCCGACAAAGGGCCTTGGCACATTTGAACCGCGCGTTTACTTTGGGGAAAACGTGCCTGACTATTCAATTGTCGGTGGCACCAAAACCGGTACGCCGGTTGAGTTGGACTACCCGGATGATGCATCGGCCAATGGGCAGAAGAACGTAACTTACGCAGGCACTGGCGGTGTACCAGTAGGTTCGCTCATTAACCGCGTGGTATTCGCTCTCAAATATCAGGAACAGCGAATCGTGTTATCTAATTTGATCAATAAAGATTCAAAGATTCTCTTCGTCCGCAACCCGCGAGATCGCATCGCAAAGGTCGCGCCTTGGTTGACGCTGGACGGGGATCCATATCCGGCCATCGTTGACGGACGAATTATGTGGATCATCGATGGTTACACCACAAGTGCTGGTTACCCATATTCGAAGAAGACGACGCTATCTGGTGCAACAACCGACGCGCTGACTGCTAATTCGTCATCCATAACCGCCCAGACCGACACATCAATTAACTACATTCGCAACTCGGTCAAGGCCACAGTTGACGCATACGATGGCACGGTTTCGCTGTATCAGTGGGATACAACTGATCCAGTGCTGAAAACATGGAGCAAGGCTTTCCCAAATACGGTGAAGCCAAAGAGTGCGATTTCTGCTGATCTGCTTGCACATGTTCGTTATCCAGAGGATCTCTTTCGAGTGCAGCGCGACATCTTGAGTTCCTACCATGTCACAACAGCAAGTGCGTTCTACGGCGGACAGGATTTTTGGCGAGTACCAACTGACCCGTCAACTTTCGGTGGCAATGCCGGAGCACAGCCACCGTATTACCTCACCTTGCAGATGCCAGGTGCCGCGAAACCGTCCTTCTCATTGACAACGCCATTTGTTCCAGTCGGTGGCCGTCAAAACTTATCTGCCTTTGCCTCGGTCATTTCTGACCCAGGACCTAATTACGGCAAAATGACCGTGTTGCAGTTGCCGCGTAGTACAAACATTGCCGGACCTTCACAAGTTGCTTCAAACTTCGAAGCTAAACCAGTTATTGCGAATTCACTTTCTCTACTGCGCCAAGGTGGTTCTGATGTAGTACTTGGCAACTTGCTAACACTTCCAGTAGGTGGCGGATTGTTGTATGTGCAACCGGTCTATGTCCGAGCAACTGCCAATACTGCTTCGTATCCATTGCTTCAGAAAGTGCTCGTGTCCTTTGGCGATCAAATCGGATTTGATGACGCTCTCAAGGGCGCACTGGATCAGGTATTCGGTGGAAACTCCGGTACAAGTGCACCTACTACTGGCACGACAAAGCCAGGTACATCTGGCTCGGGATCTTCAGCTCTTTCGGCGGCGCTGCAAAGCGCCCAGCAAGCATTGGCAGATGGCCAAGCCGCACTTGCTAAGGGAGATTTCACTGCATACGGTGCCGCGCAAGATCGTTTGAAATCAGCGATTGCTGCAGCCGTCGCGGCACAAAACGGGAAGTGATTCACCGTTTTTTTGCATTACGAGTGCGCGATTTGGTTGCGGTGGTGAGTATCACCTACGATACGTCTTACCGACGCGGGGTGGAGCAGCTCGGTAGCTCGCTGGGCTCATAACCCAGAGGTCGTAGGTTCAAATCCTGCCCCCGCTACTAGACGGCCCTCATAAAATTGGGTCATAAAGGTCCCAGCCAGATTTTTCTGACTGGGACTTTTGCTACTTTTTCGGAAGGATTATTTCCTACGGCGATCTTGGTGGCGAAGCAGTAGATCCAATTGGTTGTGTGGTGA
>JBBRSY010000028.1:0-17491 GCA_038244965.1 Candidatus Nanopelagicales bacterium | reverse complement strand
TTGCAGAATCGGAAATTGATATTCCAGAGCCATCATTTCCCGTCCCCGAAATCCCTGTTTCACAATCGGAGGTCACTCGTGGCTGAAAACCATGAATTAGAGCCTAAATATTCCGACCTTGGCCTTGAGGCGGTGGCGTCCGAACCAGTTACGACTGAAGGAACCAGTAGTTTCGCCAAGCAGATGGTTGGCTTCTGGGTCACCTTCAAGACCATGTTTAAGAAGGTAAACACAGTCGAGTATCCAGATGTTAAGGAACCGACGGCACCTCGTTTTCACGGTCGCCACCAACTCAATCGTCATCCAGATGGCTTAGAAAAGTGCATCGGATGCGAACTCTGCGCCTGGGCCTGTCCAGCGGATGCGATCTATGTAGAGGGTGAATCCAATACCGAAGAGCATCGGATGTCCCCGGGTGAAAGATACGGAAAGGTATACCAGATAAATTACCTACGATGCATTTTCTGCGGATTGTGCATTGAGGCTTGTCCCACTCGTGCTCTCACGATGACCAATGAATATGAACTGGCCGATGATGCTCGCAGTAAATTGATTTACGAGAAGGCAGATTTACTTGCGCCGTTGCGCGAAGGCATGCTGATGCCACCTCACCCAATGTATCCAGATATGAGCGATACCAATTACTACCAGGGTGATGTGCTCGGCTTCCATCCCTCGCAGGAGGTGCAAAAGTGATCAATCTTGCGCTAGAAGTAGGAAAGACGGCGGCGCCAGAGGCGGTGATGTTCTGGATCTTGGCACCGGTTGCGATCATTGCAGCACTGGGAATAATCCTGGCGAAGAAGGCAGTTCACTCGGCCATCTTGATGGCCTGGGTAATGATCACATTGGCTATTTTTTACATCGCGCAAGGTGCGCTCTTTCTCGGAATCGTGCAGGTAGTTGTTTACACAGGTGCAGTTATGATGCTCTTCCTCTTTATTCTGATGCTGGTCGGTGTTGATTCGGCCGATTCATTGAAGGAGACAATCAAGGGCCTGCGACCAATTGCGATTGTGGCCTTCATAGGATTTGGCGGTTTGATAGTTTCCCTAATCGGGCGCGCCAGTCTTGGTCACGAATTGGTGGGGCTGGATACCGCAAATGCTAACGGCAACGTTCCTGCGTTGGCTGAGCTTCTTTTCTCCAAGTATGTGTGGGCATTTGAGGTCGTTTCCGCTCTGCTAATAACCGCGGCTCTCGGAGCGATGGTCTTGGCACATAATCATCGCATCACTGCCAAACCGACTCAGCGCGATCTATCGATTCTTCGCTTCCGAAGTGGCTCCCTGGCAAATGCAGCCGGTCTTCCTAACCCCGGGGTGTATGCGTTGCACAATGCCGTCGATGTTCCGGCACTCCTGCCAGATGGAAGCGCTGCACCAACGTCGATTTCGGCAATGCTGAAAGCCCGTGGTGACGTAATCGACTCCAGCCCATTTCAACTGGGCCAAGCTGTAGTTTCGGAAGGAGAGGAGAAGTGAATTCGGCTAATTATCTCTATGTAGCAGCTCTTCTTTTTACTATCGGCGCCATTGGTGTGGTTGTGCGCAGGAACGCAATTGTCGTTTTTATGTGTATTGAGCTCATGCTCAATGCCGCCAATCTTGCCTTCGTCACTTTTGGTCGAATCAATGGCAACCTCGATGGTCAGGTCATGGCGTTCTTTACCATGGTGGTAGCAGCCTGCGAAGTAGTGGTTGGCCTTGCCATTATTGTTACGATTTATCGTTCCCGTCGTTCGGCATCAGTTGATGACGCCAGTTTGTTGAAGCGGTGATTGAATGACAAGCAATCTCCTCGTATACCTGATCGCGCTTCCGCTATTGGGATCAGCATTTCTTTTATTGGCAGGGCGAAAAAGTGACCGATGGGGTCATCTTTTGGCCACCGGGCTTTCTGCCGCTTCATTTGGCATTGGGGTCTATGAATTTTCGCAGATGCTTTCGCGCGCAAATGATCACCGGGCGGTTACTCAGAAACTATTTAGTTGGATCTCCGTCGGAAGTTTTCAAGTAGATGCCGGCTTGATGCTGGATCAACTTTCCATCTGTTTCGTTCTGTTGATTACCGGCGTTGGAACTTTGATCCATATTTATTCCATTGCTTACATGTCCCACGATCACGATCGTCGGCGATTCTTCGCTTACTTAAATCTCTTTATTGCCGCCATGCTTCTGCTGGTACTGGGTGACTCCTATCTCAACCTCTACGTTGGTTGGGAGGGAGTTGGGCTTGCCTCCTATCTGCTCATTGGATTCTGGAATCAAAAGCCGGTGTATGCAACCGCAGCTAAGAAGGCTTTCGTTGCAAACCGCGTTGGAGACCTGGGACTTTCCCTTGCCATAATGATTTCCTTTGCCACTCTTGGCACAGTGTCATTTGCTGGAGTTAAGGCGCACGCGAGTCAGGCATCAACCGGAGCGTTAACAGCCATTGGAATCATGCTCTTGGTTGCAGCTACTGGTAAATCTGCGCAATTCCCCTTGCAGGCATGGCTTGGGGACGCAATGGCCGGTCCAACTCCGGTGTCAGCTCTGATCCACGCCGCAACGATGGTAACGGCCGGTGTTTATCTCATCGTGCGTAGCAACTTTATTTTTGATGCCGCGCCTACTGCCCAACTGCTTGTGGCAATAGTCGGCGCGATCACTCTTCTCTTTGGTGCCGTTATTGGCATGGTCAAAGACGACATTAAGAAGGCACTTGCTGCCTCAACTATGTCTCAAATTGGCTACATGGTTCTAGGTGCGGGGCTGGGACCTGTTGGCTACGCCTTCGCCATCATGCACCTGCTCACTCACGGTTTCTTCAAAGCAGGCATGTTCCTCGGTGCCGGCTCGGTCATGCACGGCATGGATGACGAAGTCGATATGCGTAGGTATGGCGGACTTCGAAAGTTTATGCCGATTACCTTCGCAACATTTGGTCTGGGTTATCTGGCAATCATCGGCGTTCCGCCCTTTGCTGGCTTCTACTCCAAAGACAAGATCATTGAGGTTGCTTTTAACGTGGGGGGAATGAAGGGTGTCATTCTTGGATCTGCTGCGCTCCTGGGCGCGGCAATCACCGCTTTTTATATGACAAGAGTTGTTGTCATGACCTTTGCCGGAAACAAGCGTTGGAAAGAGAAAGCTCATCCCCATGAATCTCCCGCGTTGATGTGGGTGCCAATGGCGATACTCGCCATCGGTTCGGTCGCTTCCGGTTCGATCTTGACGCACGGCAATGCGCTTCGCAATTGGCTGGCACCAGTTGTGGCACCCATTGCTGAAAATCAGAGCGAAATGGTAAAGCCAGTTGTTGTTTCTATCCTGGCACTTGTCTTGGTTTTACTTGGCGTCGGGATCGCGATTATGAAGTACTTGCGTACTGAAGTTCCACGTGTGGCCCCCGAGAACGTCTCGGTCTTTACTAAGATCGCTCGTCGGGATTTACTACAAGATGCTTTCAACGAAGCGGTATTTATGCGCCCGGGGCAGAAGATTACTGAGGCGCTGATTATTGCCGATAGTGCGCTCATTGACGGCGCGGTGCGCGGTGTGGCGGGATTGACGAAAGGTTCGGGATCGCTCCTTCGTCTCACGCAGACTGGATTTGTTCGAAGTTACGCGATGTGGATATTGCTCGGCGCAATCGGCTTAATTGCCGCGATATGGGTGGTCACACTGTGATGAATAGCGCTTGGTTAACTACTCTTGGACTCCTACCGCTTCTTGGTGCACTCCTGGTCAGTGTGTTACCAGAGAAGAACGCCTTGCTGGTTAAGCGAATTGCCTTTGGCACGACGCTAGTTGTAGCCGCGGTGGCAATTGCCATGGCGACCCGCTTTCAGCGCGACAATGTAAATTTCCAATTCGTTGAGACTCATCAATGGATTCCCTCTCTTGGAATCAAATATGCGGTCGGTCTTGACGGAATTTCTCTTGTTCTTATTTTGTTGTCGGTCTTGCTTGCCCCTATCGTCATTCTGGCCGGTTGGAACGAATCTTTGGGCGGTAGGTGGAGTGTAAAAACTTTCTACATTCTCATGTTGGTTCTTGAGACGATGATGATTGGCGTATTTGCATCCACGGATGTATTCCTGTTTTATGTCTTCTTCGAAGCGATGCTCATTCCTGTTTATTTTCTCATTGGCGGGTATGGCACTGGAGCACGTTCGGCGGCTGCTGTAAAATTCTTACTTTATAGTCTTTTTGGCGGATTACTCATGCTCGCTTCAATCATTGCCCTCTACGTCCTCTCTGGCGACCAAGGCGGTCACACTTTCGACATCAACGTTCTTTCACACCTTCACATGAGCCCGATGAGCGAGAACATGCTTTTCTTGGGATTTTTTATTGCCTTTGCAATTAAGGCGCCCGTTTGGCCATTCCACACCTGGTTACCAGATGCGGCCGAGTCGGCAACACCAGGAACATCGGTACTCCTCCTTGGCGTTCTGGACAAGGTGGGCACTTTCGGAATGATCCGATATTGCTTAACGCTCTTCCCGCATGCTACTAAGACCTTCACCCCGGTGATCTTGGTTCTTGCGGTAATTTCCATTATTTACGGGGCTTTCCTGGCAATTGGGCAGACTGACTTCAAGCGCTTGATTGCCTTCACTTCAATTTCGCACTTTGGTTTTATCACAATGGGAATCTTTGCGATGACCTCTCAAGGACAATCGGGCGCAACTCTTTACATGTTCAATCATGGTTTCTCGACCGCCGCGCTGTTCTTGGTCGCGGGATGGATGAGCTCGCGTCGTGGTTCCTCCAAAATAGCCGATTTCGGTGGGCTTCAGAGAGTTACGCCGGTGATGGCATGGGTCTTTTTCTTCGCAGGTATGTCGAGTTTGGCCTTGCCTGGTCTATCAAGTTTCGTCAGCGAATTCTTAGTTCTGGTTGGAACGTACACGCGCTATCCAGTTGCGGCCGTGATTGGTGCATTCGGAATTGTTCTTGCGGCGTTGTACATTCTTATTCCGGTACAACGTGCCTTGCATGGACCAGTCACCGAAGGCAATGAAAATCTTCTCGATCTCAACCTTCGCGAGAAGGTTGCCATCGCGCCGGTGGTCGCTGTTATTTTGATACTCGGGTTTTACCCATCTCCACTTCTTCAGGTAATTAATCCGGCATCGGTGCATTCCATCGCCAAGGTTGGTTTTAGCGATCCGCTTTCCTCCATTGAAAAGGCTGGTAAGTAGATGACAACATTCCTTGCGCCAACGTTGTCCTACTCCCTTCTTGCTCCGATACTTATTGTTCTAGGTGGTGCAGTCCTAGGTGTTATGGCAGAGGCCTTTCTCTCACGCGCGGTGAGACCCGCCGTTCAACTCAGCATCACGCTGGGCTCCCTCGTCCTGGCTCTTGCGCAGCTCTGGCGGATTCGACATGCTGCCTCACTCACTGCCGCGATGGGCTCGGTCGCAATTGACGGACCTGCCATATTGCTGCAAGGTTCGATTCTCATTATTGCCATTCTTGGCGTATTTCTGATCGCCGACCAAGACCACTTCACAACCCTTGCCGCGGCTCTACCCGGATCACCTGAAGAGCGGGAATCGCAACAGAGCGGTCAGCGGCTGACCGAGGTATATCCACTCACACTCTTTGCAGTTGCTGGAATGTTACTTTTCCCAATTGCCACAGATCTAGTAACTCTATTTGTTGCACTCGAAGTGCTCTCTTTGCCCCTTTATTTGATGGCAGGGCTTTCCAGACGTCGTCGCCTACTCTCGCAGGAAGCGGCCTTGAAGTACTTCCTTTTGGGGGCTTTCTCCTCCGCCTTCTTCCTCTTTGGCGCGGCATTCCTTTATGGCTACTCCGGTTCACTCTCGCTCTCTGGAATTCACACCGCGATTGAGGCAAGCCCGGGTAACCAGGTCTTCCTCTTTATTGGGGTGGCCTTTCTCTCTATTGGGCTTCTCTTCAAGGTGAGCGCTGTGCCCTTTCACGCGTGGACGCCCGACGTCTATCAAGGTGCACCAACTCCGGTCACCGCCTTTATGGCAGCGGCTACCAAAATTGCGGCCTTCGGCGCAATGTTGCGAATCTTTTATACAGCTCTTGCGAACGGTTATTGGCAGTGGCGCCCATTCCTGACGGTCATCGCAATCATCACCATGCTCTTTGGGGCAGTCGTCGCGATTGCCCAAAGGGACGTCAAGCGCATGCTGGCTTACTCATCCATTGCTCACGCGGGATTTCTTTTGACAGGCATTTTAGCGCTCAACAAAGCCGGATTAGATGCCACGATCTTCTATCTATTTGCATACGGCATTGCCACAATTGGCGCCTTTGGAATTGTAACTTTGGTACGGGACTCCTCGGGTGAAGTCACTGATTTGAATCGCTGGGCTGGCCTTGGAAAGCGATCTCCGTTTATCGCCACAGTCTTTGCGTTCTTGCTTCTCGCATTCGCTGGTATTCCTCTCACTAGCGGTTTTATTGGAAAGTTCTCGATTTTTTCGGCGGCTTACGAGAGTGGCAACAGAGCAGTTGTTGTTGTCGGTGTTCTCTCCAGCGCCATTGCGGCATTTTTCTATATTCGAGTAATTGTCCTCATGTTCTTTACTGATCCAGTAGAGGATGGGACAGGCGTGGTCATTCCATCAATATTGACCAGGGCCACGATCGTTGTCTCCTTCGTAATTACGATTTTCCTAGGCGTTTTCCCGTCCCCTGTTTTAAACCTCATAACCTCAACGGCTACCTTCATTCGCTAATGAGCGCATTTGGAATACCCGATCTCTCGCCAACCCTTGAAAAGGATCTCTTAGCGGGATTGGTCAAAGTTGAGGACCTTCTTCGCAGTCACATCAAGGGAAAGTACCCGCTCGTTGAAGAGACATCTAGACATCTCGTAGTTGCGGGTGGCAAGCGTCTGCGCCCTTTGCTGACACTTATCGCCTCGCAATACGGGGATCCAACTCGATATGAAATTATTCAAGCAGCGGTGGCCGCTGAGTTAACGCACTTGGCAACCCTGTATCACGATGACGTGATGGATGGTGCGCTGCTCCGCCGCGGCGTAGATAGTGCAAATTCTCGTTGGGGTAACACAGTGGCAATTCTTACCGGAGACTATCTTTTTGCTAAGTGTTCTGCCTTACTTGCCGGCCTTGGTCCCGAGGCCGTGCGCCTGCAGGCCCAGACTTTCGAGCGGTTAGTCATCGGGCAGATCATGGAAACGCAGGGACCAGAGGAAGGGCAGGATGCCCTAGCGCATTATTTGCAGGTTATCGCTGACAAAACTGGCTCACTCATTGCAACAAGTGCAAGGTACGGTGCTCTGTTTTCGGGCGCCGCTAGTGAGGTTATCGAAACCGTCACAACCTTCGGAGAGACCATCGGAGTTGCCTTTCAACTTGCCGATGACGTCATCGATATTTCCAGTGACTCGAAGGATTCGGGTAAGACCCCCGGCACGGATTTGCGTGAGGGGGTACCGACACTCGTAACAATCCGAGTCCTGGCATCGAGTGATCCCAAGGACCGAGATTTACAGGAATTACTGCGTGGTCCGATCGAATCGGAGATGCTCATTGCTGAAGTTCTTCTGGCCCTTCGATCACATTCGGCACTGGAAGAATCACGCGATCAGTTGTTGCAAGTTGCAGCCGAAGCGCGGTCGGCATTAAACCCCTTACCCATGTGTGATGCTACGGCGGCTTTATTCTCTCTATGTGATGCGGTAATTGATCGATCTCACTAATTCGTTGGTTAAAAAGTTGTTTGGGGTTGGTTGCCAATCCACTACGCTATTTGCAGTATTCACCCTAAGGAATGGACCGCTATGGCAGCGCCGCTGATTCACCCATTTACCTTTGGAGACCGAACCCAGTCAGACTTGCTGGGCGGTAAAGGGGCAAACCTGGCCGAGATGGTCCGAATCGGACTTCCAGTTCCTCCTGGATTTACGATCACGACGCAAGCGTGCCGAGAATTCCTTTCTACTGGTCAGATGCCGGCGAGTTTGCCAGAGGAGATTGCCGACTCACTTAAGTTCTTAGAAAAATCTCTTGGAAAAGAATTTGGCAACGCAACCAAGCCACTGCTTGTTTCAGTGCGATCTGGCGCCAAGTTTTCCATGCCAGGGATGATGGAGACGGTACTTAACGTCGGCATTACACCAGAGGTGGCCGAGAGCCTAGGAGTTCAGACGGGAAACCCACGGTTTGCCTGGGACTCATACCGAAGGTTTATAGATATGTATGGGCGCACCGTTTGCAATGTCTCCAAGGAAGAGTTTCACCGAGTCGAATCGCGCATCCTTTCATCCTATGGGGTTGCGAGTATTCAAGAACTCGATGTCAAAGGATTGAAGGCGCTGGCAGAGGCATACATCAAGGAAATCGAAGCCAGTACTGGAAAGCCATTTCCAAGTGATCCACGGGAGCACCTCCTTCAATCAGTGGAAGCCGTTTTCCATTCTTGGAACTCTGAGCGTGCACATCTTTACCGAAGAAGAGAGCGCATTCCATCTGATCTCGGAACTGCCGTAAACATTCAGTCGATGGTTTTTGGAAATCTCAGTGATGACTCGGGCACTGGCGTGGCATTCACGCGCGACCCTGCCACGGGTTCGAAAGGAAGTTACGGGGACTATCTCGAGCGGGCACAAGGCGAAGACGTGGTCGCCGGAATTCGCAACACTATGTCACTTGTTGAGTTTGGCGAGATGGCACCCGAAGTTGCTGGAGAACTTGATCGAGTGATGACAATTCTGGAAGATCATTACCGTGATCTCTGCGATATTGAGTTTACTGTCGAAAAGGGAAAACTTTGGATTCTGCAGACCCGCGTGGGCAAGAGAACCGCTGAAGCCGCTTTTAGAATCGCGACGCAGTTAGTGGACGAGGGCAAGATTTCCATGGATGAAGCGTTGATGCGTACATCTGGCGACCAATTGGCCCAGTTGATGTTTCCGCAATTTGATTTATCGGGTTCAGTGAAAGAAATTGCCCGCGGCATTGCCGCATCACCGGGCGCTGCAGTTGGTGAAGTTGTATTCGATTCGCGCCGCGCCTTCGATTTGGCCCGTAGTGGAAAGAAAGTGATTCTAGTTCGTCGCGAAACCAGCCCGGATGATTTGGTTGGCATGGTTGCCTCCGAGGGAATTTTGACAAGTCGTGGTGGCAAGACTTCACACGCAGCGGTTGTAGCAAGAGGGATGGGAAAGACCGCCGTCTGTGGCACGGAAGGCATCTCTGTAGATGAGCGAGCCAATTTATTTACTGCGGGAAGTTTGACGATATACGAAGGCGAGACTATTTCCATTGATGGTTCCACTGGTGCTGTATACGCCGGCACAATTCCAGTAGTTGCATCTCCGGTGACCTCATATCTTGAGGGTCGCCTGGCTGCTTCAAGTGATACTGCCTCCCCGGTTGTTAAGGCGGTGGATCGGATCCTGACCTACGCCGATGAGATTCGCACCTTGCGAGTTCGCACCAACGCCGACACTCCTGAAGATGCTATTCGTGCCCGAATTCTCGGTGCCGAAGGTGTTGGCCTCTGCCGTACCGAGCACATGTTTCTTGGACCCCGCAGGTCCTACGTCGAGCGACTGGTCCTGGCGGAGAATGAGGATGTACAACGCGGAGTAATTGCCGAAATGGAGCCGCTACAACGTGCGGATTTTGTCGGGATCATGATGGCCATGTCCGGCCTGCCCGTAACAGTTCGTCTGCTGGATCCACCGCTGCACGAGTTCTTGCCACCACTTTCTGAACTATCGGCCCACATGGCCCGGGCTGAGGCCTTAGGTGAGGAAATTCCAGCGCGGGATCAAGCGATTTTTGCGGCAGTGAAAAGGCACCATGAGTCCAATCCGATGCTCGGCCTTAGAGGTGTTCGACTCGGAATTTTGATACCAGACCTGTACAAGATGCAGGTGCGCGCACTCGTTCATGCTTATTTAGAGGTTCGAAAACTTGGGCATAATCCCATGCCAGAAGTCATGATTCCACTTGTTGCAACACAGCGCGAGCTTCTCTACCTGCGTGAAAGTTTGGAAGAGGAGATTCGCAAGACTTTTGTGGGCACGGGCCAAAGTGTGCAATTCCCCATCGGATCCATGATTGAAACTCCGCGCGCGGCAATAACGGCCGACCGGCTGGGGCACTACGCCGATTTCTTCTCCTTCGGCACAAATGACTTGACTCAACTGACCTGGGCATTTAGTCGAGATGATGTCGAATCTTCCTTTCTTCCTCGCTATCTTGATCTTGAGTTAGTTCCTTTTAGTCCATTTGAATCGCTGGATCAGGCGGGCGTTGGAATCCTGGTTCGAACGGCAACGCAACTGGCTCGTTCGCTTCGCTCGGATTTCAAATTAGGTATTTGTGGTGAGCACGGCGGAGATCCCCGCAGTATTCATTTCTTCCATGACCTCGGGCTTGATTATGTATCGTGCTCGCCATTTCGTGTGCCGGTCGCACGACTCGAATCCGGTCGTGCGAAGTTACTCAAGAATACAATTGGGTCTAGTACGTCCTAAGAAGCAGGTGCCCGATTAGCTTTTACGAGATCGTAACCAAGGAAAGTTAGCGCGGCCCAGATAAATGCAAAACCGGCAACCCGCCCGAACGGCATACTTTCGTGGTTCACCGTCGTGCCAATGATGAACATAATTGTAGGAATGATGTACTGAAGCAATCCGGTGATCGTTAGGGGCAGACGAGTGGCCGCGCCGTTGAATAGAAGCAGGGGCACGACGGTGACGACTCCGGTTGAGATAAGAAGGAGTGTGAAGCCCACGCTGGTTCCAAGTTGGGCGGTGCCTTTGTGTTCAATCCAAATCAGATAGATGAGAAAGATCGGCAAAGTTAGTGTTGTCTCGATAGAAAGCCCAACTAGTGCTCCGAAATTTAGTCGCTTTTTGAGTAATGTGTAGAAACCCCAGGAAATGGCTATTACCAAAGCAATCCAGGGTACCGCTCCAAACTCGACTGTGAGAACTAGGACGCCAACGCTCGCTAGCACAACGGCTACCCACTGAAAACGGCGCAGGCGTTCATGAAACATAAAAACGCCAAAGGCAATATTAACAAGTGGTGCGATGTAGTAACCCAGAGATGCCTCAACGATACGGTTGACGCTAACTGACCAAATGTAGGTGCCCCAATTAACTCCAAGTAAAATTGAAGTCACTAGCAACACCTTTACTATATGTGTTCTCTGAAAGGTAACAAAGGTGGACCCAACCTCCTTGCGGATAGTCAATAGAATCAAACAGAAAGCCAACGACCAGACTCCCCGGTTTGCCAGGATTTCAAAGGCGCTGGCCTTATGGAGGTACTTCCAATACAAGGGAAGAAGTCCCCACAATATATTTGCGCTTAGGCCATATATTAGACCGGTCGTATATCGACTGCGATTATTAATTCAAGTTCACCGATAATTCGTGAACTGAACCGCGAACTCCCATTTGGCTTCCTTGATCATGGCGATGGCACTTTGAAGGTCGTCACGACTCTTGCTCGTGACACGGAGTTCATCTCCTTGAATCTGAGTCTTTATGGTTTTTGGGCCTTCATCGCGTAAGAATTTGGCGACTTTCTTAGCGTTCTCAGTTGTGATTCCTTCCTTTAGTGGACAGTTGATCTTGTAGATCTTGCCACTTAGTGATGCCTCACTCGGATCAATGTGTCTGAGAGAAACACTGCGCTTAACTAATTTGTCTTTTAAGACGTCTAATACGGCCTTTGCGCGCTCTTCGGTATTGGCTTCAATCAATATCTTTTCACCATCAAGTTCCAATTTTGACCCTGTGTTTTTGAAATCGAATCGCGTGTCAATTTCGCGTATTGCTTGATTGACCGCATTGTCTAGTTCCATTCGGTCGATCTTAGAGACAACATCAAAGCTGCTATCGGTTGCCACTGGTGATTCCCTCTCTACTCATCGGTAACTCAGTTGCCCTGTAATGAACATCACGACACTATTGGTTAACCCCAACTTCGTGAATAGGTAGATTATGCCCTTTCTAGCCGCTGATCGCTAAAGGAGAGTCAATGACGACTTCAACGGTACTAAATGAAAAGTTGCTGCTCTGGGTGGACGAGGTTGCCGCCCTGACTCAGCCCGATCAAATTTACTGGTGTGATGGTAGTGAGAAGGAGTGGGAGGAGATCACTTCCGAGTTGGTAGAGGCTGGAACTTTTGTCCGCTTAGCCAAGAAACCAAATTCCTTCTGGTGTGCATCAGACCCTTCCGATGTGGCTCGAGTTGAGGATCGCACATTCATCTGCTCGCAGAATGAATCGGACGCTGGTCCCACCAATAACTGGATGGACCCCACAGAGATGAAAGGGATTCTTACCGACCTATATCGCGGAAGTATGCGCGGTCGAACCATGTACGTAATTCCTTTCTGTATGGGCCCATTGGATGCAGCTGAGCCAATGTTCGGCGTGCAAATTACCGATAGCGCGTATGTAGTGGCATCAATGCGAATCATGACAAGAATGGGAAGCGCTGCGCTGGAAGCGTTAGGCGATGGGAGATTTGTCGCTGCGCTTCATTCTGTAGGTGCACCGCTCATCGACGGAGCCGCAGATATTCCTTGGCCATGCAATCCAACGAAGTACATTGTTCAATTCCCAGAAGACCATGCAATCTGGTCATACGGTTCTGGTTACGGTGGGAATGCCCTGCTTGGTAAGAAGTGCTATTCACTCCGCATTGCCTCTGTCATAGGTCGTGATGAAGGATGGCTGGCCGAGCACATGCTCATTTTGAAGATCACGCCTCCGCACGGCAATCCCCACTACATTGCTGCGGCGTTCCCATCAGCTTGTGGAAAGACGAATTTGGCAATGCTTGAGCCGACGATTTCAGGGTGGAAGGTTGAAGTATTAGGCGATGACATCGCTTGGATGCGCTTTGGAGAAGATGGGCGTCTATATGCCATGAATCCAGAAGCCGGGTTTTTCGGTGTTGCCCCCGGAACGGGTTGGGGTACAAATGCCAACGCAATGAGAACAATCGAGAAAGGCAATTCGATATTCACCAATGTGGCGCTCACCGATGATGGCGACGTTTGGTGGGAAGGCATGACTGAAGAACCCCCGGCGCACCTAACCGATTGGAAAATGCGCGATTGGACCCCAGAATCTGGAGAACTCTCATCGCATCCAAACTCCCGATTCTGTACACCTGCTGCGCAGTGTCCGATCATCGCGCCCGAGTGGGAGAGTCCCCACGGCGTCCCGATCTCCGCAATTTTCTTTGGAGGTCGTCGTAAAACCACTGTGCCACTTGTCATTCAATCACGAGATTGGGAACATGGCGTCTTCTTAGGCGCCACTCTCTCTTCAGAGACGACCGCGGCTGCAACGGGCCAAGTAGGAGTCGTACGTCGAGATCCATTCGCCATGCTTCCATTCATTGGCTATCACGTTGGTGATTACTTACAGCATTGGCTCACACTTGGGAAAAAGGCCGATCAGTCGACACTGCCAAAAATTTTCTACGTTAACTGGTTCCGGCGTCGTGCTGATGGAAAGTTCTTATGGCCAGGCTACGGAGAGAACGCTCGTGTTATCAAGTGGGCGATCGAACAGATCGAAGGCGCAGACGGCGCTGTTTCAACTCCAATTGGCCTTGCTCCAAAAACAGGTTCTCTTGATGTTGAAGGTCTCGACGTGAGTGCTGAAGATATCCAGACCGCATTGCACGTCGACATCAATGAGTGGCGGGCAGAAATTCCGCTCATCGAAGAGTGGTTCGCCAAGATCGGGGAGAAGCTTCCGGCCCCGCTTGCTAATCAACTGGAAGAGCTAAAATCGCGGCTTTAACGCCGCTACTTGGCGGGATAGTTCATCACGGACGTATTCCAATTCGCGGATGACGTATTCGGAAATATCGCCCGTTTTCAGATGTTCCGGCAGTACATCCCAGGTGTACGTCTCAATCTCCAAATGGTTGGAAAGAGGTGTCTTGGCATGGACTTTAAGAGCCGCATCAATTCCACTTCGAGTGGTCTGGAAGGGACCTAGGTCCTTGAGAAATACTGGAACATGGAAATGGGTTCGCCACTCGCGAGGGCCAGGATCAGCCTCCCAAGCCTTAATAGCGTCCTCCAAATTCAAGAAGCGAGTAATTACTCCATTGCGTAGCTCTGTGGTTTGGCTGAGATAAATCGTTCCGGTGTACTTCTTCAACTCCTCGACGATCTCTGGCGTGACATTTTCCACCTGCAGTGCTGCCGCCTCCTGCAATTTAAAGATCGGTATCCCTGTCTGAGAGAGTTGCTCAATGTCATCGGCAATATCTTCAAACTCCACCGATTGATGGCAGATATCTAGAACTACGCCGAGATAACGACGGGTTGCGCCGAAGACTTCAGAAAGTGGTTGACCTGAATATTCAGCAATTCGCTTTGCGGCCTCGAGGCTGTAAATATAATTTTGGAAATAAGTTACGGTCTCTGGGATTGTCTCCAGAAAGCAGAAGGGTTCAGGCTCTAGCGCTAATTTGACTCTTCGGCCGGTATTTTTCTCCAGCGTCATCAAGTGAGCGATCACTCGATATATATTCTCGTTAAAAGCTTCAATGTACTCAGGTGAGGTCACTTTTGGGCGGTAAGCTAACGGCGCCGTTTGAATTGTGGGCTCCACATCAGGTCCCGTTACTTCCGCCAAGATGTCGGCAATGTGCATTGTGTATTTGGTACGAGCCTCTGTCGTCCAGTCCGGTTCGTAAACACTCTCTTTGACAATCTGGTCCTTGAACGGTCCATATGGGAAGGCATTTACCGTATAAACGTATAGATTTTCTCTAATCAGAAAGTCTTTCAACCACTGGCGCTCCTCAGGCTTTGCTAGGAGTTCCTCTACCGAGGCGTTCGCGAGGCGCAATGAGACACCCATTGGAGCCTTCGGGCTAAAGCGAGCCTTTACCCCTGGTAGATATCTTTGAAGACTTGCCTTCATATCGGTCCAGGTATCGCCAGGATGAACAAGTGTGGAATAAGTCAAGTGGCCATATCCATTACCGAGATCCATATCGACTATTCTCCGTTGCCAATGTGCTTGAAAGTCGAAGTATTCAAGTGTGATTGAGAATCTCGGGTGGTATTCAAGAAACCTCCCGATGTGTAGTAGCGCTGCCCAGCAACAAGCAATTCTTCAGCGGGGAATTTGGTGATGACTTCCGCTCCAGTAGCCGTAACAACCAGCTCTTCTTCAATGCGGGCTGCTCCCCAACCATCCTTGGCTGGCCAATATGTTTCCAGAGCGAAGACCATGCCTTCCTCGAGTACTTCCGGGTCTTCCATTGAAACCATCCGACTGAAGATTGGCCGCTCCCAAATAGACAGGCCAACTCCGTGGCCATATTGCAATGCAAAAGCCGCCTCTTCGTTGGCGAAACCGAATTCCTCGGCTTTCGGGAAGACGGCACAAATATCTGCTGTTGTCGCCCCTGGCTTCACTAACGCGATTGCCTTATCCATATATTCGCGGGTGACTGTATAGGCATCACGCAGGGCAGGTGAAGCGCTTCCAACAGCAAAGGTTCGGTAGTAGCACGTGCGATAACCCATGTAACTGTGCAATATGTCAAAGAACGCGGGGTCGCCAGGTCGAATAACGCGATCGCTAAATACGTGCGGATGGGGCGAGCAACGTTCGCCGGATATTGCGTTGACACCCTCGACATGTTCAGAACCGGCGTCATAAAGAATCTTGCTGACTAAGCCAACACATTCGTTCTCTTGTACCCCAGGACGTAAGAATTCATAAAGTTGATCATAAGCGGCGTCCACCATGGAAGAAGCGGTCGTGAGTAGTGTGATCTCATCTACGGTTTTTATTCGTCGTGCCGCAAGAAAGACTTGCTGGCCATCAACAACTTGAATTCCTTTTGCCTGTAGTGCAAACATGACTGGGGGCTCGATGATGTCGACGCCAAGTGGTTCATTTTCTAACCCGTAAACCTTCAGAACCTCATAAATCTTCTCGGCGACGGACTCTGCCATTCCGACGCTCGGGCGGATTGCTCCACGTAGCGTTGAAATGCCCGCGCGCGATCCCAGAATTGGCACGGCATTGTGATGGGGAGCATGACCATTTGCACTGGCGTCGGTATGCGCTTGGTCAAGCCATGGTGTGTGCAAAGTGTGGTGACGTGCCGCTGAACCGAAATCCCAGAGCACTGGTTCGCCACCACGGGGGAGGAGGGAGAAGCGAATCATCTTGTCCATCGCCCATGTGCCGATGTGGGTGGCCGTCATATAGCGAATATTGTGAAAATCAAAGGTAAGGAGGGAACCTAAACTTGATTTTTCAAGTTCTGCTTTCAAGCGCCCAAGTCGTTCAATTCGCAACCGATTGGTATCTAGTCGGTTTTCCCAATCGACGCCTGTATGCCCATAGGTGGGGATAGCCATTGTTCACTCCCATTTAATTGATGGTCTGAATGTTCGCTCCTAGTGAACACTAGGAGAACTTCTTAGTCAAGGCTTCTCATGAGCGCAGCCGTGAACGAACCAAATGCCACGAAATGGCACCAATCCATTATTGCGAAATCTATGCGGAATGGAGGAGTCAAAGCCAATCGAATGGCCCTTAGGGATTGAGAGAATCAGGTCGCCAATTGTGGCCTCAAGTTCGCCCTCCAGGCTATAGCCGTATTCGTAGCCCGAGTGTTCCATCATTTCGCCGCTGGAATTGGATTCCGAACCAGGTTCGTAAACGATCTCCATAAAATTAACGTCTGTCTCGGCCGTGGCAGCTAAGCGTTCCCAGGTAACACCAGAATCCATGGTGATTGCGCTGCGATTGTGCGGATTGACGGCGGAAATTCGTGCGCGAGAAACATCCCATGCGTTTGTGGGAGTCTCCAAATTGTCCCGACTCACCTGATCAACGGGGTTTGTGTTGGATACTTTGCTTTCGCCATTCCACTGTGATTCGAATAGGACGTCGACCGGAACACTGAGTAGGCGCGCAATTGCGTAGAGGGTTGCAACCGATGGCTGTGATTTACTGTTTTCTATCTGAGAGACGAAGGAGGGTGAGACATCCAACTGCCTAGCCACCTCCCGCAGAGAGAGCCCAGTTTTTAACCGGATTTCTTTTAGCCGCGGGCCGAGGTATTCAACCGGATCTCGCATGACTTTCCCTCTCATTAGGAACTCATTGGTGCCTCATCCGTAAGCAGAAACGAGGAAGTTTACAGTTTTGCATAGTATTCCAGTGTTTACAAGCGCTGTACAGCCCCAGAAATTAAGCGTATTCTCTCCACCTAGTGTTTGGTAATAGTGAACATGGAGTCGCGATTATGAAGTTGAATTATATCCATCACGTGGGTCTTGTGGTGAAAGATCTGGATCGTTCCATTTATTTCTATCATGATATTTTGGGGCTTCAATTTGCCAATGAGCCAACAGGTTGGTTTGAAGGTCCCGAGCTAGCAAAAGGAGTTGGCGTCCCGGGAGCCACCCTGCGCCAGGTATCGATGTGGGTGGATGACACCAGCACTCTGGAACTGAT
>JBBRSY010000027.1:0-19412 GCA_038244965.1 Candidatus Nanopelagicales bacterium | reverse complement strand
GGATACCAAATCATTATCGGCGCACATGCATTGCACGCCACGGGATATGCAATGGGCGCGCAGTACGCCGGTCGGGTAGGTACAGGGGGCGCTGATCAAGATCAGGCGGTAGTTGCCTACTTCGGTGATGGTGCGATGAGCGAGGGAGACATTAACGAGGCGTTTATATTTGCAGCCGCCTACCAAGCTCCTGTGGTTTTTTTCTGTCAGAACAATCAATGGGCAATTTCCGAACAAACCAAGCGACAAAGTCGTGTTCCACTTGCCAATCGAGCTGATGGATTTGGCATGCCAAGTATTCGCGTGGATGGCAATGACGTAATCGCATGTCAAGCGGTAACCACTGCGGCGCTCGATCGCGCGCGGTCGGGCCAAGGTCCAACACTTATCGAAGCGGTCACTTACCGAATGGGTGCGCACACTACTTCAGATGATCCGACTAAGTATCGCGATCGTGCTGATGAGGAACTCTGGCGTACTCGAGATCCCATCGAACGTCTGCGAATCTATCTGACCAAGATAAACGTGTTAAACGAAGAGATCGCTGCTGATATCGCGCGCGAAGCCACATCGCTGGCTGAACGCATGCGCGAAGGTTGTCGCCAATTTCCCGACCCAGATCCAATGGCAATGTTCGACCACGTCTACGCAGGACCAGATGCGCGGATTGAGGCGCAGCGCTTAGAAGTTCAAGAGATCCTGGCCGAAGAAGGGGCGAACTGAAATGGAAGAACTCACCATTATCGGCGCCATCAATAAAGGACTTCGGCGCGCAATGGAAAGTGACCCCAAAATATTGTTGATGGGTGAAGATATTGGCAAACTTGGCGGGGTCTTTCGTGCGACCGAAGGCTTGCAAAAAGACTTTGGCGAAAATCGCGTAATTGATACGCCACTTGCTGAATCGGGCATCGTGGGTACGGCTATCGGCCTGGCTCTCTACGGTTACCGACCAGTTGTTGAAATTCAATTTGACGGCTTTGTGTATCCGGCATTTGATCAAATCGTGGTCCAAGTGGCACGGATGCGATATCGAACGGCTGGCCGCCTTCAACTGCCAATCACAATTCGGATGCCATACGGTGGCGGAATCGGATCCGTTGAGCACCACGGTGAATCTCCAGAGGCATATTTTGCTTCGACTCCTGGCTTGCGAGTTGTCACCTGCGCCGACCCCACCGATGCTTACTGGATGATCCAACAAGCCGTTGCCAGCGATGACCCAGTCATCTTTTTAGAGCCCAAGCGGCGTTATTGGCAGAAAGGTGAAGTCGACACGAGCGCGGATCTTTCAACGGCCCTGTCAATGAATGGCGCCAAAGTATTGGTGGAAGGCGCAGATTGCACGCTCATTTGTTACGGTCCCACGGTGGCCACAGCACTTGAGGCCGCTGCGATTGCAGCCGAAGACGGGGTCCATCTTGAGGTCATTAATTTGCGATCGTTAAGTCCATTGGATTTAACTACTTTGAACATTTCGGTCATGAAGACGGGCCGGGCCATTGTTGTGCACGAAGCGTCCAGCAGCGGGGGAATTGGCGGCGAAGTCGGCCAATGTTTGATGCAATCGTGCTTCTATCATTTAAAAGCCCCAGTACTTAGAGTGACTGGTTATGACACCCCGTATCCGCCAAGTCGGAACGAAAACCGATACCTGCCCGACGCCGATCGCATTCTTGATGCGGTCGAGAAGAGTATGAGTTATTGACATGACATCCGAGTCCACGTTTGAGTTTTTACTTCCTGATGTTGGCGAAGGTTTAGAAGAGGCCGAGATCGTTGGATGGAAAGTTTCCGTTGGCCAACAAATTGAAGTCAACCAACTTATGGTCGAGATTGAGTCGGCAAAATCTCTGGTTGAGTTGCCGAGTCCATTTGCGGGCACCGTGCTCGATTTGCTTGTGAAAGAAGGCGAGGTCGTACGAGTAGGAACACCGATTATCCGACTTCAGCTCAGCACAAGTCAGCAAGTCGCCGATGATAAAGATGGCGCTGGGCGAACTGAGTTTCTGGTTGGTTCGATATCCAAGAGTGATGGGAGTCGGCGTCAACGACGCACTGCGCGTAACTACGGCAGCGACGCTAAATCGAACGAATTGTCCAACGACAGGGCCACACCGGCATCCGTTGAGAGCAAGATTCTGGGCGCAATGGCTGCACCGCTAGTGCGAAAGCTAGCGCGCGAACTTGGAGTTGATCTGGATATTGTGATCGGCACCGGTCCAGAAGGTTCGGTGACGCGCGATGATGTGCAAGCCGCCGCAGGAAGCAAACAACAAGTACCGAGTGCGATTCAAAAATCGGTAAACACAGATCGAGAAACTCGAACACCAATCCGCGGAGTGCGCAGAGCGATGGCAGAGGCAATGGTGGCAAGTGCATTCACTGCGCCGCACGTAACCGAATTTATAACAGTGGACGTTAGCGCCTCGATGCGTTTGCTCGATCAACTTCGCACTCAACCCAAGTATGCCGGTATGCGGCTTTCTCCCCTCACCCTGCTCGCGCGCGCTATGTGTCTAGCGGCGAAACGGACGCCAGAGATCAACAGTTCCTGGGATGCAAGCGCACAGGAAATTGTGATCAAGCACTACGTGAATCTCGGTATCGCGACAGCGACCGATCGCGGTCTCTTGGTTCCCAACGTCAAGAATGCCGAACAACTGACATTAATTGATTTGGCAGTTGCAATTGCCCAAGTAGTGGAAGCAGCGCGGACGAGTAAAACAGTTCCGGCTCAGACGACCGGTGGCACGCTATCTATCACCAACGTCGGGGTATTCGGCATTGACGCAGGAACACCAATATTGCCACCAGGTGAGGCAGCGATTATGGCGTTAGGTGCGGTCGTCCAACGCCCCTGGGTGGTTGGTGGCCAGATCATGGTGCGTGAAGTGACGACGTTGGCGTTGTCTTTTGATCATCGTCTCGTTGACGGCGCCCAAGGTTCCAAATTTCTTGCTGATGTTGCGTTGATGTTGCAGGAACCAGCAATGCTCCTCGCTTGGGCGTGACGTAATCTGCTCCAATTGTCCAATCGCTAACATCGAGGTGAAAATATTTATTTTTCCTTGTGATAAACCCTAGAATGTAAATCCTTCCGTGGATCCGCAGCCCTTATTGAAATGGGCACTGGGAGTCACTAGTAGCGATCTCGAAGTTGCAGAACAATAATGGTGTTACCGTGAATTTGGTAAACTATGCGGTCTCTATGGTTGATGCGACGTGACAATGCTTCGGAAAGTCCGTATTTTAGCTTTTCGGGCTTTCCAATTCCACGCTGCGGATCGACAAGGACTGCGGCAAGAATAGTATTTATTTTCTGAATAATTTTTGGATTGGCCTTTTCCCAATTGGCAAGATCTTCGCGGGCTGTGGCTGTCAGCACTAACTTTCTGACAGATTTATTGGGGGGCATTAGGCAAAAGTCTTTGTCTTAGCTTTCTTTACGACCCTCACTGCTATCGCCTTCTTCTTGGGTTTTGGGACTTTCTTTACTGATGCAATCTTCTTAGTAGGGCGTGAAATCTTCTTCCCTTGGGAGGCTTTCGTAATTGGAAGTTCATACTCATATAGTTTGCCCGCTAGAATTTCAGTCTGACTTCTCGTCAGTCGTTCCCGATTAGTAGGCGTCCTAAGCAAGTACATTGTTTCTAGGATTGACTCCCACTCGCTCTCAGAGAGCAAGACAGCATTGCCTTTCTTCGACGTGATAATAACGGGCGTGCTGTCATTATTCACTTGCTCAATCAACGGAAAGAGTCGAGACCGAGCTTCGGAGGCGGTGATAACCATGAAGAACTCCTTACCTGAATCAGGAGGTGAGTTTGTCACAAAGTACGAGATTTCGTACCATACCCGCTACCTATTGCCTAGGGCAGGATTTTGACTTCCCAATCAACGCCCTTGCCAAAGTGGCAGACGTTTTTCTTTAAATGCACGAGGCCCTTCTTGCGCGTCCTCACTGAGATAGACCGGCGCCCATATATCTTTTGCTCTTTGCCGTGCGTCCCCCAGAACTTCATCAAGGATATCTCGCACCATTGCTTTTCCTGCGGCAACGGAGAGCGGGGCATTGGCGATGATCTGTTGAGCGAGTGATCGGCTGGCAGCAATAAGTTCTGGACCTGGAAGCACAATATTTATTAAGCCAACTTCTCTTGCTCGGGTGGCAGTGATGGGCTGCGCCGTCACGAGAAGTTCGAGGGCGATTCGCGGAGGGATTAACAGCGGCAGCAGCGCGGCCCAAGGTGCGCCGCGACCATGGCGTGCCTCAGTAATGCCAAAAGTCGCGTGATCAGCGGCGATGACAAGATCTGCTTGTTGGGCTAGGAAGAATCCGCCGGCAAGTGCCGCCCCGTTGACAGCGGCGATGACTATTTTGTGACTAGTCAAATCAGGAATGAAGTCATCAGGCGGAATCGTGAGATGTTCTTCCGACATCTCCTTCAGATCGGCGCCTGCACTAAATGCGATATCACCCGATGCCGTGATGATCAGAACTTTCGCTTGCTCATTGTTATTGAACGAGTCAAGTGCTCTGCGAATACCGTTGCGGACAACAGAGTTCAGCGCATTCCGTGCATCCGGCCTATTGATGGTGATAGTGGCTATACCTTCGCTCACCTCATACAACAACTCATTCTTCTCAGTCATTCTGCATTCAATCCAAGACTGCGCGCAATCAGCATCTTCTGCACTTCGCTGGTCCCTTCGCCAATCTCTAGAATCTTAGAGTCGCGATAATGCCTTGCGACCGGGTATTCATCCATGAATCCATAGCCGCCAAAGATCTGCGTTGCCGCGCGTGCGTTGTCCATTGCGGCATCACTGGCCACTAGTTTGGCGATCGACGCTTCGGTCTTGAAATCCTTGCCCGCAGCCATCAGGAAAGCCGCATGGTAATAAGCAAGGCGCGCAACATGCGTCCGTGCCTCCATTTCGGCAATTTTGAATGCAATGGATTGATGCTCGCCGATCATCTTCCCAAACGCTTTTCGCTCTTTTGCATAACGCACGGATTCATCTATACATCCTTGGGCAGCTCCGACGGCGAGAGCCGCGATAGCGATGCGCCCTTCGTCGAGTGCTTGGAGAAAATTGGCGTAACCCCGTCCTCGTTCACCTAAGAGATTGCTTGCTGGCACGCGAACATTGGTGAAGGCGAGCGGGTGAGTGTCTGAGGCGTGCCAGCCGAGCTTGTAGTAGGAGGGCTCAACAACAAAGCCGGGAGTTCCGTTGGGCACGATGATCGTGCTGAGCTCCTTTGTTCCATCTGTCTTTGTCCCAGTTATGCAGGCGACGATTACCAATGAAGTGATGGATGTGCCTGAGTTGGTAATAAAGGTTTTGGCGCCATCTATGACCCATTCATCGCCTTCGAGTCGTGCGGTAGTGCGTAGTCGACTGGCATCGCTGCCGCCATCGGGTTCAGTGAGGCCAAATCCCGCCAGTGCTTCGCCACTCATAAGAGCTGGAAGATATTTCTTTTTCTGCTCATCAGTACCGTATCTGAAGAGCAGTTGCGAACCTAGACCGACCCCTGCCTCCAATGTGACGGCCACGCTCTGGTCCACCCGGGCCAACTCCTCTATTGCCAGACAGAGTGAGAGAAAGTCCCCGCCCATGCCACCGACTTCTTCGGGAAAAGGCAACCCAAATAGTCCCATCGCTCCCATTTTTTTTATGACCTCGTATGGGAAGGTTTGTTCCCTGTCATGTTTAGCCGCCACGGGAGCGAGAACTTGGTTTGCAAAGTCACGGACTGTCTCTGCCAGAGTCTGATGATCCTCTGACAATTGCATCAACACTGAATTCATTTCTCTTCCGCCATTTCGTTGTTATCCATTAATGCGATTGCAGTTTTGGAACGGTTCTTTAACGCGGTCATGTCGCGAAGCCAGCGACTGGTATCAAGCAGTAATTCAAAATTAATCCCCGTGGAAATTCCGAGCCCGTGCAACTGCCAGACCAGATCCTCGGTGGCTAGGTTTCCGGTGGCACTCTTTGCAAACGGACACCCACCTAGACCTCCGATGGAAGAGTCGACCGTGGTGATGCCTTCCTGTAGTGCAGTGAGCGTGTTCGAGAGGGCTTGCCCGTAGGTGTCATGAAAGTGAACGGCAAGGAGTGATCGCGAAATTCCGCGCGCGTCTAATTCGTCCAAAAGGTCTATTACATCGCCGGGTGTTGCAACTCCAATGGTGTCGCCCAATGAGAGTTCGGTAATTCCATCGGCAAATAGTCGCTCTGCCACATCGGCAACTTGAGATGTTGCAACTTTTCCTTCCCAGGGATCGCCGAAGCACATAGAGATGTACCCACGTACAGAAAGCCCGGAAGCTCGCGCCCGCGCAATAACTGGAGTGAAAATCTCAAAGGAACCTGCAATTGTGTTGTTGAGATTGACCTTGGAAAATGATTCAGTAGCACTGGCAAATACGGCGATCTCACGAATGCCTGTCTTCATGGCGCGGTCTAGTCCTTTTTGATTTGGCACTAATGCACTCATCCGATGATTTGCGAGTAGCGGGGCTAAATCGGCTAGCAATTCCTCGGCATCTGCCAATGCTGGGACTAAATCAGGTCGAACAAAACTGGCAACCTCAATCGCAGAGGTTCCGGTAGCGATTAGGCGCCGAATCAACTCTGCTTTCAAGGGGGTGGATAGAATGTGGCTTTCATTCTGTAACCCGTCGCGTGGGCCAACTTCATAGACGGTGACTGCCTTGGGTAATCCACTCCGATCAAACATCTGCAACCACCTTAAGTAAGAGTTGGCCTACTTGTACATTTGATCCCAGTGTGACATCGCAATTCACAATTCGGCCCGGGCTTGTAGCGCGAACAATATGTTCCATTTTCATCGCTTCGATTACAACGAGCGGGTCTCCCACCGTTACTTCATCGCCGATCGATACGTTCACGGCGATCACGACGCCCGGCATAGGGCTCACGATTTCCTCATTCACTCGATCCTTCGAAGTGCCCCACTCATTAGTCTCCTTGATCAGCCATGTACCAAAGGACTTGTGATGCAGCCAGTAACGGAAGTCATCACGCAGAGAGTCCACCTTCAGATCTGAACCTTGATTTAGTGGCACGTTATAGCGCACGCCGTCCACATAGGCGGTAATCTGCGCCTCGGGCATACCCTTTAGCCGCCACCCATCGGGGCGCCAAGAATCTTTTTCGGTTGACGTTATTGTTAACGCAGCGTAGGCATCAAGTACGGCCAACGTTGGAATGGCGCGTTCAATATCTAACTCCTCTAGATATTTGGTGTCATAGTCTGATTCTTTAATTTCCGTGCGGTCCAGTAACGTGATCAGGAAATCAATATTGGTAGTCACACCTAGCAATACCGTATTCGACAGGGCACTTCGCAAATGTGTCAGAGCGCCTGGGCGGTCTTTGCCCCAGCAGGCGATCTTGGCCAGCATGGGGTCAAATGCCGAAGATACGGTCACGCCGTCCTTTATCGCGGAATCCGTCACCGTGTGGGGGCTATTAGCCGCAGTGAATTTGCCAATCCGACCGCCGGTTGGAAGAAAGTGATTGAAGGCATCCTCGGCGTAAATACGCGCCTCCATGGCGTGCCCAGTGAAATTAACCTGGGGAATAACCTGATTTAAAGATTCGCCAGCGGCCAAGCGCAATTGGCATTCCACTAGATCCAACCCGGTAATCATCTCGGTGACCCGGTGTTCTACTTGAAGGCGGGTATTCATCTCCATGAAGTAGAAACTTGTCGGCGAATCGGCATCAACGATGAATTCCATCGTTCCCAGGTTCTGATAACCAATAGCAGAAGTTAAAGCCAACGCGGCATCGCCCATGACTTGGCGATCAACCTTGGATAGCCGCGGCGCAGGTGCCTCTTCGACCACTTTTTGGTGACGCCTTTGCAGTGAGCATTCCCGTTCGCCCAGGTGAAGGCTATTTCCGAAGTTGTCAGCGACTACTTGAAACTCGATGTGGCGAGCGTGCGGGAGATATTTCTCAACGAGTAAGGTCGCATCACCAAATGATGCTTTCGCCTCGCGCCGCGCGATCGGAAGTAGTTCGCGCAGTGCGTGCATATCTTGCGCGACATGAAGACCCTTGCCACCTCCTCCGGCAGCAGGTTTCACCAACAATGGAAATGATAAATCCCGACAGGCTTCGAGTAATTCACCGTCCGTCATCATAGGTTCGCCAATGCCAGGAACCACCGGGACGCCTGCTTTCCTCGCAAATTCTCGCGCCGATATCTTTTCTCCCATAGCAGCCATGGCATCGGCGGGTGGCCCGATAAAGATGAGACCAGCGTCCTTGCATGCCTTAGCCAATTTGGCATTTTCGGCGAGGAATCCGTAGCCAGGATGGATGGCTTGGGCGCCGCTGACTAGCGCGACGGCAATTATTTGTTGAATATCGAGATAGCCAGTTTGTTGGAGATCGCGTAAGGGATAACATTCCGAAATGCGTTGAACGTGTAGAGAGTTTTCGTCTTGTTGGGTATAAACGCCGACGGCATTAATTCCCAGCTTTTCCAGTGTTGCATTTATTCGGAGTGCGACCTCTCCGCGATTGGCAATGAGAACTTTAGAAAACACTATTACATCCGAAAGATTCCGAAGGAACTTGCGGGCAATGGTGTAGCACCTGAGATGGAAATTGCCAGGGAGAGAACTCTGCGGGTATCTCGCGGATCAATGATTCCGTCGTCCCACAGTCGGGCAGTCGAGAAATAGGCACTGCCTTCTGTTTCATACTTGGCACGGATGGGATCTTTAAATCCTTCGATCTCCTCTGAAGTCCATTCCTGATTTGTTGCGGCAAGTTGATCTATTTTCACGGTGGCAAGAACCGATGCAGCCTGCTCTCCACCCATCACCGAAATGCGAGCATTTGGCCACATCCAAAGGAAACGGGGATCGTAAGCCCGTCCGCACATGGAGTAATTACCAGCGCCAAAGGAGCCACCAATGATTACTGTAAATTTAGGTACCCGCGCGCAGGCCACTGCGTTCACCATTTTTGCACCATGTTTGGCGATGCCACCGGTTTCGTATGCGCGCCCGACCATGAAGCCAGAAATATTTTGGAGGAAGACCAACGGAATTTTCCGCTGGTCGCATATCTCGATAAAGTGCGCGCCCTTGAGAGCAGATTCACTAAAGAGAACACCGTTGTTGGCGATTATTCCCACGGAATAGCCGTCAATATGTGCGAATCCGGTGACTAAGGTTTTCCCAAATTCAGATTTAAACTCCAAGAATCGACTTGCGTCAACGATTCGAGCGATTACCTCTCGGACATCGTATGTGGTTCTGGAATCTGTGGGCACGATTCCAAGGAGTTCCTCATCGTTGTATTGCGGTGGCTCAACTTCTTCAATTCGGGTCAACCAACTTGAGTTGTGGGGGAGCGTAGATACGATGGCACGTACCGTCATTAACGCCAGGCTTTCAGTCTTGGCTAAGTGATCGGTGACTCCAGAAATGCGTGAGTGCATGGCGCCTCCGCCCAAGTCTTCGGCCGAGACCTCTTCGCCAGTGGCTGCCTTTACCAGAGGCGGACCCCCAAGAAAAATATGTCCCTGGCCGTCCACGATTACGTTTTCATCGCTCATCGCGGGAACGTAAGCCCCGCCGGCAGTGCAGGCGCCAAGTACGGCAGAGATCTGCGGAATGCCAGATGCACTAAGACGCGCTTGGTTGAAAAATATTCTGCCAAAATGATCGCGGTCGGGAAAAACTTCATGCTGCAGCGGCAAAAAAGCACCACCCGAATCCACTAAGTAGATACATGGGAGACGATTCTCAAAAGCAATATCTTGCGCACGCAGATGCTTCTTTACCGTCATGGGGTAATACGTTCCGCCTTTGACGGTCGCATCATTTGCAATGATCATGGTGGGACGGCCGCTGATATTTCCAATCCCGGTAATTAAGCCCGCACCAGGGGCTTCATCCTCGTACATTCCATTGGCAGCCAATGATGAGAGTTCGAGAAAGGGCGAACCTGGATCCAGAAGTTGATCGACTCGATCTCGTGGCAGCAAGTTTCCTCGGCCTTCAGGACGCACGCGTACAACTTCTGGCCCACCGAGCGCAGCGTGTGCCATCCGATCGTTGAATTCATCGATGAGCCCTCGAAACACTAGGTCTCGTTCGAGAAATGAGTGGTCGTGAACATTGACCGATGTCGATATTCGCGGCAGCGACATGGTTCCTCCGCTATTGTTAGTGTTCATTAACATTAGCAGGATAGTCGCAAGGTGCCGGGTATTGGAAGAGGTTGATCCGATTTTTTGAAAGGGGTGAGATATGGGGACACGCGAACGACTGCTGGAGAAGGGTGCGGCACTCTTTGCGGAGAAAGGATTTCACGGAGTTGGTGTCGAGGAACTGGGCGAAGCAGTGGGCCTGACCGGACCCTCGCTATATCGACACTTTCGCACGAAAAAAGCCCTCCTTGCAGAGATGCTGATTACGGTCAGCACCTCCCTACTCGAAACGGCAACTCAGGTCATTGCTGAAAATCTCGATCCGCTGCAAACGCTCTCCGCGTTAATCGACCGTCATGTGGACTTCGCCCTCTCTCACCCAGATCTGATCAGAGTGCACGAGCGCGACTTCGGAAATCTGGAAGACGACGATGCTGCCCAAGTTCGACGTCTTCAACGCAGATATGTTGAACTATGGGTTGATCAGATTCAACTCCTACGGCCAGATGAGACTTCTGAATCTGCCCGCACAATGGCGCACGCAGTCTTTGGAATGATCAATTCAACGCCGCGCCATCGCTCTAGTCAGGGTCGAAACGATGTGGCAATGCTAATGCGTGGCTTGGCTCAAAGAGCCTTAATGCCCTGAATTTCTAGACCTCGTCGGGATCGCTGGCTTCTTCGGCGACGATAACGAGAGCCTTACGTTCCAATAGTGCTACAGCGATGTGGGGGCCAACGATGTCGGCTTGCCATTGGCGCGCCCCAAGGTTAATGAGAGCCTGAATAACTTCATCCACCTGCAATCTCATCGTCGCACCATCTGGTGGATTCCAGCAAAGCCGGCGAACCAGGTCAGGGGAAATCAGATTTTCCGGAGGAAGGGAGAGTCGTTCAGCCTCTGTCTCAATTGCGGCACGCGCATGGGAGAGGGGGATGAATTTAGTCGGGAATTTGTCGCGCCATACTTTCACCGGCGGCATCGAATCGGATTCAGATCGCATCTGCGGCCAATTACTTTCGGGGACTGCTAGACCAGTAGAGATTGCACCAAGCCAGTTAGCGCTATGTTCGAACCATCTGGAACGGGCGCCGATCGGTCGGAGCACTTTTTCCATTTCCGCTCGCGTCTTTGGAATATGCAGGGCAAGTTCAAGCAATGCGGCGTCGGAGAGAAACTTTCCTGGCGCAACATCTGCTTCGCGCGCCATGCCATCTCGTTCATGCCATAAAGATTTGATGATGGCTAGTTGATCACGTCGTTTCACTTTGTGAATTCCGGAGGAACGGCGCCACGGTTCTTTTCGTGGAGATTGTGGCGGGGCTTGCAAAATTGCATGGAATTCTTGCGCAGCCCAATCCAACTTGCCTTGGGCATCGAGCATTTCACTTATCTTTTCTCGGAGTTCGACGAGGAGTTCAACATCAAGTGCTGCGTAAGTCAACCAATCTTCCGGCAGCGGACGCTTAGACCAATCGACCGCGCTGTGCTCTTTTGCAAGAGAAATGCCAAGCAGGCTTTCAACGAGCGCACCCAGGCCAACGCGGGGTAGGCCCGCGATTCGTCCCCCGAGTTCGGTGTCAAATAATCTAGTCGGAAAGAGTCCAACTTCGCGCAGGCATGGGAGATCTTGAGTACTGGCATGCAGAATTACTTCATCGCTTTGAATCAACTGGTTCAATTCGTGGAAGGAGGGATGGATTTCAAAGGGAACGCTCAAGTGGAAAGGGATCGGGTCGATGAGATGAAGCCCGCCACCTACGCGCTTTATCTGAATGAGATAAGCGCGCGCGCTGTATTTATATCCGGAGGCTCGCTCTGCATCTATTGCGAATGCTCCAATTCCAGCTTGCAACTCAACAATTGCAGCACGCAGTTCCTCTGGTGTAACGATAACCGGTGGAGTTCCATCCTTTGGTGCCAGAAGCGGTGTGGCGCCCTCGGCCTCAGGAATTAAGTCAGACATGTATTAACGTGGACCAGATCTATTTGATTTTGCCTGCGGATTGATGGCAGTTACGCCATCGGGAATTGGTTGGAGTCCAGACAATTCGGCCAGAAGGCTGCACCATGCTTGTATGTGGGTGCGAATATCATCGGGGCTTTCAACCAATGGTGTCCACGATGCTCTAATTTCGATCTCGGCTTCATCACTTCGTGGCGAAAGTTTTCCAAAAGATTCGCTGACAACTCGAGTAACCGTTCCACTGGCGGCAACATAGGCGCACCCTGCAGAGGCCAGGGATTCGAGTAGCCAATTCCAGCCGACTTCGGGCAGAAGTGGATCCTCTTGCATCATGGCGTCAACGTCGGCACGAATATAGGTGACGCACCTGAATTCGCCTTCCCACGTCTCCTGTCCACCAGGTTCATGCAAAAGTACGAACCGCCCCGAAGCAACCTCATCTTCAGCCTCGCCAATTAGACCATTGCTGACATCGGCGGAAAATGCATAAGAGAAAGCAGCTAATTTTTGTGGGGGTGGAACTTCTTCCAGAAGAATTTCAGTGCGTGGCGTAAAGGTGCGCAGAACATCGGCTACTTTTGCGAAACCCTTTGCGTCCACTACCTCAATCTATGGATATCTCATTGTCAAAGGTGGGAGGCAGGGCGGTAGCCTTCCGCACATGGCCATTATTCTCGCACTATCCTCGGCACTATTGTGGGGGAGTTCAGATTTTCAAGGTGGCAGATTGGCCAAGCGCCTTCCAGCGATAGCAGTTACAGGGATGTCGCAAGCAATCGGATTGATTTTTGGCTTGGTCATTGTGGTGGCGACTGGACAATGGAAAGCAGTTGCATTTGGCTCTGATGGCTATGTAGTTCCGGCGGTAATCGCGGGGGTTACTGGTTATCTGGGACTGGTATTTTTGTATGCGGGCTTGGCGAGTGGGCGAATGGGAGTTGTTTCACCCATTAGTTCTCTCTGCGCAATTATCCCGGTGACCGTTGCACTTCTAACTGGAGAGCATATTCTGTATTTAAAAGGCATTGGGATCGCCATCGCTTTAGCGGGTGCTTTTTGTGCTAGCGGACCTGAGATTTCTCAGGGTCTTCCACTTCGACCAGTACTTTTCGCCGTTGGTGCGGCAGTCGGTTTTGGAACTGCCATGACTTTCATGGCGAAAGGCTCGACTTCCAGTGTCTTATTGACCATGGTGACGATGCGCCTAACAACACTGGTGGTGTCCTCACTTATCGCGCTTAGGGCTGGCGGTGTTGGTGGAATCAAGAGGGGTGATCTCTCATCGTTAACTTTCGTTGGCGTGGCAGACTTTAGTGCGAATTTATTATTGGGCATTGCCTCTACTCGTGGGCTGGTTTCAGTAGTGATGGTTCTGGGGTCACTCTTTCCGATTATGACTGCCATCCTTGCCTTCGTGATTCTTCAGGAACGACTACATCGGATTCAGTATGCTGGAATATTTTTAGCCGTGGTCGGTGTTGCCATTATTTCTGGGTCGTAATGGGGAAAGTGCAGGTGTGAAATATTGTTCCTTGTTCTTCGTGGGTGGCAATCTTTTCGAAATGAGATAGCAGTCCAAGAACATCGACCCTATTTTCGCCACCGATCTGCGGAGTAATACTGAGTTCAAGTTGTGTCAGCAAATTGGCCTCAAGCAACTCAGAGATAAACGCGACACCACCTTCTATGGACAATGTGTCACCGAATTCCCTTTGGGCCCGAGCAACGGCTTCAGCAGGGGGGAGCACCCACCAGAGTGCCTTTGAGTTCTGATCAAGTATTGCCGGTCGAGTGTGGGAAAGGACTACAAGCCGAACGGGTGTGCGCTGATATCGCTCGTTTCGAGCTGTATTTCCCCCAATGAGGATGGCATCGCAGAGTCGACGGCGGGCCAAAAAACGTGCGCGATCTATTGGAGTGGTGATGGAGTTAGAGGTTCCGCCAAGTGTGCTCGATCCATCTGCCCCAACCACAAGGGACGCAATCACTGCCACGGTCGAACTCTAACTTGGCCCGCCATTCTCGCCCCGTCTTGTCAGTGCCCCCCGCTAGCGTGAGGAGATGATCATTAACTGCGATACCTGCATCATGCGAGATATTGCCTGCCAAGATTGCTTCGTCACCTCCTTATTGGTTCCCCAGGAGGTTGTCAGCGAAAAGACGGTTGAGGCCATCGAATTGCTCTCCTCCCGCGGAATCGTGAGCCCATTACGCTTTCAGAGAGCGGTTCACGGCTAATTCCAAGGTTTGCCGCCACGCTCGTGGGTTGAGTCGAGCAGGATGCCCCGTTAGCCTAACCAGATGAAATCCGCCAAGGTGGTCTGGGTGGGCGGGGTCCTGGTGGCCCTTCTACTCCCGCTGACCCCAGCGAGTGCAGCACCTTCGTTGCGCGATATTCAACGCCAGATAGTTAGTTTGCAGGAGCAAGCAGCTGCCTCGGCCGAAGGGGCGCAGGCGGCAAAAGTCCAACTCGTCCAGCTCACCAAGACACTCAGTGGCGTTCGACAGCAGGCCGCAGTTCAAGGGGCGAGTGTGGCCCAACTTCGGCGCTCGCTGGGCGCGATCGCGATTTCGCAGTATCAATCTGGCGGGTTAGGTCAGGGCCTAGAGCTCTTATTTTCATCGGACCCAACACTTTATCTCTCTTCGGCCGGAGCACTGGATGCGATCACCCGGCGAAAGTCTCTTCAACTTCATAAGTACGCGGCCGCAAGGCAGAGGCTGGATGCAACGACGCTAACGGTTAATGACAAGTTGGCGCTGGTTCGAGCGACCCAAGCACGTTTGGCAGCGCAGATGGCCCTGGCCAATTCCAAACTTAAAGACGTCGAGAAACTTCTTGCAAAGTTGAAAAAAGCGGATCGCATTCGATTAGCAAGACTCACCGAGCGATCCAACGCTGCCGAACAGAAATCTTCTTTAGCCTTTGCTAAAGGAATTGGTGGAACTTCAGGTCGCTCGGGCATTGCAATTCGGTTCGCGCTCCAGCAGATTGGCGATCGATATGTCTTCGGTGCAGCTGGCATGATCTATTGGGATTGTTCTGGACTTACGATGCGCGCTTACCAAGCCGCAGGTGTCTCGCTCCCTCATTCGGCGGCAGCCCAGTCCAATTACGGTCGACGAGTTTCCCTTAATGCGCTGAGACCCGGGGACCTGGTCTTCTTCGGATCACCGATATCGCATAACGGAATTTACCTAGGCGGAGGCAGGATGGTAGACGCACCGCACACGGGCGCGCGCGTTCGAGTTGAATCCTTTGGTGCGTGGTTCGGGGGCCTGCGCCTGGTTGCCGCCCGTCGCTTCTAAATGAAGAGAGTTTTAATTGTTACCAATGATTTTGGCCCGCGCGCAGGTGGCATTGAATCTTTCATCATGGGATTAGTCGAACGTCTTCCTAGAGATTCAGTACTGGTTTATACATCGTCACAAGGGGATACGTCGAAATATGACGCAAACTGGTCGCAAGATCATGGCGTCAAGATTGTTCGCGACCGTTCCACAATGTTGCTCCCCACCCCTCGCGTGGCACGCAGTCTCACGCAACTCGCACGTAATGGTGAATTTGCCGTCGCATGCTTTGGTGCTGCTACACCCCTTGGTCTATTAGCCCCCGCGCTTCGCAAATCGGGCGTAGCACGAATAATTTCCCTCACACATGGACACGAAGTCTGGTGGGCCAAAGTATTTCCCTTCTCCTTGGCGATGCGACGAATTGGTAATACCGTCGATGCATTGACCTATCTTGGTGAATTCACTCGGCGCAATATCTCCTTTGCGCTATCACCCAAGGCTCGAACTGCCATGGTTCGCATTGCACCGGGAATAGACATCTTGCATTTCACGCCCGATCCGGCTCCGAGCACGTTACGGCACGAGTTGGGACTTTCTGATAAGTCGGTCATCGTCAGTGTGGGTCGGTTGGTTCCTCGCAAGGGTCAGGATCACCTCATCGAAGCACTGCCGATTATTCGAAAGGCAATTCCCAACGTTCATCTCTTGCTGGTAGGCGAGGGGAGTTACCGAAAGAGCTTAGAGAAATTGGCCCAGAAACACGGAGTCACCGAACTGGTCACCTTTGTGGGCCGGGTCCCGTATGCGCAGTTGCCGGATTACTTTAGATGCGGCGATATTTTTGCAATGCCCTCTCGTTCTCGGTTCGCCGGCCTGGAAGTCGAAGGTCTGGGAATCGTTTATCTCGAAGCCAGTGGCTGTGGCCTGCCGGTTATCGCGGGCAGTTCTGGGGGAGCTCCCGATGCGGTAGTTGATGGAGTAACTGGAATTATCGTCGATGGCGGAAATATTCATGAAATCGCCGCGGCAATTGTTCGAGTGCTCACCGATCCCAAGAAAATGAAAGCAATGGGTAGGGCTGGCAATGAATGGGTAACAACAGGGTGGTCCTGGCAGATCTGGTCGGAAAAATTTGCCGAACTATTAGGAGTTTAGGTAACCAGACCGTGTTTTATGCTTTGCGCCACAGCCTGACTCCTATTTGTTACGGAAAGTTTGCGGTAGATCGACGATAAGTGCGTCTTTACAGTTGCTTCACTGATAAATAGTTTTGCGGCAATCTCTGATGACAACTTTCCCATAGGCAAAAAAGTCAGAACTTCTAATTCGCGCGGTGTCAGCCCGAAACCATGGGATTTTCGAGATAGCGCAGCACTTAGTCCTTTGCCCGTAAAACTCAGGGGAGAGGAAAAAGAATGACTTACGGCGGCAATAACCTCCTTGACGGGCTCGCTTTTAAGAACGTAGGCGCTTGCACCGGCATCGAGACATGCAAGTAAATGTGCGTCATCGTCGTTGAGAGTCAGTACGACGATGCCAATAGAGGGTGAGACCTGTCTTGCCCAAGTGACTAATTCCAAACCACTGCCGTCGGGTAGGTTCAAATCAACAATGATGACATGGGGATCCTTATGAGAGATCTGGGCGAACGCCTCATCCTTGGTCGCAGCTTCGCCTATAACGTTAAACCCCTCATGTGAGAGTATCGATCGCAACCCGTCGCGAACGACCTGATGGTCATCGATCAGCAGAACGGATATTTGGTGATTATCTAGTGGCATGATTTTCAATGGGTATCCGAAGGTGCATGCGCGTCCCATGTGAATCTGAAGTCCACTCGATCGAACCGTGAAGGAGGTCGGTGCGTTCTTGAATATTGAGCATTCCGAAATGCGATTCTGAAACTGCCGCACCACCGATCCCATTGTCGATGATGCACAAGTCAATCATTTCGAGGCTACTGACAAAAATGACGTCGATTTTGCTCGCTTTCGCGTGGGCGACGACATTACGGAGAATTTCTTGGGATATTTGATATATCTCGTGTGAGCATTCAGAATCTTCGACATAAGCGATCTCGTCAAAATTGAGCGTCAATTCGATACCCTGGCAGAGTTCTTCGGCGGCCAAACTGATTGCTTGCCCAAGGGATGATGCAGCACGTTGACGGAGAAGGTAGATCTCTCGTCTTACTTTGTCGATTAGATCTGAAACGCTGAATCTGAGTGTTCGCAATTGAGCGCGGGAATCAATTGAGGTATCCGGATTGGCTAGGAGGATATCTAGACCGTAACCAATTCCGACGAGATCCTGCGCGATTCCATCATGGAGTTCGCGTGCCAAGCGCGCACGATCGGTCATCGGATCGACAGAGGCATGTGTCATACGTGTGCGCTAGTTGTACAGGGCTTCGATTTCAGTAGCAAATTCCTTTGCCACCACGTGCCTTTTGATAGAGAGTTTGGCGGTCAGTTGTCCGCCTGCAATAGTGAAATCTGTGGGAAGAATCGCAAATTTACGGACTGATTCGGCCTTGCTGACCGCTTTATTTGCTTCATCAATTCCGGTTTGGATGACTGAGATCAGATCCGGATCCTTTGCCAGTTCTGCCACAGAAGTCCATTCTTTCTTATGGATCGCAACCCAGGGCTTGAGTGCATCTAAATCCAAGGTGATAAGAGCGGCGATAAATGGCTTGTTATCGCCAACGACGACGCACTGGCTAACGAGCGGATGTGCCCGGATGCGATCCTCGAGCACAGCAGGGGCGACGTTCTTGCCTCCTGATGTGACAATCAATTCTTTCTTTCGTCCAACAATATAAAGGTAGCCATCGTCATCAAGACGTCCCAGGTCGCCCGTTTTGAACCATCCGTCTGCCGTGAATACCTCAGCGTTGGAACTTTCGTTCTGCCAGTACCCGCGCATGACGATCGGGCCTTTAATTAAAACTTCGCCGTCATCAGCGATGCGAACGGATGTTCCTGGAATGGGTCTCCCGACGGACCCAATGCGCAGATGATCGCTGACATTGAGGGTTGCTCCGGCAGTTGTTTCGGTTAGTCCGTAGCCTTCTAGAATGCGCACGCCAGCGCCTCGATAAAAGTGTCCGAGACGCTCGCCAAGTGGGGCACCTCCGGATATGGCAGCGTCGACTCTTCCACCCATTCCGGCTCGAATTTTCGAATAAACCAATTTGTCGAAGATACGATGCTTTAGCATTAACAGCAGAGAGATATTTCCCTTGTCCATCGCCTGACTGTAGGCAATAGCAACGGCGGCAGCCCTTCGGAAGATAGCTCCCTTGCCTCCAGCATCTGCGTGTGCTTCAGATCCGTTGTAGATCTTTTCGAAAATTCGGGGAACTGCGAGAACAAAGGTTGGTTTAAACGAGCCAAGATCAATAGCCAATCGAGTGGCAGGATCACCGCAATGCGCCATATGTAACCCCGAACTAACAGCACCAATTTGCACCATTCGTCCAAAGACATGGGCAACGGGCAGGAAGAGCAGGGTAGAACCGTGCGGCTTTAGGAAGAGATCGGGTGCTCCCTGCACAACATTGCCACACTCGGCGAGAAAATTGCCATGAGTTAACTGCACGCCTTTGGGCTTGCCTGTTGTGCCCGAGGTGTAAATTAAAGTCGCCAATGTGTCAGGTACCAACGCATTTCGTCTTCGATCAATCTCTTCGTCAGAGACGCCTTCACCGCTGGTCGCAAGAATGTGCATCGCCTCTTCCGTTATCGTCCAAACTTTTCTCGTGTGCGATGGGAGCACCGTGGAGACTAGTTCTCGGTGAGTAGGTGTTTCGACGATGATGGCAACCGCCCCCGAGTCGCTGAGAATCCACTCAACTTGTTCGGCTGAGGAAGTTTCAAAAATCGGAACAACGCAGCCACCCGCAAACCAAATTGCAAAATCAAGAATGGTCCACT
>JBBRSY010000026.1:0-19551 GCA_038244965.1 Candidatus Nanopelagicales bacterium | reverse complement strand
CATCCACGAAGCTCTCAATAAATTTGGGTGTTACATTTTCGCGAGCCATAAAAATTCGGAAACTTATTACTGCCGGGACGAGTTGCAGAATCAACTCGCGCTTTGCATCTTTGGAAATTTCTCCCCTGGAAAGGGCTCGATCAAAAATGGCAGCGTGGGCGGCATTGGCATATCCAGAAAGACTTTGTGTCAAAACTTCCGACAAGTCTTCGTCTGTTCGCGCCATGCACATCAAACCGGCAATGAGCTGACCGTCGGCACTCACCATCATCTTGACCTTTTCGGAAAGAATCTCGACTAAATCGCCCCGCAGGGATCCGGTGTCGATAGTGGGAGATTTGCAGAACGCATAGTGATGCACCGAATCGGCCACGAGAGCCGCTTTGTTCTTCCACCTTCGATAGATGGTCGCCTTGCTCACCTGAGCTCGGGTGGCCACTGCTTCGATAGTGAGATGTTCATAACCGACTTCCCGGAGGAGTTCGACCGCTGCTTTCTCTATTGCTATGCCGCGCGATTTATCCAAGGGACGGCCGATACATTGAGCAATACTCATACTGGCCTCCTCCATTTGCGAAACGATACCGTACCGTATCGTAAATGTTCGGAGCAAATCGCCCATTGACTTTGGATAGGTTTGTACGGACAATGTACGTAATAAAAGGAGGGATTCAATGACAACCTCAGCAACGGGACGGTTCGAGATCCGCCTACCCGAAGAGGCTCTTCGCCAGATTCGTGAGGCCGCAGGGTTGGAGCGGACAAGTGCTAGCAAGTTTGCCCTGGATGCCGCTTTAAATAGAGCTCAAGAAGTAATTGCTGCCCAGCGGACGTGGCGTGTTCCGGTCTCTTTTTTTGAGGAACTGTTGAGTGCCCTAGATGCGCCTACGGTTGTTAACCAAGCGCTGGCGAAGGCGTTGGCCGACGCAGACGAATTGATCGAGCGCCGATAATAAATGGCGGGCGGCCGAATTGTTCGAGAACAGTTGGCAAATCACCACGATTTAAGTAATTTTAATTCAGGTGAATCAGATATTGATTCGTGGCTCCGTAATTCTGCCATACGGGCAAGTTTCCGCGATTACAGTCGAACCTACGTTTGGCATTATGGAGATGGGCAAGTTGTTGCCTTCTTTTGTTTATCAGCATATGCGATAACCCCTGAAGAATTGCCAAGAAAGCAGGTTCGCAGAGAGCAAGAGGTTATTCCTGCTTTCTTGTTGGGCAAGTTCGCACTCGATATTTCTCTTCAAGGAAAGGGGCTGAGCAGACTCTTGATTGCAGACGCAATATTTGAAGCGCACAAAGGTTCCCAAGTTGCAGCTGCCCGCTACCTAGTGGTGGACGCGCTTACGCCGGACCTGGTTGACCTATATGAGAAATTTGGCTTTAGGCGCCCCCTCGGTCCAACGGGTGAGAAGACTCGTTTGGTCGCTTTAATTAAGGATCTCATTCGCAAGTGAGATATTGATATTTTGTAAAACTTGCGCAGCGATCACCTACGATTGCCCCATGAGCACAATGAAACCCCGTTCTGGGATGGTCACCGATGGTATGGAACGGGCGCCGGCACGCGGGATGTTGCGGGCCGTTGGAATGAAAGACGGTGATTGGGTCAAACCACAAATTGGGATTGTCTCTTCCTGGAATGAGATAACTCCATGCAATCTATCCCTAGACCGCCTGGCCAAAGCTTCCCGTCAGGGCGTGATTGATGCCGGCGGATTCCCGATGCAGTTCGCAACGATCTCGGTCTCCGATGGAATTTCGATGGGTCACGAAGGGATGCACTTCTCTCTCGTTTCTAGAGAGGTTATTGCCGATTCGGTGGAGACCGTCATGCAAGCCGAACGCCTTGATGGAATGGTCACCTTTGCAGGATGTGATAAATCCTTGCCTGGAATGATGATGGCTGCCGCGCGCATTGATGTTGCTAGCGTTTTTGTTTATGCCGGATCTACTCTTCCAGGACAAGTCGATGGCAAAGATGTCACGATTATCGACGCGTTTGAAGCGGTGGGTGCCTGCGCTCGCGGTCTGATTACTAGAGAAAAACTTGATGAGATCGAGCGGGCAATCTGTCCAGGTGAAGGTGCGTGCGGAGGCATGTACACCGCGAACACGATGGCAACAGTGGGCGAGGCGATTGGTCTCTCACTTCCAGGATCTGCTGCGCCACCAGCTGTTGATCGTCGTCGTGATGCCTACTCCGTAAAAGCGGGTGCTGCAGTAGTCGAATTGATCAGGCAGGGGATTACCACGCGCGACATTCTTACTAAACCTGCCTTTGAAAATGCGATCACCGCCGTAATGGCTTTGGGGGGTTCGACAAACGCGGTGCTTCACCTACTTGCGATCGCGCACGAAGCCGATGTCGACTTAGACCTGGAAGATTTCCACCGCATCGGTTCGAAGGTGCCACTGCTTGGTGATCTCAAGCCGTTTGGTCGATTCGTCATGAGCGATATGGATAAAGTCGGAGGCGTCCCCGTTGTGCTGAAAGCATTGCTGGATGCGGGTTTATTGCACGGAGATGTACTAACAGTTACCGGTAAAACAATGGCCGAAAACTTGGCGGATGTGGCGCCACCAGATCCAGATGGTGCGATTTTGCACGCGATATCAAAGCCGCTCTCACTCGGTGGTGGTATCACCATTCTTCATGGCTCCCTTGCGCCCGAAGGCGCCGTGACGAAAACTGCCGGCGTCGATGTTGATATTTTCGAAGGTCCTGCGAAAGTCTTTGAGCGCGAACAACATGCAATGGACGCGCTGGAAAGTGGTTCGATTCTTGCTGGAGATGTTGTTGTTATTAGGTACGAAGGCCCTAAAGGCGGGCCGGGAATGCGCGAAATGTTGATGATTACGGGCGCTATCAAGGGAGCGGGCCTTGGCAAATCAGTTTTACTTTTGACTGATGGGCGCTTTTCAGGTGGCACGACGGGACTTTGTGTTGGCCATGTCGCACCTGAGGCTTCCCTAGGAGGACCAATTGCCTTCGTGAGAAATGGCGATCGTGTCCGGATAAATACGATAGATCGCACACTTGATCTATTGGTGGATGAAAGTGAATTGATAAAGCGTCGAGAAAACTTCACTCCGCTGCCTCACAAATATACCCGTGGGGTTCTCGCTAAGTATGCAAAGTTAGTTGGTTCAGCTAGTAAAGGTGCTGTTTGCGACTGATGTCACTTCTCAAATTGTGAGATCCTAATCTCAAAGGGTTGACGTTGCGCGGTGAGCCTACGAGAATATGATCGTGAGAACATCAGTAGTGATTGAAAAGCGCGCGATCTAGCACAATCAGATCCCGCGCTACCCTCAGTTATCACTGAGGGTTTTTGCATTTAAAGCGCCATTTTTTGATCACCGGGTAATAGGAAGGAGTAGGTAGATGAGCAGAGAAATGACTGGGGCGGCCAGCCTCGTGAAGTCACTCGAAGCAGCCGGGGTAGACGTCATGTTTGGAATTCCGGGCGGCGCAATTCTCCCTGCCTATGATCCCATCTTTGATTCATCTATCCGTCACATTCTCGTGCGCCACGAACAAGGTGCAGGTCACGCCGCTACTGGCTACGCCCAGGCGACGGGTCGAATCGGAGTTTGCATTGCTACCTCTGGTCCAGGCGCCACAAATTTGGTCACGCCATTAGCTGATGCTCAAATGGATTCCGTACCCCTTGTCGCAATCACTGGCCAGGTTCCATCTGCGGCCATCGGAACCGATGCATTTCAAGAAGCCGACATACGCGGGATCACGATGCCGATCACCAAGCATAGTTATTTGATCACCGACCCAGCCGATATTCCGCGCGCGATTGCCGAGGCTTTTCATATTGCGAGTACGGGTCGTCCCGGACCGGTTCTTGTCGATATAGCAAAAGACGCGCTACAGAAGATGACCACTTTTAAGTACCCAAACAAAATTCAATTGGGTGGCTACAAGCCGCAACTCGAGCCAGATAACGAAGCAATTCGCGACGCCGCAGCGCTTATCGCGCGATCTCAGAAACCCGTTATTTTTGTGGGTGGTGGTGTCATTAAAGCAAATGCCAACAAGGAGTTAATGAGACTCGCTGAACTCATCGGCGCTCCGGTCGTTACGACATTGATGGCACGCGGTGCGTTTCCCGATAGCCATAACTTGCATTTAGGTATGCCCGGAATGCATGGAACTGTTGCTGCAGTAACTGCGCTGCAGAAGGCCGATCTGCTGGTCACAATGGGTGCGCGATTTGACGATCGCGTAACCGGAAAGCTCTCAACCTTCGCGGTAAATGCGCAAATTATTCATGCAGATATTGACCCCGCCGAGATCGGGAAGAACCGATACGCGGATGTGGCCATTATTGGCGACCTAATGAACACACTGAATGCGCTTATTCCTGCGGTGCAAACGGAATTTAAGAAATCTAAACCCGATCTCACTGCCTGGTGGAAGCAAATGTCTTCCCTTCGAACCACCTACCCCCTGGGGTACACAAAACCCGAAGATGGTTCGCTCTCCCCACAATTTGTGATTGAACGCATTGGCGCGATTTCTGGCCCTGACGCAATTTATGTTGCCGGTGTTGGCCAGCACCAGATGTGGGCTTCCCAATTTGTGAAGTATGAAAAGCCCCGCACCTGGTTGAACTCTGGCGGTCTTGGCACAATGGGATACGCAGTACCGGCAGCCATGGGGGCCAAGGTTGGGATGCCCGACACAACAGTGTGGGCGATTGACGGCGATGGTTGTTTCCAGATGACAAACCAGGAGTTGGTCACCTGCGCACTTAACAATATTCCGATCAAAGTCGCGATCATCAACAACGAAAGTCTGGGCATGGTTCGCCAGTGGCAGACCATGTTCTACGAAGGCCGTTACTCAAATACTTCTCTTCAATCCAAGTTCATTCCCGACTTTGTTAAGTTAGCGGATGCCATGGGTTGCGCTGGCCTTCGTTGCGAGCGTCCGGAAGATGTAGATGCCGTAATCAAGGAAGCAATGTCAATTAACGATCAACCAGTGGTCGTGGATTTTAGAGTCTTCAAAGATGCGATGGTCTGGCCAATGGTTGCGGCCGGTGCATCCAATGACGAAATAATGATCGCTCGGGGCCTGGCTCCCGACTGGGATTCGCAGGAGTTGTGATGAGTAAACATACCCTCGCCGTTCTCGTTGAAAACAGTCCAGGTGTTCTGGCACGAGTGGCCTCACTGTTTTCGCGTCGCGCGTACAACATTGACTCCTTGGCGGTTGGGCCTACTGAAAATCCTGACCTCTCGAGGATGACTATTGTCATAAACGTTGAGGGCCATGTGCTCGACCAGGTAATGGCGCAGGTTTATAAACTCGTGAACGTTATTGCGGTTTCAGAAATGCCAGTTGACTCGACCGTTCATCGTGAGTTGCTTCTGGTAAAAGTTGCCACATCGAAAATTGCTGAGGTACTAGAAATTGTGGAACAATTTGCCGCCAAAGTCGTCGACGAAGACGATCAGACGATCACAATTGAGTGCACGGCGGAGAATGTCCACATTGAGGCACTTCTTAAAGCCCTCACGCCTTACGGAATAAAGGAATTGGTCCAGTCAGGGCTGGTAGCTCTCGAACGTGGAACGGCCGCACTTTCAGACCGTACCCTTAGCGCACAAGGAATTTCGACGCTCCATGAAATCAGTACCCAAGCCGATTACCAGAATTAAAAACCAAGGAATAAGAAAAGGGAGATCACCGTGGCAACGATGTATCACGAAGAAGATGCAGACCTATCCATTATTCAAGGTCGAAAAGTCGCGGTCATTGGCTACGGCTCACAGGGTCACGCCCATGCCCTCAACCTTCGTGAAAGTGGTGTCGATGTTCGTGTCGGTCTAGCCGAGGGCTCAAAGTCGCGGGAGAAGGCAGAACAGGAAGGATTACGAGTTGTATCGGTGGCTGAGGCGGTTAAGGAAGCCACCGTCATCATGATCCTTGCCCCAGATCCAGTTCAGCGCCATATCTACGCCGAGTCGATTCTTCCCAACCTTAAAGATGGCGATGCAATTTTCTTTGGCCACGGATTTAGTATTCGCTTTGGATATATCGCACCGCCAGCCAATGTTGATGTTTGCATGGTGGCTCCTAAGGGTCCGGGGCATCTAGTTCGGCGCGAATTCTCAGCGGGACGTGGAGTCCCAGTTATCGTGGCAGTTGAACAAGATGCAACTGGAAACGCGTGGCCCCTGACACTTTCTTATGCCAAAGCAATCGGCGGACTACGCGCGGGTGGAATTCTCACCACCTTTACCGAAGAGACTGAGACAGATCTTTTCGGTGAACAATCAGTCCTCTGTGGCGGCGCATCGCAGTTGGTTATGTATGGATTTGAAACCTTGGTAGAGGCGGGTTATCAGCCCGAAGTTGCCTACTTCGAATGCTTGCACGAGCTCAAACTCATTGTTGATCTGATGTATGAGGGTGGGATTGCCAAGCAACGCTGGTCGGTCTCTGACACTGCCGAATACGGAGATTATGTATCTGGACCGCGCGTCATTGATCCACATGTTAAGGAGAATATGAAAGCGGTCTTGGCCGATATTCAAAGTGGTGCATTCGCAAAGCGGTTCGTTGATGATCAAGATGCCGGTGCGCCTGAGTTCAAGGCGTTTCGCGCAAAGGGCGCAGCGCATCCTATTGAGGCCGTTGGTCGCGAACTTCGCAAGATGATGTCATGGGTGAAAAATCCCAAGGATGACTACACAGAAGGCAGCGCTGCGCGTGGCTAAACCAGTTGTTTTAATTGCCGAGGAACTTAGCCCAGCAACGCTTGAGGCGTTAGGACTAGATTTTGAAGTGCGACATTGCGATGGGGCAAACCGTGCCGAACTTCTGGAAGCTCTCGAAATGGGTATAGATGCTGTTCTCATTCGATCTGCAACCAAGATGGATGCAGAAGCGATTGGCGCGGCCAAGGGATTAAAAGTAATAGCTCGCGCTGGCGTTGGATTAGATAATGTGGAGATTCCTGCGGCAACTGCCGCAGGAGTTATGGTGGTTAATGCGCCGACATCAAACATCGTTAGTGCCGCAGAGCTGGCAATTGGCTTATTGCTTGCTTCGGCCCGCCATATTTCGCCAGCCCACGCCGCTTTGCGCAATGGCAAGTGGGCACGTTCAAAGTACACAGGTGTGGAATTATTCGAGAAAACTCTGGGCATTGTTGGCTTTGGCCGCATCGGTCAATTAGTTGCAGCGCGTATGCAGGCGTTTGGCATGAAGGTAGTAGCTTACGATCCTTACTTGCAACCGGCACGTGCCGCGCAGTTAGGAGTTCGACTCGTTGATCTTGATGAACTTCTAAGGACTAGCGATTTCATCACGATTCATCTGCCTAAGACGAAGGAAACGGCCAACCTTATTGGCGTCGCTGCCTTGAAGAAAGTCAAACCAACGGTGCGCATCATCAACGCGGCTCGCGGTGGAGTCCTTGATGAGTTGGCGCTCTTCAATGCAATTACCGAGGGCCGTGTTGCAGGCGCAGGGCTTGATGTCTTCTCGACCGAACCTTGCACTGATTCACCGTTGTTTGGACTTGACCAAGTTGTAGCTACACCCCATCTCGGTGCGTCAACTGATGAGGCGCAAGAGCGCGCAGGCATTGCGGTCGCGATTTCGGTGCGTAAGGCACTCGCTGGAGAGCTTGTGCCTGATGCTGTGAATGTCAAGGGCGGGATCATTCATGAAGATGTTCGACCGGCACTTCCGCTTGTTGAAAAACTTGCCGGAGTGTTGATTGGTCTTGCCGGAGAGGTCCCGGTAAATATTGAGATTGCGGTGCACGGGGAAATTGCTAAACACGATTGCTCAGTTCTAGCGATCAGCGCTTTAAAGGGAGCACTTCTGGGTCTGGGCGCGGAAGATGTTACCTATGTCAATGCTCCGGGAATTGCGCAAGACCGCGGGCTGGGAACAATCGTTACAACAGATGAGATATCGCCAGATCACCGAAATATAGTCACCCTTAATGCCGCGCTATCTAGTGGAGTCAAGATTACGGTGAGTGGAACTTTGATGGGCATCCGCCAAGTTCAGAAGATCGTCGCAATTGATTCATACGATCTCGATCTCGTACCTTCTGAAAACATGATCTTTATGCGCTACGCCGATCGTCCCGGCGTCGTTGGCACTGTCGGAAATATTCTCGGTAAAGATTCCATCAATATCGGTGGAATGCAGGTTGCTCGAAACCACGAAGGTGGAGAGGCGCTCATGGCTATTACGGTTGACTCACCTGTCATGCCAGCCGTATTGGAGGCGCTTGCTAAAGAAACTGGCGCCAATCTTGTCCGATCAGTCGCGTTGGGCGGATAAAGAAATGATGAAGAAAACTTTCAATCTGGCAGTAATTCCGGGGGATGGAATTGGGCAAGAAGTTGTGGCCGAAGGATTGAAAGTTTTGGATGCAGTAAGTGTTAAATATGGGCTTACATTTGCTAAGACTTCGTATGATCTGGGCGCAGAGTATTGGCACCGTACCGGCGAAACTCTGCCTGAATCGGTCTTGGAAGATTTAGCGCAAAACGACGTTATTTTGCTGGGCGCGGTAGGGCACCCCAGCGTTCCGAGTGGTGTTCTTGAACGAGGTCTGCTTTTAAAACTTCGTTTTGCTTTTGATCATTACGTGAACTTGCGCCCTGCTCGCCTCTATCCCGGGGTGGCATCGCCCCTTGCAGGGGTCGAATCACTTGATTTCATTGTGGTCCGCGAAGGCACCGAAGGCCCATATGTAGGGGCCGGGGGATTTCTGGCCCGTGGCACCGATGCCGAGATCGCAACGGAGGAGAGTCTAAATACGCGGCGCGGCGTCGAGCGAGTTATCCGTGATGCATTCGCCCGTGCGACAAATCGCGCAGGCAAGAAAGTTACCTTGGTCCATAAGAACAACGTGCTTACCCATGCTGGAGATCTGTGGACTCGCACATTTAATGAAGTCGCCACAGAATTTCCCGACATTGCAATTGACTATTTGCATGTGGATGCGGCGTCTATGTTTTTCATTACCAACCCTGAACGATTCGATGTCGTGGTCACTGACAATCTCTTTGGTGACATTTTGACGGACATTGCCGCAGCCATATGTGGGGGAATCGGTCTTGCCGCTTCCGGAAACATCAATCCGAGCGGCAAATATCCATCGATGTTTGAGCCCGTTCATGGCTCGGCACCTGATATTGCTGGCAAGGGCATTGCCGACCCCACGGCCACGGTAATGTCGGTTGCGATGATGCTTGACCACTTAGGGCTAAGCGATGCGGCAGCTGAAGTGGAGAGAGTTGTGGCACAGGATTTGCTCACACGAGGAGCAACCAAACGAAGCACAAGCGAGATAGGTAGTGCGCTTGCTGTTGCACTGAAGGGATAAGCAGATGACGATAAAGATCACTCCTTCCACCAATGCAGTATCGGCAGCAGAACGGGCTGAGAAAGTGGCCAAACCAGGATTCGGTAAGTACTACACCGATCACATGGTTGTTGCTGAGTGGACAGAAACTGACGGGTGGTCGCAGGCTGAACTCAAGCCCTATGGGCCCATCTCATTGGATCCCGCTGCAATGGTTTTTCATTACGGCCAAGAAATATTTGAAGGGTTAAAGGCCTATCGCCAACCCGATGGTGGAATCTCTCTATTTCGACCCGACGCTAATGCGTTGCGCTTTCAGCGAAGCGCTGCGCGCCTGGCACTTCCGGAATTGCCTATTGAAACGTTTCTGGAAAGTTTGGATGCTCTTGTCAAACAAGATGCAGGCTGGGTGCCGAGTAAGGTCGGCGAATCGCTCTACCTGCGTCCATTTATGTTTGCCTCTGAAGTTGGTCTGGGCGTTAGACCAACAAATCGGGCGTTGTATATGTTGATTGCTACTCCGGCCGCCGCCTACTTCAACGCCGATAACGCGGTAACGGTTTGGATTTCGATGGAGTATGTGCGCGCTGTGCCGGGCGGAACCGGTGAAGCCAAATGCGGTGGTAATTATGCGGCTTCTCTGATCGCCCAAAAAGAGGCCGCGGCGCAAGGCTGTGATCAGGTTGTGTGGATCGATGCCAAGGAGCGCAAGTGGGTGGAAGAGATGGGCGGTATGAACCTTTACTTCGTTAAGGGCAAGGGCGCCGATGCCACGATCGTTACTCCCAAATTAACCGGTGCCTTATTACCCGGAATTACTCGAGATTCAATCCTTACCCTAGCGAAAGATCTTGGTTATAAATCTGAAGAGGTCATGATCAGCATCGATGACTGGCGCGACGGCGTCGCAAGTGGAGAGATCACCGAGATTTTTGCTTGCGGAACGGCTGCTGTTATCACCCCAGTTGGTAGCGCAAAGAGCGCTAAAGGCACGTGGGTAACAGGTGACGGAACACCCGGACCCATCACCATGCAAATTCGCAATACCTTGCTGGGCATTCAACACGGAACCATCGAAGACAAGCACCACTGGTTGCTTAGAGTTCTCTAATGCTTCCTCTTACACCACCGGATTCCTTCCATATCTACGACACCACCCTGCGCGATGGCGCGCAACAAGAGGGCTTAAGTCTCTCTGTCCATGACAAGTTGGCGATAGCGCGCCACCTTGATGAGTTAGGTGTCGGATTTATTGAAGGTGGGTGGCCCGGGGCGAATCCAAAAGATACAGAATTCTTCGAGCGGGCAAAGACTGAATTGAAATTGAAGAGCGCAACATTTGTTGCTTTTGGTGCGACGCGGCGTCCTAACGTACACGCGGCCGATGATGTGCTCCTCGGTGCACTTAGAGATTCGGGCGCTCCAGTAGTCACTTTAGTCGCGAAGGCGTATGACCGCCACGTGGATCTGGCGCTGCGTACGAGTCTGGAAGAGAACTTGGCAATGATTGCCGATTCGATCAAGCATCTTCGTGGTGAAGGGCAGCGAGTTTTTCTGGATGCCGAACATTTTTTCGATGGCTACCGATCCAACCGCGCGTATGCATTGGAAGTAGTTCGCGTGGCCGCTGAGGCCGGGGCTGATGTGGTTGCGCTCTGTGACACAAATGGCGGAATGCTGCCGGACGAGCTCTCGGATGTCGTACACGACATTTTGCAGAGCACATCGGCGCGTTTAGGAATTCACTGCCACAACGACACAGGATGTGCAGTGGCAAACTCCATGGCAGCAGTTGCAGCCGGTGCAACTCACGTGCAAGGAACCCTCAATGGCTATGGCGAACGAACGGGCAATGCCGATCTTGTCACCATTATTGCCAATTTGCAGTTGAAGAAAGGTCAACAAGTTCTCCCAGAAGGTGCGCTGCAAGAAGCATTTCGAATTTCGCACGCGGTTGCTGAAGTAACTAACGTAACACCCAGTGCGCGCCAGCCTTATGTTGGAGTATCCGCATTTGCACATAAGGCAGGCTTGCACGCGAGTGCGATAAAAGTGGATCCGGCCCTGTACCAGCATGAAAATCCCGCCTCCGTTGGCAACGACATGCGGATGCTTGTCTCCGAAATGGCCGGGCGGGCATCGATTGAATTGAAGTCGCAAGAGTTAGGCATTGATCTGGGCGGGGATCGTGCGCTGATCGGTCGCGTAGTTGAGCGGGTGAAGGAGATGGAATCGCACGGATTTACCTTTGAAGCCGCTGATGCTTCCTTTGAGTTACTGCTACGGGAAGAAGCAACGGGGACTCGACCAAGTTTTTTTGCGATCGATCACTGGTTGACCACGGTTGAAAGGTCAGCGGATCAAAGCATTGTCACCAGAGCCGAGATTACTCTTACCGCCCATGGTGAAAAGATCTCGTGCGTCGGTGAAGGAAACGGCCCAGTCAACGCCTTCGATAAGGCGCTGCGATCTGGCTTGTTGCGTTTCTACCCAGAGTTATCGCAACTAGAACTTACCGATTACAAAGTGCGTATCTTGGAAGGTCGACTTGGTACCGGAGCTATTACCCGAGTTCTCGTGGAGACCAGCGATGGTAGAGCGGAATGGAGCACAGTCGGTGTGCATGAGAATGTGATTGCGGCATCGGCAATGGCACTAGAAGATGCCGTGACCTTTGGACTTCTCCGATTGGGGCGGGTTCCAGAGTAACCTTTCTGGTATGAGCGCCACCGATCTTGATGAGGTCTATGTTGCCTTCGATGAACACCTTCGTCGTGATCGCAATCTCGCCTCCCACAGCATTCGTGCCTACTTGGGTGATTTGAAAAGTTTGATGAACCAACTGAACGTTCTAGGTATTTCCGATATTTCTCGTTTGGAACTTTCGCATATCCGATCTTGGCTGGCGACTATGCAAGTCAAAGGTGGTGCTCGCACCTCTTTATCTAGGCGCGCGGTGTCAATCCGGTTATTCACAAAATGGGCATTTAAGAATGGGCTTACCTCATCGGATGTCGGCCTATCACTTGCAATCCCGAAGGCTCATCGAATTTTGCCCGATGTTCTCGACATCCCAAGCGCACTGCTAGCGATGGAGTCGTTGGCAACGCGAGTAGGCGAAGAAGATTCGCCGATCTCTTTGCGAGATTGCGCGATGGTGGAGGTTCTCTACGCAAGTGGAGCACGTGTGGCCGAACTATGCGGACTTGATTTCCAAGACATTGATTATGAGAGACAGACGATCAGGGTTCTGGGGAAAGGAAACAAAGAGCGGACTATTCCTATTGGCAATCCTGCGATGAGTGCGCTCAAGGCTTGGTTAAAAGCTGGCCGACCGATTTTGGCTAATCAGGATTCGGCGATGGCAGTCTTTGTGGGGGCTCGGGGAAAGCGCATTGATCAGCGCACCGTCCGCAGCGTTGTCTATGAGGCGCTATCGGCAGTGGAAGGAATCGAGCGGATGGGTCCACACGGTCTTCGTCACTCGGCGGCCACTCACCTTTTGGAAGGCGGGGCGGATCTGCGCACAGTGCAAGAAATTCTGGGCCATGCATCTCTGGCAACAACGCAGATATATACCCATGTTTCGACCGAAAGGCTTCAAAAGGCCTTCAAGCAGGCCCATCCGCGTGCTTGATCAAAAAACGCGGAATTAGCGCGCTCGCTTGTCAGGTAGGATTCACCCTGCATCGCAGAAATGTGATGACTTCACGCACCTAGCTAGAACCACCTCGGTCCAGTTCGCTGGTCGGTGTTGTAGGTGCAGAGGGCCGGCAGGTAGTTGGCCCAATAACCGAGAGCGAACTTCGCATAGGAGTTGGCAAGAAGGAGTGTGCCGCCATGGCGGTTGTAACAATGCGAGAACTTCTCGACAGCGGAGTCCACTTTGGACATCAGACTCGTCGATGGAATCCAAAGATGAAGCGCTTCATATTCACCGAGCGCAATGGCATCTACATTATCGATATCCAGCAGTCCCTTGGCCTGATTGATAGTGCCTATGAATTCGTCAAAGACGTTGTCGCCAAGGGTGGCCATGTTCTTTATGTTGGCACCAAGAAGCAAGCACAGGAGCCAATTATCCAACAGTCAGCTCGAGTTGGAATGCCATACGTAACTGAACGTTGGCTCGGCGGCATGCTTACCAACTTTCCAACGGTTTATAAGCGAATTCAGCGCCTCAAAGAGCTTGAAGCCCTTGAGAGTGCCAACGATCAGTTGCTAACTAAGAAAGAACTTTTGGTTCTTCGTAGAGAGCGCGAGAAGCTCAACAAGAACCTCAACGGAATTCGCAACATGACCAAGTTGCCAAGTGCAATCTGGGTTGTAGACACTAAGAAAGAACACCTAGCAGTAGCCGAAGCGAAGAAACTCGGAATTCCGGTAATTGCAATTCTTGATACTAACTGCGATCCAGATGAAGTGGATTTCAAGATTCCTGGTAATGACGATGCAATTCGCTCAATCGGTCTTCTGACTCGCGTCATTACTGATGCAATTGCTGCGGGTCTTCAAGCACGAGCTGCAAATGTAAAGGAAGAAGTAAAACCTGAGGCCGAATCGGTAGCTGTCGGCGAGCCATTGGCTGACTGGGAGAAGGAAGTACTAGCTGGATCAACTGAAGCACCAGCGGTTGCCGAAGTAGAAGCAGCGCCAGCAGCGCCAGCAGTACCAGTAGAGCCAGTAGAAGTAGCAGATGCAGTAGCAGATGCAGCCCTTGAGGCACCTGCCGTAACGGAGGCTTAAATTGAATTACGCCGCAGCAGATGTAAAGAGACTCCGTGAGGCGACAGCCGCAGGAATGCTCGATTGCAAGAAGGCACTTGATGAGGCCGAAGGTGATTTTGACAAAGCCGTTGAAATCATTCGGGTCAAGGGTTTAAAGGGCGTCACAAAACGCGAAGGTCGAGCAACATCCAATGGACTGGTTGTCGCTAAGGTTCAGAATAACGTTGGCGTCATGCTCGAACTCAATTGCGAGACAGATTTTGTTTCCAAGGGCGAACGTTTTCAGGCTTTAGCGGATGAACTGTTGCAGCACTTGATCGAGTCAAACATTTCTGACCTCGACGCGTTCTTGGCTTCGGAAATCACATCAGGCAGGAAAGTTCAAGATGTAGTCGATGAAGCAAATGCAACGCTCGGAGAGAAAATTGAAGTCCGTCGGATTTCAATTCTTGAGGGTCCAGTTGGTCTCTATCTTCATCGCACTAGCCCAGATCTTCCGCCACAACTTGGCGTTCTCGTGCAGTTGACCAAGGACGCACTTGACGTCGGTAAAGACATTGCCCAGCACATTGCTGCCTTTGCTCCTTCATTTGTAAGTCGCGAAGATGTCCCAGCAGACCTCATTGAGAGCGAGCGCCATGTGGCCGAAGAGACCGCGCGCAATGAGGGCAAGCCAGAAGCCGCCTTATCCAAGATAGTTGAGGGTCGCATAACTGGTTTCGTGAAGGAAGTCACCCTGATTGAGCAAGCATTCGCCAAGGACGCCAAAAAGACGGTCAAGCAGATTCTCGATGAAGCTGGCACAGCGGTGAAGGCTTTCAAGCGTTTCCGCGTGGGTCAGTAACGAACCGGATCTAGCCCTTTAGAATCTGGTCAATAAGTAATAAGGAGCACTCATGCCAGGAAGCACTCATGCCAGGAACTAGAGGTAGCTACGGGCGAGTGCTTCTTAAACTTTCTGGGGAAGTTTTCGGAGGATTAAAGGGCATTGGCGTTGACCCTGATGTAGTTCAAGATGTTGCAAAACAAATTGCCGATGTCGTGCGCACTGGCGTGCAAGTTGCCATCGTTGTGGGCGGTGGCAATTATTTCCGTGGCGCCGAACTCCAACAGCGTGGCATGGATCGTGCCCGTGCGGACTACATGGGAATGCTCGGAACTGTCATGAACTGCCTTGCTCTACAAGATTTTCTAGAAAAACAAGGGATAGATACTCGTGTTCAAACTGCGATCACGATGGGTCAAGTTGCCGAGCCATACATTCCACGCCGCGCAATTCGCCATCTTGAAAAAGGTCGAGTTGTGATTTTTGGCGCGGGGGCTGGAATGCCTTTCTTTACCACTGACACCGTCTCGGCTCAGCGAGCCTTGGAAATTGGTGCCGAAGCGTTGCTCCTTGCAAAAAGTGGCGTAGACGGCGTGTACTCGAGTGATCCCAAGAAGGATCCCAGTGCCACCAAGTTCGATACCATCTCTTATGATGATGTGATTTCGAAGTCCTTGGCCGTGGCCGACGCCGCTGCCTTCAGCATTTGTCGTGAAAATGGTCTTCCCATCATCGTCTTTGATCTCAAGGTAACTGGGAACATCGGCCGTGCTGTGCGGGGAGAAGTAATCGGTACTCTTGTTGCCTGACGGTGCTCGCACTATGTCAAAGACTTAAGGAGTAAATCATGAGTGATGTTGCAGGCACCCTCAAGGATGCCGACTCAAAGATGGGTAAGGCCGTGGAAGTGGCGAAAGAAGATTTTGCTAGCGTGCGCACGGGTCGCGCTAATCCTTCACTTTTTAGCAAGATCATGGTCGATTATTACGGCACATACACATCTCTATCGCAGTTGGCATCGATCCAAGTACCTGAAGCGCGAATGGCTCTCATTTCTCCCTTTGACAAGGGGGCGATGGCCGCCATCGAAAAGGCAATTCGCGAGTCAGACCTGGGTGTAAATCCTGGGAATGATGGAGTAGTTATTCGTGTCGCATTTCCTCAATTAACTGAGGAGCGTCGCAAGGAGTACATCAAAGTTGTTAAGACAAAGGCCGAGGACGCAAAAATCTCGCTTCGCAATATTCGCCGCAGTGCCAAGGAGACGATTGAGAAATTGGAAAAGGATGCGCTGATCGGTAAAGATGATCTGACACGTGGCGAGAAGGAATTGGAAAAAGTCACATCTGAGCACGTGGCCAAAATTGATGACTTGCTCAAACATAAGGAGATTGAACTTCTCGAAGTTTGAGAGTTCACTCAACGCGTTATGAATGACTTACATTCGATAAACGAGGCGATTAACAAAAGAGCAGGGCGAAAACTTCTTCCCTCCATCATTGTTAGCGTCCTGATTGTTGCTTTCGTCTGGTTTGCGTTGGCCTACCCTCGGGAGATATTCGCACTTCTCGTGGGCGTCGCAGTCATATTTGGGATTCGTGAAATATCGCGGGCTTTTGATGCGGATAACACTCACATTTCCGTTCCGATGCTTATCGTCGCCACAATTATTTTGACGCTAGCTACGTGGCGAGGCAGTCTTGCCGGTTTAGCCATTGCCACGGCGTTTTGTCTTCCCAATCTTCTTGTATTTCAACTCTGGCGTGGCCCCGAAGGATTTCTTAAACGTGCAACTGCGACCACACTAGTTTTGATTTATCTGCCATTTCTCGCTGGATTCATCGTGTTGCTGGCTCGCCCCTTTAACGGTTTTGATCGAGTAATGACCTTCGTTGTTCTTATTGCGTGTAACGACACGTTTGGGTATTTGGTCGGGGTCGTGGCTGGACGTCACCCGCTGGTTCCCAAAATCAGTCCTAAAAAAACGTGGGAAGGTTTGGCTGGCTCTCTAGTTTTTACCATCCTAGGTGGGGCGCTAAGTTTTCACTTTCTAATGCATGAACATTGGTATTACGGGGCTGTGGTTGGATTAATTGTTGTATTTACTGGAACAAGTGGCGACCTCATTGAGAGTGCTCTCAAGCGCGATCTTTCTTTAAAGGACATGGGTACCTTGTTGCCAGGCCACGGGGGAGTGATGGATCGCATTGATTCGGCGCTACTTTCAGGGCCTGCGGTGTGGCTGGCATTTGAAATAGTCAAGCGCTACTTATGACCCGCCCAGATCAGCCTGACGATATAAAACTGGTATTTGATGAGCCAAGATTAAAGAAAAAAACGCCACGGCATATTGCCGATTATTCACCGCAAGGTCGCGCGGAACTTGTTAAGGAACTTGGCCTTCCGGCTTTTCGAGCGAAGCAAGTCGCAAACCACTACTTTTCACATTTGAATTCGCCGCCCGAAACATGGTCGGATATTCCTGGAGATATGCGATCGACCCTTTCTGAGTTGTTGACCCCGAAGCTAATCGAACTAGTACGTTCGGTAACCTGCGATAACGGTATGACTCGCAAAGATTTGTGGCGACTGCACGATGGAGTTCTGGTGGAGAGCGTGCTCATGCGCTATGCAGATCGAACGACTGTCTGCATTTCGTCCCAGGCTGGTTGCGGAATGAATTGTCCATTCTGTGCCACTGGACAAGCAGGATTAACTCGAAATTTAACGGCCGGAGAAATCACCGAACAAATTGTCGCATCTGCCAGATCATGCGAATCCGGCGAATTACCTGGGGGGCCTACTCGGTTATCCAACATTGTGTTCATGGGTATGGGCGAGCCGTTAGCAAATTACAACCCTGTGTTTCGCACTCTTCGAAATATTACAGACCCCAATCCCGATGGAATGGGTATCAGCGCTCGTTCGGTCACGGTTTCAACCGTCGGCTTGGTAAATGGAATTGAAAGACTTACCAACGAAGGACTTCCGGTTACCTTGGCGGTTTCTCTTCATACTCCCGATGACGAACTTCGAAATACATTAGTGCCGATCAATTCACGGTGGAAAGTCAAAGAAGTTCTTGCCGCTGCTGATGCATATGCCGAGAAAACAGGGCGACGCTATTCAATTGAGTACGCAATTATCCGTGACATTAATGATCAGACATGGCGTGCGGATCTTCTCGGGCGATTGTTGAAGAATCGAAATGCTCACGTCAACTTGATTCCACTTAATCCGACCCCCGGGTCAAAGTGGACCGCCTCCCGGCCAGAGGACGAAGCCGAATTTGTCCGAATTCTTGAGAGCTACGGGGTTCCAACCACCGTTCGGGATACCAGGGGGCGCGAAATAGCGGGTGCTTGCGGCCAACTTGCCGCCTTGGAGGCCGATCGCACCTAGCATTTGTCCCCCAAAAAGGCAGAATTCAGGATATTCACAGAAAATGTCCACTTTTTTTGAGCGTGTTTGTCCCCCAAACCAGTTGAGTGCTGTCCCCTGATCCTCTACACTTTGCGTACTCGTAAGTATTTTCCCCGTGTCCATTCGTACTGAAGGAGACAATAAGGTGATGAAGTCGTCATTTGGTAATTATCGACGAAGATTCATCCGTCTTTTTTTTCCTATTCTTTTAACCTTCGGTCTCACGATCCCCAGCGTAATTTCTGCTCAGGCAGCTGGCGCAAATACATTGCGTCGAGATTCACCGCTTGGGCCGATTGTATTGGGCGGTAGCAGTCAAACTTCTTCAACGTCTACCAAAACTTCTACGACGATAATTAAGTCCACCAAGACGACCACGAATATTTCAGCTCAACCTCTTGGGCCAATTGTAATAAATCAAAATAATTCCATTTCGACATCCGCGGTGCGACCGCTTGGACCGATTACAGTTCAGCCGGAACAGACGCCACAGCAACCGCCGCAGCAACAGCAAACGCAACAGCAAACGCAGGAGCAAACCTCGCAAGCGAAAACAACCACTGATGTAATTAATCTCGCTGGTCCAATTGCGGTTACTAATAGTGGAGGCGTACAGGCGCAAGGTGTAGCTGGTGCGAAAGGCGAAAATGGTGCTACCGGTATTGCGGGAGCAAAGGGTGACACGGGTGCAACGGGAGCCGCTGGTGCAACTGGTCCAGCAGGTCCAAAGGGTGACGCGGGACCAACTGGATTAACAGGTACACCAGGCGCTAAAGGCGACACAGGTGCAAGAGGTGCAGCTGGCGCTAAAGGCGACACAGGTGCAACGGGTGCACAAGGCATTCCAGGTCTTGCCGGTTCTCAAGGTCCCACCGGTGCAGCTGGCGCTAAGGGCGACACAGGTGCAACTGGTGCTGTGGGTGCGCAAGGACCAGTTGGCTTGACAGGTTCTGCAGGTGCTAAAGGTGACACTGGTGCTGCAGGAACCAATGGAACCAATGGAACCAATGGCGCAACAGGCGCTACCGGTGCGCAAGGTATTGCTGGTGTTCAAGGACCTGCCGGACCAGAAGGACCTGCCGGAAAAAATGGTTCTTCAGTTCTAAGTGGCAATGGTGATCAAACAACACAGGGCGCTCTAGGCGATCTCTACATTGATTTAACTACTGTAATTTTGTATGGACCAAAGACGGCATCTGGTTGGTCAGT
>JBBRSY010000025.1:0-19561 GCA_038244965.1 Candidatus Nanopelagicales bacterium | reverse complement strand
GTCAGCGCCTGCAACAAGTGCCTTAACAATGTCGCCGGAATATTGCAGGCCACCATCAGCAATAAGTGGAATCCCAGCCTTGGCGCATGCCTTGCTCGCCTCAATGATCGCCGTTATCTGCGGTACACCCACCCCGGTGACAACCCGGGTGGTGCAGATCGAACCAGGGCCAACTCCAACTTTTACACCGTCGGCACCTGCATTGATTAATGCCTGTGCACCGGCGCGAGTCGCAATATTTCCGCCAATAATTTCGGTGCCCGGTGAAAACTTCTTAATTCTCGCGATCGCGTCAAGAACTCCTCTGTGATGGCCATGTGCTGTGTCAACAACAACAACATCTACCCCGGCTTCGATCAGGGCCTTGGCTCGAGCAAACCCATCCTCGCCAACTCCAACTGCCGCCCCTGCCAGTCCGACTCCTTTCACCAATTTCACATGGGTGACTTGCTCGTCTATTGGGAGATTACGATGAATGATTCCAATTCCGCCGGCTTTGGCCATAGCAATTGCCATCTCTGATTCGGTAACCGTGTCCATAGGCGAGGAGACGAGGGGAATCCGCAGCGAGATATTACGAGTCAGGCGTGTCGTCGTATCGACCTCGCTGGGAACCACGTCAGAGGCATCGGGCAGAAGCAGGACATCATCGTAGGTCAGGCCCAGCATTACGACTTTCTCGTTATCGCCCATATTCGCCTCCGCAACCCCAAGGGCGTGAAGTCTATCGGCGCGACCTGCCACGGCAAAAACACATGAATCTCTAAGCCCTAGCGCATTGAACGCCCCCGCCTTTGCTCTTAAAGTCGGTTAAGAACAGAGGAGAGAAAAAATGGTCGATATAACGCGTTCCCAAAAGCCACTGGTCGATGTTTGGCAGTGGCAGCAAGCCGGTGCTTGCAAAGAACTTCCCTCGGAAATGTTTTTCCATTCTGATGGCGAGCGCGGATCAAGCAGGCGAAATCGTGAAAATAAGGCACTGGCGGTCTGTGCGACGTGCCCAGTGATTCGGAGCTGCCGAGATCAAGCCCTCAAAATGCAGGAACCATACGGAATCTGGGGCGGACTCACCGAAGATGATCGGCAAATCATTCTGAACCGGAAACTTCTTGAGCAGATTCCGCACGCTTCGTAACTACTGCGCCTTGCTGGTGAAGTTCATAACCTTCCAGACATCATTCTCTTTCGTCAGGCTGACTGTGAACTTGTAGGTCTTGGCATCCGTGCCCGGAATCTCGTAGACAACTTCTGCAGTAGCGGCTGAACCCGTTGCGGCATCCACCTTCTTACTGGTCATCTTTTCATTTCCATTGAGTATGGGACCGGCCTGTTTAACTAGCGTGTCAAACTGATCTACTGGCACCGCCGCTTTAGCGGCGGTAGCAAATAGTGCATAGGCCATGGTCGCATCACCGGCTTGAATAGCGTTGAGGAATTGATTGCTAGCCGCAACCGGCGCCTTTGTTGCAGAGTTCACGAAAAATGTAAGCCCAACGATCACAATTACAAATGCCACCACTACATACCCAATGATCTTCTTGACGCTCCGCTTCTTGGCGGGCTTGGCGTTCGTCAACTCGCTATTGGGTTGGGCATACTGCCCGGTACTCTCGCTCATCTCACATCCTCCTTGTTCGTTGGGGTTTGATTTCAACCACCCCTACAAGGCTTCTCTCTATCTGCTCCGCTTTCAATACTCTCACCTAGACACAGCGAGTGACAGCACTACTAACGCAACACAGTGTGAGGCTAAGAAATATTGCTGGTAAAGAAAGTGATCATCCGATCCCACGCAAGTGCGGAAGCTGCTTTGTCGTATACCTCAGGACGATCATCGTTAAAGAAGGCGTGATGGGTACCCGGATAATCAAAGGGTTCGACATCTCCACCTCCAGATGAAATCGCATTAACCGCCTCTTGTATTCCTGGCGCAGTTGATTTTCCGTCCGACTCACTGCAATGGATCTGTGCGCTTTTGCCAGAGTAGTTTTGCCAGATCGGCGCCATCCTCTGCCAAGGAAGCCCTGGATAGAAAGCAACTGTTGCGGTAATTTCCGGAGACAAAGTCGCACTCCAGAGAGCGAGTGAGCCTCCCATGCAAAATCCAACTGCACCGATCCCCTTACCCGTTACTTCATCTCGATCGCTTAAATATTTTGCTGCTCCCGCAATATCTAGCGCAGCCTTATCCATCGCAAGGCCCATCAACATTTTCATCGCGTGGTCTGGTTCCTTGGCAATCACGCCGTGATAAAGATCTGGTGCAAGTGCGACAAACCCTGCGTCAGCGAAGCGATCTGCGATTGACGTGATGTGACCAACCAGGCCCCACCATTCTTGAATGACTATCACTGCTGGACCGCTGCCGCCTTTTGGAATGGCAAGGTAGCCCTCGCAAGTCCCGCCGTTGCTCGCGAATGAGACTTTCTCTCCCATGCTTCACCCTTTCCCTAGAACGAAGACTGAACACCACGCGGTTAGTTCATCGAAATTTCCAACATCTTTTAGAGCAAAACTACTCGAATTTAAATTCGAGTGTAGCGTTCTTCGTGCTTCTCCGTGTTGCCTTCTTTCCCCTTACTTTTGCACTGGGTACAGCAACTGGTGATTTAGTTGCAGAGCGATTCTCTATCGGTTAAGCAAACTCAATCATCTCTTTTACTGGATTAATCGCAATCATTGCCATTGCTTGGCGGGCAAAATTGTTGGGGAGTATTGCAACCTTCTGGTTTACATACCTCTTGACTCGTCCGCTTGGCGCCTCCCTCGGAGACTTCCGCAGGCCAAAACGGGGAGTGCCCCTAGCGCATCCGGTGGGAATGCAGAATACTTGCCAGACTCCTCAGCCAATAATAGAAGCCGAGGTGTGTAATGCAACAGAAGCTCAACGCGATTTCAAGATCGATTAGTTCTTGGAATGCCGTTCAATTGATTGCACTTGGCTTATTAGGAGGATTAGGCCTAGGAATAATTGCTCGACTATGGATGCGATGGATAACCACTAATCCAGAATTTACTTGGTCAGGAACACTCGGAATTGTGCTGGGGTTTACATTTTTTGGCACGGCACATTCTCTCTTCTATATCATCCGAAGGAGAACACAATCATGGCGGAAGGCCGCCATTTTTCGAATCGTTGCCATCTTCTTTACCTTGCCGATCTTCGGCGCTGCCGGCGCAGTTATGTTCCCGACTGTCCTGCTTGGTGGACTCTCGCTATGGCGAACCACTTGGTTTAGGTGGATAAGAATAATAATTGGACTTTTGAGTGCGGCGTGGGCAGGCAAGGTTGCGTATGCGTTCATCATTAAAGAATTCGGATGGAGCTTAGAATCTATTGCTCAAATTCTACTATTCGCCGCGATATATCTAGTGATAATAAATATCACCAAACTGACAATGGAAAAGCCCGTGCCCAATCTTCGACTAAGTAAGGCGAGTGCGCACTAAACTAACGCCCATCAACCAGCAACCACGGGAATCGGGATAAACATGATTAAGGGATTTCGCAATTTCATTCTGCGCGGTAACGTCATGGACTTGGCAATTGCCGTTGTCATCGGCGCGGCCTTTACGGGAATCGTCACACAGTTCACTAAATCTTTTATCGAACCGCTACTCAAACTTATGGGTGGAGGCGGCGTACACGGTGGAGCATTCATTGTGAAAAGCGTTGCCTTTGACTGGGGAGCCTTTATCAACGCGGTGATCAACTTCGTGATTGTCGCTGCGATTCTCTACTTCCTCATCGTCCTTCCAATGAACAAGATCATGGCCCGCCATCGTCGTGGTGAGGTTTCAGAGGAGGCTGCAACACCGGAAGATGTTGAGTTGCTGCGGGAAATCCGCGATCTTTTAAAAAGTAATTCGTAGTCTCAGACTTCGCCCCGTACCACTGGAGCACGAGTATCTGCATATTGGATTTCGATGGTCTTGATTTTCGATATCGGAATTCCAGTTGAGGCAACCAGACCCTTTGCATCCGTGCCCGCCTGACCCCACGAGGCAACCGTGGTTGAAACGCCCGCGGTATCGGTAATGACAAGATTGTATGACTCGGGCTTAGTTGCTGAAACCTCTCCGTTTCCATAAATACAATTCCACGAGAATTGTGTTCCCCAACGCTTAGATGCCATACGCATATCGACGACCATCGAGTTCTTCTCCAGAGCCACCATTGAAACTTTCACTCCCAGAGCAACGGTGCTCGCAGGATCGCCCGCACGGTTAGTTCCTGAATTCAGTTGTGACCCAACGAGGAAACCGATAACCATAATGAAACTGGCCGCAACCGCTAACCCAGCAGCCATTCTTTTTTGAAGGCTCGCTTTTCGCTTAAGCGCCGCTCTAGCCAGACTCTGAATGGGTTCGAGGGGAAGCGCGAACACATTCTCGTTCTCGGTTGTGGTTGCCAATGTTTGCGCCGTATTCGCATCTATTTTCATAAGCAATCCTGGCATCCCAGCGAACTCGGCAACTGAGCTGGTACACGATGCACAGCCAGATAAATGCCTTTCATATTCTCGTCGATCATCTGTGCTCAATGCGCCAAGAACATAGGCAGCGTCCCATTCGCGATATTTATCAACGGATTCATTCATTGGGCCGCTCCTCTCTCTTGTAGGGAAAGTCGCAACGCGCGAAGGGCGTAGTGCAGCCGGGATTTAATAGTTCCCTCTGGCACGCCCTCCTGCCTGGCAATTTCAGTTATTGAGTGGCCAAGATAATATGCACCCACGATCGCGCCGCGATGCTGCACTGATAACGATGAAAGCGCATCTGAGAGAATCCAGGCATCTAACGCCGAATCGGTCTCATCAATCCCTGCAGCTTCGGGCAGGACATCTGTGGAGACTTCTCGGCGATAACGGGCACTGCGCCGATCATCGATAACAAGATTTCTAGCAACGGTAAAGAGCCATGCCCTGGCAGCGTCGTCACTCTGGGCCAAAATTTCCGGTCGCTTCCACGCGCGCAATAGGGCTTCTTGGACAACGTCTTGGGCAAAGGAGGCGTCATGGGTCATATGAGCCACAAAACGGATCAGCGCTGGACCATGGACGTCGTGGAGCGCCTCAAGCAGTTGGTCTTGCTTGGCTGACATAAGTACCTCCACTTGCGACAACGAGGTAGGAGAGTAAATAGTTCAGACTCAGTCTAACTTTTTAACGCCTCTATTGGGACAAGCCTGCCAGCTTCCTTAGCGAGTGCGAGACTGACTCCGGCACGAGAATCGAATATCTGCACCTGTACGCCCCTATCTCTGAACCCAAGAAAAGCATTCTTCGGCTCCTTCGAACTTTGAAAAACGGCGTTGCCATCCGCGTTGATGAACCCAACCTCCCCGAAATTTCCACCGCCACTCAACACGGCCTTAAAGGCGTCCTGTTGGAGATAGGTCGATATCTGAGGATAGGTAGATCGGGTCTTCGCGACCTCTTGACCTCTAGGCACAATAGTGAGCGTGATATTTGCGGGGTTGGCTGCTTCCAACAGGTAAGTCGCGCCCTTCGTCGGTCCTGCCCAGTAGACCAGTAGTTGATTGGCGATTACGGTATTTCGTAATTCGGACTCCACCATGCGGGTGACACCATGGATTCGCAGCCCATTCTCCAAAGCGGAATCTCGGTGCAACGAATATGCATGCGCTCCCCAATTCGCCACCACTGAAAATAAGACGACGATGGCGCCGTAATGCGCAATTTTAAAAAAACGCCACCTTCTCATGTTCTACTGCAATCCTCCCTGACACTCACCACGAAAATGGTTCCCTATCAGAGTCATGAAGTTGTACCTCATCCGAGTGTATTCGTCCTAGGGGAGAGTGGGACAAGAATGTGGTCGACTGAACAATTTCGGCCACTATCTCGTTATGGCAAGTAAGGGCTCTCCCCTTTTAGGCATTCTTTCCATGACGGAGGCATTTCGTGAAGCCATTTATCTTTCCCGCGCAGGTATTCTTTGGCATCGTTCTATGCATGGGAATGGCAATCACTAACTTACTGCACTAGCCGTTGGCGAATCGGAGGTTCCGTGGCAACCCTGAACCACCTGCATGAAACACGGGACGGATTGCTCCTAAGCGATGACGAAACCCTGCTCGACATGCCCAAGATTTTTCAGTGGCTCTCCGTGGAGAGTTACTGGGCACGCGGACGCGAATTCGATCTGGTTGAAAGGGCCTTTAAGAACTCGTATCCGATTGGGGTTTACGAAGACGAATGCCAAATTGCCGTAGCCCGTATTGTCAGCGATAGCGCGACTTTCACGTGGTTATGCGATGTCTTCGTTGACTCAGCATTCAGAGGCCAAGGTATTGGGACCTGGTTAGCAGAGGCCAGTAAAGAATGGTCGGCCAAGAATGGAATTCAGCGCATTATCTTGGCAACGCGCGATGCGCACGAAGTTTATTCACGTGTCGGATTTGAACCTCTCAAAAATTCAGCACGTTGGATGGAGATTGACGATAGACCGCAACGCGACGGCAGTTAACCAGTAACAACAACTTCCTGATACATCCCAGCCGAATAATGATTGCGCAAGTTGCAAACGAACTCGTAGCGTCCTGGAGCCAGATTGAGTGTCGTCCATCCGCGCGATCCTGCAAGAATTCCTTCGCCACTTCCAGATGCGCAGTTGTTGGAGACTTCGCCCAGACTTCCCGATTCATCGACTTTTCCATCGCTACCAACTGTTCGCGTTCCAGCACCTTGTTCAGAAGTTAACGGGAGAATGACAACTTCGTGTGTTCGCATTCCAACATTTGCAACTAGAATGTTTACCTTGCCCGCGACTACTACGGCTGGGTAGGTCGATAATCCCATGTGCGTGCCCATCATCATGCCCGTGTCATAGACGGATACCTCGATATTTTGACCCGACCCAAATGACGGACGTGCACACGCGTGGCTTAAAGTAGATTGGCGCGAGAACATGCCAAATCCCGGATAGCGCACTGAAACGAAGGCAGACAGAAGAAATCCTGATAAAACGAACACAAGCCCAATTCCGATTACGCGTGTTAGGGATCTTTTCATCTTTGCCTCTCTTTTGTAGCCAAATATAAATCGGAGTAAGAAAAAACGGGCCCGGCAAAATGCCAAGCCCGTTCCTTAAGTGCTTTGGTATTAATGTGAATGTCCGCCAGGGCCATGCGAATGACCAGATGCACCAGCACCTGAATCATCTGTTTCTGGCTTTTCATAGACCACGGCTTCAGTGGTAATAAACATTGCCGCGATAGATGCCGCGTTTGCGAGTGCAGAACGCGTCACCTTCACTGGATCAATGACACCTTCAGCGGTCAGGTCACCGTATACACCAGTTGCGGCGTTGTAGCCCTCATGCGGCTTCATCGTGCGCACTTTGGCTACAACAACATAACCTTCAACGCCCGCGTTCTCGGCAATCCAACGCAGTGGTTCGTCGCAGGCCTTGCGGACTAAACGAACTCCAACTGCCTTATCGCCGTGGAATCCAAGATCGCCCTCAAGTGAATCAGCGGCGTGCACCAGTGCTGCGCCTCCCCCGACGACGATGCCCTCTTCCACCGCGGCGCGGGTAGCAGAGATAGCGTCTTCCAGACGGTGCTTCTTCTCTTTGAGTTCGACTTCGGTGTAGGCGCCCACTTTGATAACACAGACTCCACCAGCGAGTTTTGCAACGCGCTCTTGTAGTTTGTTGCGGTCCCACTCAGAGTCAGTATTTTCGATTTCGCCACGAAGTTCAGATACGCGAGCTTCAACTGCCTTCTTGTCGCCAGAACCATCGACGATAGTCGTTGTGTCTTTGGTGATAACTATGCGACGCGCGCGGCCGAGAACTTCAAGTCCTACTTGATCGAGCTTCATGCCCAATTCGGCTGAAACTACCTGTCCACCCGTAAGAATGGCGATGTCTTGCAACATCGCTTTGCGACGATCGCCAAAGCCTGGGGCTTTAACAGCAGCAGACGTGAATACTCCACGGATCTTGTTCACAACAAGAGTAGAGAGTGCTTCGCCTTCGATGTCCTCTGCGATGATCAGAAGAGGCTTGCTAGCCTGTGCGATCTTTTCCAAAATTGGAAGAAGTTCGGAAAGGGCAGAGATCTTATTGGCACTGATTAGAACATAGGCATCCTCAAGGACGGTCTCCATGCGATCTTGATCTGTGACGAAGTACGGAGAGATATAGCCCTTGTCGAACTGCATGCCCTCAGTGAACTCAAGTTCCAGCCCCGTGGTCGATGATTCTTCCACCGTGATGACGCCATCTTTGCCGACCTTGTCCATCGCCTCTGCAATGAGGTCGCCAATGGCACTGTCTTGGGCTGAAATAGTGGCCACATTTGCGATCTGAGATTTGTCATTGATAACAGTTGCACTTTCACGCAGTCGCTCAATGATTGCGGCAACTGCTGCTTCGATTCCAGCTTTAATGTCCATCGGCTGTGCGCCCGCAGCAAGGTTGCGTAGACCTTCTTTGACCATTGCTTGAGCAAGAACGGTTGCAGTGGTTGTGCCATCGCCGGCAACATCATTTGTCTTTGTGGCAACTTCCTTGACCAACTGAGCGCCCATATTTTCAACGGGGTCAGAAAGTTCAATTTCGCGAGCAATGGTTACGCCATCGTTAGTGATAGTTGGAGCGCCATATGACTTGGAAATAACGACGTTACGGCCACGAGGTCCAAGCGTTACCTTGACGGTATCGGCCAGGATATTGACCCCGCGCTCCATGGCACGTCGAGCATTTTCGTCAAATTCAAGAATCTTTCCCATTTACTTCTTCTCAATCACGGCAAGAATGTCGCGGGCTGAGAGAACCAAGTACTCCTCATTGTTGTACTTGACTTCGGTTCCGCCGTACTTGCTGTAAAGAACAACATCGCCGACCTTGACATCCATTGGCACGCGAGCACCGTCATCAAAGCGACCTGGTCCTACGGCAATAACAGTGCCCTCTTGTGGCTTCTCAGTTGCGGTGTCTGGGATGACCAGACCAGATGCGGTGGTCTTCTCGGCTTCTAGCGCCTTAACAACAATACGGTCCTCTAGCGGCTTAATGGCAACGGCCATCTTTATTACTCCTTTGGTTATTGCGTTCAGTGGTTTTTCCCTCTGCAATCCGGTGCTAACCGACTCGAAAGGTCGGCTAGCAGACTCGGGGTGAGAGTGCTAACGGTAAGCCTAGAAGGGTGCCCGCCCATGGTCAATTTGGGACTAGAGCACGCCCACAATCGTGACGGACAGACTTGAATCGGCCTCCAGGTCAATCCGGCTTGGCCTGGCCCCTGCGCTCACCATTAGCGATCCCAGGGTGGCCACCATTGCCCCATTGTCGGTGCACAGACCTAGGGGGGGAATTCGCAACCGGACATGAGCCTTTGCCGCTCGCTGTTGGGCCAGTTCGCGCAGGCGAGAGTTTGCAGCCACGCCCCCCGCAACGACCAGTGAATCGATACCGGTCCTCTTACATGCGGCAAGGGCCTTCACGAGGAGAACATCCACGATTGCCTCTTGGAATGAGGCGGCCACATCGACCCGAACATAGTCCGGCGTTGCCTCCAAATATCGGGCGACGGCAGTTTTAAGACCGGAGAATGAAAAATCAAAGGGACGTGTCTGCCAATCCCGCGATTGCGTCAGGCCGCGCGGAAATTCGATTGCCTTTGGATTGCCCAGTTGTGCTTCACGATCAATGGCCGGACCGCCGGGAAATCCCATTCCCATAACGCGGGCGATCTTGTCAAAGGCCTCACCTGCTGCGTCGTCCATGCTTTCTCCGAGTTTCACAATGGTGGATGTGATGTCTTCAACTTGGAGTAGTGAGGAATGCCCGCCGCTGACGAGTAAGGCGATGGTCGGCTCCATCGGTGCATCGTGGGTCAATAGATCCACCGAAACGTGAGCCGCTAAATGATTGACGCCATAGAGAGGTTTACCAAGTCCCATCGCCAACCCACTTGCAGATGCAACTCCGACGAGAAGTGCACCCACCAATCCTGGCCCTGCTGTCACCGAGACAGCATCGATATCGCTTAACGAAATCTTTGACTCCTTTAGCGCGGCTTCCAAAACAATTAGCATGGATTCAAGATGGGCCCGGCTGGCAATCTCTGGAACGACTCCGCCAAAAAGAGCATGCTCTTCAACACTGGATGCAATGACATTTGCTAATAGTGTGCGTCCGCGAACTATGCCAATTGCAGTCTCATCACAGGATGTTTCAATCCCAATGACCAAGGGCGCAGACTTCATTGCAGATCCTTTTTCATGATGATCGCATTGGTTCCGAGTGAGTAGTAATTACTCCGCGTCGAAATCGGCTGAAATCCTGCCGATTCGTAGAGCGGACTGGCTTCAACATTTCCCTCGCGCACTTCCAGAAATATGGCGGGCGATTTGCGCATTTTGGCCCAAGTAATCATTTGATCTAAAAGAGCCCGGCCAATCCCCTGACGCCGATATTTTGGGGAGACAGTCAGCGTGAGAATATCGGCGTCTAGACCCGCATCTGGTGAGAAAACTCCGGCATAGCCAACAATTTCGGTCCGCTCGTTTTGAGCAACGAGGTAATGACGATTGCGCGGTATGGCGGCAAGTTCTTCTTTGAATTGTCCCATGGACCAGGCATCCGTTCGGTAGACCTCTCGCTCCAGGGAAACAATTACCGGCAAATCAAGGGCAATCATCTCTCGATAGGTGATCATCGGCCACGCTCGCTCGTGGGGAGTGCATCAGGTCGGCGTATGTACAGCGGTTCATCAATATCCATATCTGCATTTTCACTTAGCGCAACTAGGGCTCGTGGATCGGGGAACTGGTCTTCATAGCTTTCGGCGATGCCGTACTTGACCGCCCCTTCTCCGAAAATCGGCAAACCCAAAGTTGCAACCACGGATGGGAGATCAACATGAGGTCCATCGATTCGGATTCCAGATCTGTATTGCGCCCAATAAACTTCTTTCCGCCTAGCATCGGTAGCAATGAGATATTCATCCTTCTCGCGTACCTGTGCTGCAATGGCGTCCAACGAACAGATTCCGATAACAGGTATTGCTCGTGCGAAGGCAAAAGTACGCGCAAATGCAATCCCGACTCGCAATCCCGTAAATGGACCCGGTCCCATTCCCACAACTACGCGATCTATAGATGGTGCAGATTCCAGCAAAGCGGCAACCAATGAAGGCAGAGAGTGCCCGTGTGATGTGGCGCCATCTCGAAATCCGTGCCACAAAAGCGCGCCTTCGTCAACCACTGCCACCGAGGTGCGTGAAGTAGAAGTGTCTATGGCTAGTGAAATTGTCACAAGGAAAAATTCTCCCAACGCTTGCCATGACCTTCCGCAGTCACCACACGAACCTCTTCGGTTCTGTCAATAAATATTTCAAGCCGCTCCTGCGATAGTCGCGCTGCCAATTCGCCGCCCCATTCGACCACCGTGACGGCCACTTCCCTTTCGCTATCCAAGTCCAAATCGTCCCAGGAAAACATCGGATTCTCCGATTGATTCAGTCGATAGGCATCCACATGCAACAATGCAATCTCACCCTTATGAAATCTTGATATGACAAAGGTCGGCGAGGTAATTCCGGTAATGCCCAATGCAGCGCCGATTCCTTGAGTTAGAAGTGTCTTGCCAGCTCCGAGAGGTCCATTGAGGACGAGGAGATCCCCGGCGTGCAATTGCGCGCCAATCTTATTGCCCAAGGCAAACATCGCCTCAGGAACTGAAATTATGACCATAGTGCTTCAAGGCTAGTAGAAATTACTCGTGAGTGACGATAAGGAGCGGGGGCCCGGTTTCCCGAAACCCCCGCTCTTTGCCTTAGTTCTGTCTTATTCGTAGAACTTTAGTAGCGGAGCACTGAAGAACGGATCATTGGTGAGGTTCTTCGCCCGTCGAAGCATGTTCCTGGTTAATCCGCCGGCAAGGAACTCTCCATTGGTGCCAGCGAACACGAGTTCCTTAGCAACAACCAGATACTGGGCCGCTGAAAAGTTACAGTGGTTGGTTCCTGGTGCAGCTGGAGTCGTTGTGATTGGTGCTCCTGCAGATGTGAATGTCGTGTAAGCCGCAGGAGTCGTGCTCCAAATTGAGAGCAGATTCTTTTTTGGAGGATTGTAAATATGTGCATTTCCGTAGGCGGAATACGCAGCCGCTTTTTCATCCAAGTATTGCTGGGCAAACGCCTGTGCAATACGGACGGAAGAACCAACTGGGGTAATTGGATCGGCAACGCCGGTCATGGTGATGGTCGGAACATTGATCTTTCCAGTGTTGGCCTGCAACGTATTCATCTTTGCAATTGCCGCAGCATTTCCAACAACACGAGGTGCACCCGGGTTCAATGGGCTAAGTGCTGCGAGGAGTGCATCAATGACGGTATTGCCACTAAGTGCGGCATTAAAGATCACGCGTTCGTTGGTAATGCGCGCGGCGTAATCGGTCTTTGTATTATCAAAGACTGCCCCACCAGCTTGGTTCTCAACGTCTTGTAGGGCGAGTACCGCAAGCGCGCCTGCATTTGCGCCGTTCTCAAGAATTGCTAGCGCTGGGCTAACAGCTAATGGGAACGTCACTTTCAGCGCGCCATCTGGCCCCGAAATGGAGTCAAAGTGCGCCGACTGTGTGGGAATACCTGACATGAGTCCAAGCAACAAGAGTGCACTTCGAGAAGGAACCCCTGCCGCAGCCAGAGCCTTTCCGGTAACACTAGACGTATCAGGCCAAGCCCCAGATGAGATGCCAGCCTGCAACTTACCTATGACGGTGAAGAACTTAACCAAGTCTCCCATAGCCTCGCCATAACCGGGCGCGCCAGCGGAGTAATTGCCACCCTTGATTGATGGATCAAAGAGGGTTTTAACTCCCCAAAGGAAATCTCCAGCCATGGTGAGCTCTGCCCCGATGTTGTCAGCCAAGCACATAGGCGCAACTGCATCAACGAGTTTCGGGTATTTCTCGGCAAGGCCCTGGGTGATAAATCCTCCCAGAGATTCGCCCCACGCAACCACATGCGTTGTCGTTGGGAACTGCGCCTTGAATACTCCAATTAGTTCTACATCTGTGGCGATCGCCGAATCTGCGTTCCACCCTTGACGAGCAAAACCAGAACCCGCCACCGCATAACCATTACCTAGAAGATAGGCAATTACCGAAGTATCTTTGCCTCCAACGAGTGGACCAGGTTGTGGCGTATTGGTTACCGTGTATCCACCATATCCAGGAATACCAGCAGGAACTGGAACATTGGGGCGGTATCCATGCGAATAAAGCACGAGTGTGCCATTGAAGTTGGCAGGCACTTGCATAACATAGGGAGCCGAATCACTTGTTGCACCTTGGCAAGAAGTAATAGGGGCCTTGCCATCACATAGTGGCCCTGCGGCGTGTGCTGCCGATGGGATTCCTACAACCACCATGGAAACAAGTGCGGCTGCCGAAAGCGTTGAGATTATGCGCGTCTTCTTCATAGTTAGTGTCCTCATGACTGTGTTGGTAATCCGTTGGCTGGCATTGCGGGACGCTTATAGGTCGATTTGACCACGGCCCCTGTGCCAGAATCGGTTGTATAGACGGTGTACGCGCCGCCATCTGGTTTCAAGTCTCCCGTTGGGCCGTAGGTCCCAAACCAATATCCGCTGTAGCCCACATGGCTAGATGCGGAGAAATTAAGCGGAACTAAACCCGCACTGAAGAACTTAGCGCCCTTTTTTTCAATGGCAGATATCAAACCTTTGCGGGTCAGATTTTTTCCTGCCGCGGCAAGTGCCTGCACCGTAACAAAGGCGGTATTCATACCAACGAGAACGTTGTTATCAAACACTGCGTTGTTGTTGTATTTAGCGTTGATTGAGGTGAACAATTTGATGTACTCATCAGAACTGTCAGTTGTTGCAGGCAAGAATGAGGCGCCTGTTGCTCCGTATAGAACTCCTGCAGGTACACCTAATGCCTTGATGGTTGTGGCGTCACCGCCAACAGAACCAAGAACCCACTTAGGTGTGTATTTCATCACGGCAGCAGTGCCGAGAGCGGCACCTGTCGCACTTGATACACCGAAGAGAACAACGACATCAACGTTGGCTGCAGATAGCTTCTGAATCCATGTTGCAGGTACACCAGCAACACCTTGAGATCCAGATGCATAGGGAACCTTGACCGTAAAGGTCAAGCCCGCCTGCTTGAATCCAGCAAGGGCGTCATCGCCGAAGTCATCGTCTTGATATAGCAGACCGATCTTTTTACCCGGAAAGGTTTCCGAGATGTACTGCGCCATGATCTTCGCTTCGACGATGTAGGAAGGAAGAATTGTGAACGTTGTCGGATAGCCCTTCTTTATCCCAAAGCCACTGAAACCAGTGTTCACAAATAGAGTAGGTATGCCGCGACGTCCAGGATTTACAGAGGATGCGACAGCCTTGACATTTGCAGTCCCCAACGGAGCCAGTAAGGCAAATACTCTGTCTTTCAAAATCAATTCATTTGTCTTAGCAACAGCAAGAGTCGGGACATATTGATCATCCTTGACAACCAAGGTGATCTTCCTACCGTTGACTCCACCATTTGCATTGACATAATCAAAGTAAGCCTCTATTGCTGAAGGTACTTTGTTATAGCCAGGGGAGGCGGCTCCGGTCATTGGCAGGGTGACTCCAAGCTTGATGCTTGAACTCGTTACGCCAATTTCGGAGTGGGGCGAGAAGGCTTGCGCAGGGACGCTCGAAATTAACAGGCCCGCGGTCGCTAGCACCGTAGAGGCTATGAGAAGCCTCGAACGATTTAATCCGATCATGAATGTCCTTCCATTGAGGGTATGGGTTGCTTGGTTACTGATGAGTATTCGCTCTCTTGCGAGTGCGAAGAGTTCGAAACTGTTCAACCGGGCCATTGGGCACGAGCAGAACCACCAGAATCAGCAACGCACTCACCAGCAAACCCGGCAGGTTTGTGGTCACGTTCTCCGACGTTGCGAAGCGATTGGATATCGCATCGGCAATTTCAGGTGTCACCACCAAGGTCAGTGCCCCAATCATGACCCCAGAGAGGGTGGTTACGCCAGAGAGAACCGCACCAGTTAAGAGGGCAAAGGAGAGGGTGAGCGGAAAAGCGCTGGGAGAGACGGTACCTATTGTCATCGCCAGCAAGGCTCCTGCCAGGCCGGCCAGGCCAGAACTCACAGTAAAGACTAAGGTTTTGGATTTTCCGACGTGAATTCCAGCCAACTCGGCCGCGACTTCATTGCTTCGCACCGCCCGCCAGGTTCGACCAAAGCGGGAACGGAGGATATTTTGTAGCCACCAGATCGCGATGAGGGCAACTAGGGCGGCAATCCAGAAATACCATTTGTATTGGGTGAAATCTGCGCCTAGCCGAGCAGGTGGCGCGCCCACATCAAAGAGGAGACCTTGTTCTCCGCCCAGAATATGAAATTGGTTGGCAATGGAGGGAAGCCCAACAGCCAAGGCAAGGGTGCTGCCCGCCAGGTATGGACCAGAGAGTCGGGCCGCGGCCGTTCCGAGGACGGCCCCTGCGAGCGCAGTTGCCACAATGGCAACTCCAAAACAGATCCAGATGGGTGCGGAAAAGTGATTGCGCGCAAGGGCAGCCGAGTACCCGCCAATTGCCAACAACGCCCCATGGCCCAAAGAAACTTGGCCGGAATACCCGGTCAGCAAAATAAGTGATGCGATGGCAACCACGTACATAGCCACCGTTGCACCTTGGTAAACCCGTAACTCGTCAACTCGATTACTTGCCAGGAAGAGAAGAAATCCCAGCAAAATGAAGAATGAGAGTCGCCCAAAGTAGGATCCCATGAATTTACGCACGGCGACCCCGTCTCGAACCAATGAGGCCACCTGGCTTAACAAGAAGCACAACTATTAGGACACCAAAGGCCGTAATAAAAACTAGGGAGCCACTGATGTAGGTCAGAACAAATGCTAAGACCAGCCCAAGAAGAAGGCCACCTACCACCGCTCCAACCAGACTCTCAAGTCCACCAATTACTGCAGCGATGAAACCGAAGACGAGCAGGAGGCTAAATTCCAGCGAGTCTGGCGAGAGAGCGCCGTTACCGTCGGGAGTTTGCAACATCCCTGCAGCAGCTCCGGCCGCTCCTGCCAATGCCCAACCGAGTGTTCGAATTCCATCGACGCGCACTCCCGCAAGTCGGGCAATTTCTGGGGAATAAGCAGATGCACGCAGTGCAAGACCAACGTTGGTGCGTTGAAATATTAGAGAAAGAACGAGCATCAGCGTTAGAACTGAACCGATGATAAGGAGTTTGAGTGGTGAGAGTGCCAGAGTGTGCCCAGAAACAGTAAATCCTATGTTTGAGACAGGTGGGCTAATGCGCGCATCCTTGCCCCCAACTATGAGTCCAAGTAACGATCGAATTAAACCGAGCAGACCCAGAGTTGCGATAATCGGTGCAACACCCGCGATCGGGCCATGACCGGCTCGCCGAAACAAGGTGCGCATAAAGGTAGCATCGATCAAGGCCGCAACTGCCGCACCGGCGATCATCGCAAGCAATAGCGCCAACCAGAACGAATGGAACCTCTGGATGAATTCATATCCGATGTAGGTTGACAGCAAGGCTTGACCCGCCTGCGCAAAGTTGACGACTCGGGCACTTCGCCACACGAGAACAAGGGCAGTAGCCATCAACGAATAAATAGCGCCGGAGGTAATCCCGATCAGAATTGTGTTTATAAACTGATACATAGTCATTACCCCCGCTCAATAGCCTAAGTAGGCCGCATGGACTTGCGGGTCAAAAATCAGTTGCTGTGCTGAATTCATCGCAGCAATTCGTCCTAAATTAAGAACGATTCCTAAATCGGCAATTCGCAATGCGCTCATTGCATTCTGTTCAACAAGAATTACCGTCAGGCCCATCTGTGAGGTGAGCTCCCGAATGCTCATAAATATTTGTTCAACGATCAGCGGTGCCAGCCCAAGAGATGGTTCATCCAGCAAAAGTAACTGCGGTTTGGACATCAACGCTCTCCCAATTGCGAGCATCGCGCGTTCACCGCCGGAAAGCGTATCTGCCGGTTGAGAAATACGTTCGGCTAAACGGGGAAAGGTTGCCAGGATCATTTCTCGTGATGCGTTTGATTCTTCCGAGTTTCTGCGCCACAACCCTCCGAGTGAGAGATTTTCATTAACCGTGAGTTCGGAGATGACAGATTTGCCTTCTGAAACATGAGATACACCAAGACGAACAAGTTTCTCCGGCTTGGAGTACAACAATTCCTGTCCTTTCCAAGTTGCCGATCCCTTTGATGCGCGCGTGAGTCCTGATAAAGCACGCAGAAGCGTTGACTTTCCTGCACCGTTGGCGCCAATAATCGCCGCCATCTGACCTTCTTCTACCCGGAAGGAAATGGAATCAATGGCACGTATCGCGCCATGATCCACGCTGAGGTCAGAGACGATGAGGGTCATGTAGCACTCACACCAAGGTAGGCCGCAATAACGGCCGGGTCTCTCCTGACAATTTCGGCGGCTCCGCTAGAAATAACCTGCCCAAAATTGAGAACATACAACCGATCACAGACCGACATGACGACATCCATATGATGCTCGACCAGCAGGATCGAGATCTGCGCTTTGAGATTGTGAATCAAAGAATTCATCCAAGCGATATCCTCATCGCCCAAGCCTCCGGCTGGCTCATCTAATAGTAATATCGATGGCTCGCTCACAAGTGCCCGCGCAATCGCGACGCGTTTTGTGTCTGGATAAGACAAGGTATCCGCGCGACGGTGCGCCAATCTGGTTGCGTACACCCGCTCGAGCGCCAACATGGCTCGATCGCGAAGTTTGTTCTCATCGGTATTACGGCCAAAGGCCGCAGAGATGAATCCCGTGTGAGCAAATTTGTGTGCACCGATCATCACATTTTCAAGCACTGTTAAATCCCCGAAGAGCCCAACGCCTTGCAAGGTCCGAGCGATTCCAAGTCGAGATAATTCGTGAGTGTGCGGCCACTTATGCGATGACCCATTGAGAAAGAGTTCTCCGTGATTGGGTATTACTAAACCGCAAACGACGTTAAATAGAGTTGTCTTGCCCGCTCCGTTAGGACCGATGACACCAACAACTTCACTTGGCTGCAGATCCAAGTAGACATCCCGCAGTGCCTGCAAACCTCCGAAGTTGATACTCAGACCTTTGATCTCGAGGAGTGGTGATTTCACGGCACTCCCTACTTCATTGCGGACATATAGATTCTAGGCACTCGCGCGCCAATTCGAGTAACGATTTCATAACTAATACTCAAACTAGCACTACCCCACTCATCGGCGGTAAATTCTCCGTTATCTCCTGGCCCAAAAACCGTTACCCAATCTCCTGCTTTCGCTGATGAATCTATCCCTAAGTCGACGACGAACTGATCCATGGAAACGCGGCCAATAATTGGCGCTCTCTTGCCGTCCGAAAAAACTCCCGCATTCTGGGCGATGCGTGGAATTCCATCCCCGTACCCCATCGCAATCACACCCAATTTTGTATCACTATGGGTAACCGCAATCGCACCGTAACCAACCGGCGTATTGGCCGCAACCTCCTTCACCAAATGTATTTTCGCCTTCAATGTCATTGCAGGTTTGAGTCCCAGTTGTTCGGAGGAGCCAAGATTTTTCACATCTGGTGATAGTCCATACATAGCAATACCAGTACGTACCAGATCAAAATGTGCCGAAGCATCTATCAAAGTGGCTGCAGAATTAGATAGATGATGAATCTCCGGTTCGATCCCAATCCGGTTGAGATCATCAGACATTTCAGTAAAGCGCCTGACTTGCGCTGAATTCTGCGGTTCCTTTGGTTCGTCCGCTCGTGCAAAGTGTGAAAAAAATCCAATGACTTCAATTTTTTCCCTGGTTGCCGTAAGTCGCTTAAGAAATGGTTCCCACTCCTCCAAAAATCCGCCACGAGTCATACCCGTGTCAGCCTCGATATGAATCCGCGGAATTCTTCTGACTTTCGCACCCGCTAAAAGTATTTCTTCGTAAATCGCCATCGAAGGCACAGCGAGGTCGATCTCATTTTCGATTGCAATTGTGTAGTGAGATCCGGGGGGAACAAGCCAGGCAAGTATTGGTGCAGCAATTCCTGCTTGTCGAAGTGCAAGTGCCTCCTCGAGCAATGCGACGCCCAGCCATTGCGCACCAGCTGAGATTGCGGCTCTAGCAACCGGCACTAAACCGTGGCCGTATGCATCGGCTTTCACAACTGCCATCACGGGAACACCTGAGCGCTCCTGTAGGAGCGCGACATTAGCCGCAATCGCTGTTAAATCCACTTCGACTTGGGCTCTGTTCCCCATCACCGTTCAACAATCACAATGGCCGAGGCAATCCCTGCATCATGAGATATCGAGAGATGAACTTTCGCTCTGTCAACAAGATCGGCGATCTGCCCCCGAAAAAGAAAGTCCGGCTTTCCCGACTCAAGATTCACAATCTCAGCATCGTGCCAGGCAAGTCCTTTGCCCGCGTTGAGTGCCTTGGCGAGTGCTTCCTTTGCTGCAAAACGTGCCGCTTGGGAGGAAATG
>JBBRSY010000024.1:0-19910 GCA_038244965.1 Candidatus Nanopelagicales bacterium | reverse complement strand
TTATGCGCGATCGCGCGCGTGTCATCCACTCGGCGTCTTTGCGGCGTCTCGGTGCAAAGACTCAAGTTGCCGTTCCTTGGGAGAATGATTTTCAACGCACGCGACTATCGCACTCTCTTGAAGTTGCCCAGATTGGAAGAGAACTAGGAGATTCACTCGGTGCAGATCCAGATCTCCTGGATACTGCTTGCTTAGCTCACGATTTAGGTCACCCGCCTTTTGGGCATAATGGCGAAAGCGCGCTAGCTCACATCACCCAAAGTTCGGGGGGCTTTGAGGGAAATGCGCAGAGTTTTCGACTCCTTACTCGCCTCGAGGCGAAAACATTGGACTATTTCGGGCGAACAGTAGGACTCAATCTGACCCGAGCATCCCTTGATGCCGTAACAAAATACCCTTGGCAGCAAAGCGCAGATCAAATTAAGTACGGTGTATATGCTGAAGATATAGAAGTATTCGATTGGATGCGCCAAGGGTCTCCCGAAAAGCAGCGGTGCATTGAGGCTCAAATCATGGATTGGTCAGATGATGTTTCTTATTGTGTTCACGACCTGGAAGATGCGTTAGTCGCAGGTCAAGTTAGTGTCACGGATTTTAGCGAGGACCTACCTTTGTTACACGAGGTCATGGTTCGTGAATATGCAGTAGATGCCACTGAATCTGAGGCGCGTGCTGCACTGAGTCGACTTCAGAAACTTTCATGCTGGCCCTCCTATTATGATGGAACGCACAAAGGGCTTGCTCGGATTAAGGATTTTACAAGTCAACTGATCGGACGTTTTGTTTTGTCAGCCGAACTTGAAACACGTGCAGTGCATGGTGGTGATAACCTCGTGCGATACAACGCAAATTTGGAAGTACCGCGGGAACAGAGAATTGAAGTCGGCCTTTTGAAATCTGTCGCCGGACTTTATGTCATAGGAACGCCTCTTGCCCAAGAAAGGTATACGAAACAACGCGTGGTTATTTCCGATCTCGTGGATATGCTATTAGCGACCGCCCCTGCCAGCCTGGATTCGATTTTCCTTGCCGATTGGGATAGCGCTCAGAGCGATGACCAACGTTTGAGGGTAATCATTGATCAGGTTGCCAGTTTGACGGATCCTGCTGCATACACTCTTCATGCCCGACTTTTCTCACAGATAGACTAGAAATCATGAGCGGTCGGATTAAGGACGAAGATGTCGCCTACATTCGCGACCGTGCGCCGATTGATGAAATCGTTGGAGATTTCGTCCAGTTAAAAAATGCCGGCGGCGGCCAAAAGAAGGGGCTCTGCCCCTTTCACGATGAGAAGTCCCCGTCATTTCATGTGACGCCAAGTAAAGGGTACTTTCACTGCTTCGGATGTCAGGTCGGGGGCGATGTCATCGCATTCATTATGAAGATCGATCATCTTTCCTTTACAGAAACCGTCGAACGCTTGGCCGAGCGTATTGGTTACACCCTCCATTATGAAGAGAGCAGAACTGGAGTTGCCCAACCTGCGGGCCAACGTTCCCGTCTCATCGCAGCTAACGCCGCGGCGGCAAAGTTTTACCAAGAACAACTCAATCATTCCCCCGATGCACAGATTGGGCGTGACCTCCTAACCAAACGAGGCTTTGACCAGAATGCATGCGCTTTATTTGAGGTTGGTTACGCGCCAGATGATTGGGATGCACTCACAAAGTACCTGCGCACCCAAGGCTTCACAATTGAGGAATTGGAAGTGGCGGGATTAGCGAAGATGGGTCAACGCGGACCTGTCGATCGTTTTCGCAATCGCCTGATGTGGCCCATTCGCGATATCTCCGGCGATGTAGTTGGTTTTGGTGCCAGGAAATTGGCCAGCGACGACGTCGATAACGGCCCTAAATATCTCAATACGCCCGAAACCCCGATCTATAAGAAGAGTCAGGTCCTTTACGGCCTGGACCGCGCCAAAAAAGAGATTGCCAAGAAACGACAGGTGGTCATTGTCGAGGGGTACACCGATGTTATGGCGGCCCATCTTGCCGGTATCGGTACTGCAGTTGCTACCTGCGGCACTGCGTTTGGTTCAGATCACATCCGTATTTTGCGGCGTTTACTGATGGATGATGATGCCTTTCGAGGCGAAGTTATTTTTACATTTGATGGTGATACGGCGGGACAGAAGGCGGCCCTTCGTGCCTTTGGTGAGGACCAGAAGTTCGTCACCCAAACTTTTGTAGCGGTAGAACCCGATGGGCTTGACCCAGCCGAATTGCGAGAACGAAAGGGTGATCTTGCGCTACGCGATCTCATCGCTCGTCGCGTCCCCCTATTTGAATTTGCCATTCGCAGCGAACTGAGGCAACATAATTTGAGTAACGCCGAAGGCAGGGTCAATGCTCTTAATGCGGTCGCACCCATAGTCGGGCAAATTCGTGACAAATCCCTGCGCCCTGAGTACATCAGGCTTCTTGCCGGTTGGCTGGGAGTCGAAGTCGAAACAGTTGTAGCGGCCGTGGGACGTGGCGCACCGGCATTGCCGCAAGAGCCAATCTCACCCATGTCAGATTCATCCTGGCGCCCCAGCCCTTCGGAGCCGCGTCTGGCACTCGAACGTGAGGTTTTAAAAGCCCGACTTCAAACGCCCGAATTAATTCTGGGATGGGACGACATTGAAATGGATGCATTTACGCATCCGGCCTACCACCACCTGCGCATTCTCATCGATGCGCAGACAGATTCTGGGGTCCGCATGGATCAGACAGAAGACGAGCGGCTCAAAGCTTTAATCGTCGAACTTAGTGTGGAGCCCATCCGAACCGACGGCGAAATTTCAACCCGATATATCGAAAGCATCATCGCGCGTCTTCGTGAAGTTGCCTTAAGTCGCAAAATCGCCGAGGTGAAGTCGACCCTTCAAAGAATCAATCCCGTTACGGATGAGGCCGAATACACTGCCCTTTTCACTGATTTGGTCACTTTGGAGTCGGCCCGACGAGTTCTGCACGATCTGGCTCTAGGTGAGCTATAGCCGAGCCGAGAAATTGCCAAATTTAGAACCACACCTTCTGGTGCGCTAGAGTTTGCGTCTGCCTAAAAGCGGTATTTCCAACCCCTATTTTGTAGTCCCTGATAGCTCAATTGGCAGAGCAGCCGGCTGTTAACCGGCAGGTTCTTGGTTCGAGTCCAAGTCAGGGAGCATTTTTTATGATTTGCCATATATTCTTCACCTCATGTCTTCCCTCTCACCGCGTAGATTCCTTCGCACCCTCATTGCTTCGTGGCGAGCTCAATCACCAGCAGTTCGAGTAATTCGCCTCTGGCTGGGTATCACTTGGATCTATGGCGGATGGAATAAGGCCACCGATCCGGGATTTTTGAGCAAAACGGGTTCCACATATATCGGCAAACAACTGACGAGTTATGCCAGCAATTCACCGCTTGGTTTCGTCTTCCGCCATTTGATTGAAAGAGCAACGCTGGTCGGGGTCGTCGTCACAATTACCGAATTTGCAATTGGCATTGCCACGCTCTTCTGGATCGCGCCAACCTTTGTGGCCTTTATTGGCTTTACGATGTCGCTAGGTCTATGGTTTGCCGCAACCTGGCATGTTAAACCTTATTTTCTGGGCAGTGATACGGCATACGCGGTTCTCTGGCTTTCCTACTTTCTCACCCTCGTGGGCAAGCGGAGAAGAGTCGATGTCTCCCTAGATCGCCGCGGTGCAGTGCGCATTGGTGCCCTTGGCGCCACCTCGATTGCGTCGATGCTCGTTGGCAGATATTTCTTTAGGCCAACGCCAGCGACTTCAACAGCTGCTTCCGCAGGGGGTGCACCTAATCAGATCATTCGGGTGAGTGAGTTGGCGGTGGGCAAGACTCATGAATTTGCCTCCGCCGATGGGCAACCTGCCATCGTTTTTCGAACACAGAACGGGGTATTTGCCTATTCGGAGATTTGCACCCATCAGGGTTGCACGGTCTCCTATTCCGATACCGACAAAGTATTGGTCTGCCCGTGTCACGGAGCCACCTATGACCCGTTTAAAGCCGCCGCAGTCATTGCCGGCCCAGCACCACTTCCCCTGCCACCAATCAAGGTGGCAATTAGCGGGGACTGGATCGTGCAGGCTTAACTGCCCTAAAAATCTTGTCCGAGTAAACTCTCATCATATTTTCAGCCAATCGTTAGCCCGGATTCGGACTGACTGGCTAAGTTGTCTGACATAGTTTTGATCCGAAAGGTTGAATAATGCCGCTACTTATGAAAGATGTGAAAGCCTCCATCGCCCGTTCGACGCCGTTGAAGGTGGGAGCCGGATTCTTACTTGGCGCAACCATCGTTGGTGGTGTTGCTACCGCCGTAGCTCCTTCCTCTCCCGCTGTGAAAGCGTGTGTTGATACCAGGACTGCTGCCATGTACTTCTCAGCCGACGGGACGTGCGCGAAGACACGAACTCTCATTGACCTTGGTACAGGTGGCATGAGCGTCAAAACAATCGCGGCGGCCGCAACACCTAGTGTCGTTTCAATTAATGTAACTACCTCGACCGGAGGTGACACAGGGTCTGGGTCAATTATTCGAACCGGCGCAACAGCAAGTTACATACTCACCAACAACCACGTTGTAGATGCCGCTGTTGGCGGAGCGGGGACCATCAGTGTTGAATTTAATAATGGGGATACAATCGCCGCAACTATTGTCGGCCGGGACACGATTTATGATCTCGCCGTACTCAAGATTCAAAAGGGAAATCTGCCAGTAATTGCATTTGGCGATTCGTCTAAATTGAGTATCGGCGATCCGGTAGTTGCAATTGGTTCGCCGCTGGGTCTGTCCAGCACCGTTACGAGTGGAATTGTCTCGGCGCTCAACCGGCCAGTTACAACCGGTAATGTGGGAGCAGAGTCATATATCGATGCGATTCAGACCGACGCAGCAATTAATCCAGGCAATTCTGGAGGCGCGCTCTTGGATTCGCAAGGACGAATCGTTGGCGTTAATTCCGCAATTGCATCGCTGTCATCGGGAAGCACCAGTGGCAGCATCGGACTGGGATTCTCCATACCAATCAATGAGGCCAAGCGGGTTGCTAATGAAATCATCGATACTGGGGCTTCAACCAGACCGGTCCTAGGAGTCTTCTTCGACAGCACGTACACGGGGGTAGGAGCAAAGATTGCGCGCTTGAGTACTGGCGAAGCCGCTGATGTGGCAGGAATCCCGGCGGGATCCGTCGTTCGTTTTATTGATGGATTTAGGATCACGGATCAAGTGGCCTGCATTGTTCGCATCCGTTCTTATGCTCCGGGATCAACGGTTTCGGTAACTGTCGATCTACCCAGCGGTGCATCTAAGATATTCAAAGTGGTCTTGGGTTCGGCACCTTCGCAGTGAAGTGTCGGGCTCACAAGGGCACCGACACATAAATTTTACATGAAGTACCCGCGCCGTTAGATCGGTCGGGATAAGGTGAGGCATGGCAATATTTCGATTGCACGTTTCTCTACCGGATCGACCTGGCTCGCTAGGCGCGGTGGCCTCGGCAATTGGATTTGCCGGTGGTGATATTCGCGGTCTCGTGGTTATGAAAAGTGAAGAGGGACGCGGGTATGACGATATAACTGTCGCTATTCCAGGAAGCGACCCGACAGATCTGCTGAGTATCTTGGGCGATATTGGAGGAGTAGAGGTTCTTCGCGTAATGCCGGTTGAGTAGTTAGTCGAAATCCATAGATTTGGCGCAATCTTGAATCATGTTTTCCAAATTTCGCGTGGGGTGCCAATCAAGCTCATTCTGCGCCCTCGTAATATCTGCAATAAGCACGGCTGGATCGCCTTCTCGTTCTGCCGCTTCGACTTGCGGGATTTCTCGCCCTAGAAATTCCGCTGCGGTTTGCAAAACTTCTCGCACTGAGTAACCTCGCCCACTCCCGAGATTAAAAATGGCGTGGGTGGAAGGTCTTAAGGCAGTGAGGGCCAAAATGTGCGCTTCCGCAACATCAATCACGTGTACGTAATCACGTATGCACGTTCCATCGGATGTGGGCCACTTGCTTCCATATATCTCCACCGGCTCTGCAGCACTGCTATTAAGAATATTTGGAATGAGATGGGTCTCGGGTTTGTGACGTTCTCCCACCCATCTCTCCCCAACCTGCAAGGCACCAGCAACGTTGAAATACCGAAGGCTTGCACCTGCCAACCCATTACTCTTTGTCTCGTCCGATATAAGTCCCTCTACGGCTAACTTGGTTTTGCCGTAGGGATTTTTCGGTTGGACACGTGCGTATTCAGCAATCGGAATACTTTCGGGTTCGCCATAGATAGAAGCGGATGAAGAAAACACGATTCGTCCAATATTGGCATCATGCATTTCCTCCAAAAGGTTTCGACTCCCCTCCACATTTATCTCCCAATACATATCTTGGTGTGTTACAGATTCATTGACTAAAGATTTGCCCGCAAAATGGATTACGGAAGTGCATCCTTCCAAGGCTTCTCGAATGGCCATTTTGTTCAGGAGTGTTGAATGCACAAATTTGGCATTAGGCGAGATTGAATCGGCATGTCCTGTACTGCAATCGTCGAGGACTGTCACATCGAAGCCTCGCCAAAGCAGCATATGTGCCGTTACGCTTCCGATGAAACCCGCGCCACCCGTTACAAGAATGCGTTCCGGAGCTATGAGCCTTCCCGTCATGAATTCACTCTACCCAGCCAAGTGATCGCGTCACCGCTTTGCGCCACTGCTCGACACCGATGGTTCGGTTTTCAGATGAAGTCTCTGGTTGCCAACGTCTACCTTGCTTCCATTGTTGGCTAATCTCGGCAACCCCAGACCAGAAGCCCACTGCTAACCCGGCCGCATATGCCGCTCCCAGTGCAGTCGTCTCGCGAATTGCCGGGCAGACAATCTCGATACCCATGACATCGGCCTGAATTTGCATGCAGAGTTCGTTAGCCGTTATGCCACCATCCACTCTCATCTCTACAAGGCTCACTCCACTGTCAGCCGTCATCGCATCCAATATTTCCTTGGTTTGGTAGCAGATCGCTTCCAAAGTGGCGCGAGCCAAATGCGCCTTTGTCGAAGCGCGCGTGAGGCCGACAATGACGCCGCGCGCATCGCTGCGCCAATGTGGGGCGAATAGTCCAGAAAATGCCGGAACAAAATAGACGCCGGCGGTATCTTCGACCGTTGATGCCAGGGTCTCAATTTCCGAAGCATCGCGAATTATCCCTAGTTGATCACGGAGCCATTGGATGGCTGATCCTGTAACTGCGACTGAACCTTCTAAGGCGTAATAGGCGGGCTGCTCGCCAAACTTAAACAACACGGTGGTGAGCAGGCCATGCTTGGACTTTACGATCTTCTTGCCCATATTCATCAGGGTGAAATTGCCAGTCCCATAGGTGGTCTTGGATTGGCCTTCCTCAAAGCATGCCTGGCCGACCATGGCTGCTTGTTGATCACCCAATATTGCAGCGATTGGAACGGCACATCCGAATGGGCCCGCCGTATCGGTCATTGCGTATATCTCTGAGGATGAACGGATCGTTGGGAGAACTTCGCGTGGGATCTCAAATATCGAGAGCAACTCATCGTCCCAATCAAGGGTCTCAAGATTCATCAATAGTGTGCGACTGGCGTTGGTCACATCCGTTAGGTGGACGCCTCCATGTGTGCCGCCAGACAAGTTCCACAATAGCCAGGCATCAACGTTTCCGGCACGCGCTGTGCCAGAAGCAACACCCTTTTGGATCGAAGGATTGTTTTGGATGAGCCAGTTCCATTTACTCGCAGAAAAGTATGGTGCGATAGTGAGTCCTGTTCGATCTTCAATCTTTGCGCAATCAGCTGGGGAGAGACTGTCCAGAAAATTCCTCGTGCGAGTGTCCTGCCAGACAATGGCATTGTCCAAAGGTTTTCCAGTCTCGGCATCCCAAAAAAGCGCGGTTTCGCGTTGATTGGTGATGCCGATAGCCGTTAAGTCACTTCCTCGTATTCCAGCCTTATCCAGGGCGAAGGAAATCACTTCCTGTGTCCGCTGCCATATTTCTAACGCATCATGCTCTACCCAACCTGGTTGACTCAAAATTTGCTCATGTTCCACTTGGTGGGCGCCGACAACGGATCCAGTATGGTCGAAGATCATGAACCTCGTGCTACTAGTGCCCTGGTCCAAACTACCGATAAAAGACATTAGTCACCTCACTCTGGAGATACATTACACTGCCCTTGAGAAACATGAGAAACATGAGAAACATGAGAAACTTGAGGAGCGGGGGCGATGATGTTTGATTCACAATTAGATCCACAACAACATCGTGAAGCCCTCAAGTCTTTGGCCAATGATGAATTTGATGTCCTTGTTATTGGCGGCGGAATTACGGGAGTGGGAGCAGCACTTGATGCGGCTTCGCGCGGGTTAAAGGTCGCTCTGGTTGAACCTTACGATCTTGCATCTGGAACCTCGAGTCGATCTAGCAAACTGATCCACGGTGGATTGCGCTATCTCGAGCAGTATGACTTTAGATTGGTGCGCGAAGCGCTACAAGAACGTGAATCGTTGGTAACTTTGCTCGCACCTCATCTCGTTAAACCCGTTGCCTTTCTCTATCCGTTGCACGAGAAACTCAAGGACCGTACATATGTTGGTGCGGGCCTAGCGCTCTACGATGTCTTGCGCGGTTTTCAACGAGCCCTTCCTTGGCATAAACATCTGAGTCAGAAGAATGTTGCGCAGGTGGCCCCATCGTTGCGTCAAGATATTGTCACTGGGGCCATTAAATACTTTGATGCTCAAGTCGATGATGCGAGATATGCAATGATGGTGGCGAGAACGGCGACTCGTCATGGTGCGGTCATCGCCACAGGAGTCTCCTGTGAATCTTTATTGCGAGAAGGCGAACGTGTCGTTGGCGCAATCGTCCGCAATCTCGATACCGGTGAGACCATAAAGGTTCGTGCAGGTGTGACCGTAATGTGTGCGGGTGTGTGGAGCGATGAACTTCACGAGAAATTCGGTTTGAAAGCTGGGTACGAAGTTCGAATGAGCAAGGGCGCTCACATTGTTCTACCAGGTGCAGCGATAAATTCTGAGGCGGGCATAATTCTCAAGACACCGGTCTCGGTACTTTTCGTCATCCCTTGGGGCGACGAGTGGATAGTGGGCACGACAGATACTGAATACACGGGTGATCGAAATGAACCGCTAGCAAATCGTGGCGATATTGATTACATACTTGCTCAAGCAAACCGCGTGCTAGAGCCTCAATTGCGCTATGAGGACATAATCGGGGTTTATGCCGGGTTGCGCCCGCTGGTTTCAAGAAAACCTGATGCTTCAACCACAAAACTTTCGCGCGAACATACGGTGGATCGACCTGCCCCGGGATTTGTCAGCATTGCAGGTGGGAAATATACGACCTATCGAGTGATGGCTGAGGATGTTATTGATCTTGCCGGCAAGGAATTGCGAACAGGTATTCGCGATTCGACGACGGATCGACTTCCGATAGTCGGGGCAGACGGATACAACGCCCTCGTTCAACAGATCCCGTTGATCTCCTTGGAAACGCATTTACCCGAAGCAACTGTCATTCACCTCCTGAACCGCTATGGCTCATTGATAAGTGAAATTATTGAACTGATATCGCATGACTCTTCGTTATCGCAAATACTGGGCGGTGGTCTGCCCTATCTTCGCGCCGAAATTCATTATGCGGTAAGCCATGAGGGAGCCCGGTCAGTGGAGGATGTGGTCGCTCGCAGAACCCGCATTGCTTTTGAGGCCCACGAGAATGGCTCGGCCCTGCTAGAGGACATCGCAAATATAATTGCTCCCCTTTTGGATTGGAGTGCGAAAGATCGTGCTGAATCAATCCGCAAATATCGCGAAATTGTCGAGCGTGAATACGCCGAGGCACGAAAACTACTACAGTCCGATACCGCGCTTAGTTCTTAATCTGGTTGGTGCAACCATCCACAGCCGGTGCCGGCTTCTTCGTTGACGTGGGTTTAGGCGTGGGTTTAGGCGTGGGTGTGGGAGTTGTTGTGGGTGAAGTTGTCGGCGTTGGTGTAGGTGTGGGAGTTGGTCCTGGCTTAATCGTCAATTGCACAAGCGCCGAACTTTTGGCATGTGTCCCCGAAATATCAGTAAAAACAATTGATCCATTCCACGTTCCTGCTGGCATGCCTTTAATCGTTAATGCCCAACTTCCGCTGGACGATCTCACCGCGCTCTGCATCGGCGTTAGATTGAGACCACTGAGTGGCGCGGCAACGAATTTTACAGTCCCAGTCACAACGGGGGTTCCTGTTGGCCGGTTTACATCCACATGAATTACCACGGGCTTGAGCGAAGTCGTGGCGGTTACCGTATCTACCATCATCGTCGTTGGTTCTTGAATCGGCATAAGGTCGGCCGTCTCTGGCGTCCAAGTACCTTTTACTAGGTTTAGGAATGCGCTACTGGTACCGCGAAATACATTGAGGTCGACCCTGGTGCCGGGGACTCCATATTTTTTTGCTATCCCACAGGACGTGTACTGCCAGACGGTCCATAGTGAAGTGCAATTTGCCGTTGTCCAAGAGTGGACAAAACATCCGGCAGTCTTCTGCCCAGGCTGTGAAAGGGGATCGAAAGGGTTGAGCGAGTAATGCGCTATCCAGAGTGGATATTTCAGCAGGTCAACACTCCTCGTCATTCCATTTTCGAGAAATTGTGAGTATGAGTAAAGAATTGGTGCGCGCCCAGTTTTCTGTGCAACTGCGGCAAGCCAGGTGGTAGCCCACAATGTTACCGAATTGCGCGCTGCATATTTGTTACAAGATCCGCTGTTTGAAACTCGAACGCAGTTATTCTCGAGATCAAGGGCGTAGGCCAGATCGCGATTTGTATAGCCGCCTAAACTTGCCAGTCGCCAAATTGCTTTCTGCGCTTGTGCCTGCGCATCTTGAATGATGACGGAGGTATCTGTAGTGTCCGGCAGGGTCGCGTAGTAGTAGAAGCCGGTGTAGATTCCGGCAGATTGCGCCGCGTTGTGATCCATCAAGAGGTATTTCAGCGCCTGGGCATCAGAAGTGTCACGCGTGTCAGAGGATTTGATCATGACAAACCTGATTCCGGCGTTATACATTTTCACGAAATCTATTGGCGCATTATTTGGATGCTGCCATTTACTGATGTCCATACCATGGATTCGACCTCCAGGACCGGCCTCACTTATGAGCATGGATGGATCGGCGTTGCCCATCTCTGGAATTTGACGAACTCTCACCGATCGTGAAACGGAATACACGTGCTTGGTTCCAAGCAATGCGACGGCACGATATTTGACTGTCGCGTTGAGTGCGGTTGCTACTGCTTCAATCTTCCATGTACCCGATGAAGTAGTCGATGTCGCAAGGATAGTTCTATGCCATTTGTGATTGATTTCGACTTCTATTGTGATTTTTTGAGCTTTTTTGACTGGTTTTATCTGCCCGTATAAGGAGACGATGGGATCCGTCGTGCTAGGAGTCTGACGGAGCGTTAAGGAGAGGGTGTACGAGTCCCCCAATGCGGGGGAGAGACCGGCGGCTACGAAGGTGATGAGAATGCATAAAGCAATAGAAAAAGTGCGCCTCACGGATTTCATTTGCCATCAACTATCGTGATTTCAATGCCCGCGACGGCTTGTATTGCCGTCGCTAAAGATTTCATATGACGATCGCGGATGTTTTCGTACTCGAGATTTCCCCCGAACTTCCTGCTGTCCGAGAAATCTAAATGCAGTGTTGAGCCATCTAAGGTGGAGAGCCGAGCATCAAAGAACGCGATCCACGCCATGCGATCGAGTCGCTCGAGGTAATCGAGGACATCACTCCATTGTGCGCGCAAAGTAGCCAAGTCCATGTTCATGACGATACCTGACCAGCCTAAGTATCGACTAACCCAAAGTCTAAGAACTCTCTGAATTTCTTGGCATTCTAGTGGCGAGGTGCCCCGATCCATTTATTGTATTCGATAGTCAATAAAACCCGGAGATTATGGCTGCGATCAGGGCTGATTCCCAGGTGACAGGCAATTCGCGCGACAATCTGTTCGACTGATTTTTCACTCACATAACGTTGACGACCTATTTCTCCATTGCTCAATCCCATGGCAACGAGTCGAAGTGTCTCGGCTTGCACATCTGTGAATTGGTTGAGAGTGGCGAAAAAGGATTTCTCATGGCGTGAAACGGATTTGTTCACCCATTGCTTTTCTTCCTGGCACTCGCGGGCATGGATTGAATCTGGTATTGCATCGCAGAGGACATTGAGATCGGCCAGTGAACGTTTGAGAACAATTTGTGCACCATCGGGAATATCTGCTTCGCGAAGCCCGATGAGGCGAAGGTCCGGGCAGGCAGATGTGATGACCAATCCGAGATCGGGATTTGTTCTCCGCATACTTTGCGCTCGAGAGATGCCACGATGGTTGTCGAATTGCGCGTCGATTACCACGACATCAGGTAGTAACGTCTTAAAAAGATTCTCGGTGGCTGCGGGGGTGTGTGCTTCTCCGACGATGTTGACACCCCTAAGTCGCATGGCTTCGGCGAGCGTGATGAGTTCAAATGCATCGTCGTTTACGAGTAACACCCTTTGAAGCATGGTCAAAAGTAACTCTTTGCAGGCAGGGTCGGGACTAGCCTGCTTTATGCAATAGGTCACTAATCACTATTGGAATCGCGTGCGCGAGGCTCATAGCGGTTATCGGGCCACCGTTGGATGCGACCTCAGCCGCTTTCGCGTGAATTAGGGAGCCGGTCGCTGCCAAATCCGCAAGAAATTCGGGTTGATTGGCGATTTCACGTGAGTGAGTGGCGACCAACGCCCCAACAATTCCGGCCAGCACATCTCCTGTCCCCGCCGTGGCTAGCCAGGGGCTAGCGGGGGGAAGTTCAATCCCGCGGTCCTTGGATGCTACGTAACTGACATTTCCTTTCAGTAAGACCGTGACCTGAAAGGCTTCGCAGGCAAAACGAGCCCATTTTTTCGGTTCGCTCTGTATTTGGACGTCAGTTACCGGTGTTCCAGAGGACCGTAATAAAGAGGCAAGTTCTCGATAATGGGGCGTGATGATCCCGGGTGCTCGTAATTGAGGCAGGAGCGAGAGTCCGCCGGCATCAAGAATTACTGGAATCAACTGTTCAACCTTGGCTTTCATTGTGCGTTGGCGTCGCCAGCCGATTTCATTCGGATCAATCCCTGATCCGATCGTCCACGCTTGTACCTGACCGTCTTGGGTAACCACTTCAGGTCGGTGTGTAAGCATGAGGTTTTCGGCTTTGGATGGTCCGAGATATCGGACCATCCCGACGCCTGTGAGCAGCGCACCTTCGCAGACCATGACGGCAGCTCCAGGATATTGAATCGATCCCGCTATTACGCCTAACACTCCTCGAGAATACTTGTCATCGAGCTTTGAAGGCGCGGTTATGAACGCGCGGGAGTCATCATCGGTCCACTTTTGCCATTGCTCCATAATCTCAACCTTCACAATCGCTCGGTGTCAGTATATTTCCAAATGTCGGGAGGTGACTATCTCTGCAAAAACCCTATCCTGTAACAATCCGATAAACGAGCCTGAGTACGGCATTTTTAACTTAATGAAACCCTTCACGTGTGCTTTGATTTCAATCACCCGTGGGAGGAATATATGAATATCAAAGTAATTAATGGCCGAGCCTTTCAAAGATCTTTTGGGGTTGCAGTTGTCGCAATACTGCTCGTTGGAACTTTGCCACAGATCGCTTCTGCTGCTCCTGCAACGGTTCACCTGATCATTCATTACCAACGCCCTGGAGATGATTACCCCGGTTGGAATCTTTGGTTATGGAAGAACGTCGCTGGTACTGCTGGCGATGTGTCCGTTTCACCTACGGGCGTCGAATTCAACGGCACGGATTCTTTTGGAAAAGTGCTTACGATAGATATTCCTGCAATGCAAAATTTTGATAATTTAGGTTTCATCGTGCGTTTGAATAATTGGGCGTCCAAAGATGTTTCGGATGACCGTTTCATCAACAATTTTGATTCCAACGGAAATGCGGAGATCTGGCTAATCCAAGCCGATACACAGATCTACACCTCCGCGCCGACTGCTAAGTCAACCATCAGATCAGCCAGCATCGATGGCTTTCGCCAAATTACGGTTGATCTCAGCGCCAAACTTGCGCTAACTGGTTCTGGAAATGAAGGTTTCACGATTTCGGACGGCGTTAACGTCACCTCCGTTACCCCCCTCAACGGTTCTACTGCGAGCGCAAGCAGATTGGCCCTTAATCTGGATTCAGATCTTGTCCTGGGCAAGTCCTATACGGTCAACCATGCAAAATTCGGCAAGGCGACGTCAACGCCTGGACAGATCATGAATTCAGACGCCTTCAATGCCCGATACACCTACGCCGGCGATGATCTCGGTAACACCTATTCGCCGCAAGAAACGCGGTTTCGAGTCTGGGCTCCGACTGCAACCAGCGTTGATCTGGTCACCTATCCCAGCGAATCTTCATCTGCCCCCCAAGGTGTGGTGACTCATTTGAGTTCTGATGTAAACGGAACATGGATTACCGCCGTTAAGGGTGATTTGAATGGCACGATATATAACTATCGGGTAACCGTTGGCGGAGTCGAGCGTGAAGCTGTTGATCCCTACGTTCGAGCCAGTACGATCAATGGAATTCACGGTGTAGTTGTTGAGCTAATAAAAACAAATCCCAATTCTTGGACTTCATCTAAGCCATCCTTTAGCGGCAAACCTACCGATGCCGTGATCTATGAATTGCATATTCGAGACCTCTCAATGGACTCCTCCAGCAATATTCCCGCTGCGCATATGGGCAAGTATTTGGCACTGACTGAGGTAAAGACGAAATCAAGCGCAGGAACGCCAACGGGCGTTAGTGCCATCAAAGATCTGGGCGTGACTCATGTGGAGTTGCTACCCGTTTTTGATTACGCCTCCGTTGATGAATCATCGCCCACATTTAACTGGGGATATGACCCACAAAATTACAATGTTCCAGAGGGGTCCTACTCGACAAATCCGCATAACCCGACAAATCGGATAACAGAACTCAAAACGGCAGTTCAAGTGCTTCACGACGACAAACTTCGCGTGATGATGGATGTGGTTTACAATCACGTTTTTAATGCCGCAGATTTCAGCGAAGAAAAGATTGTTCCCGGTTATTTTTTCCGCACCAACGCTGATGGAACCCTGGCCAACGGAAGTGGCGTCGGGAACGACGTGGCCTCTGAACGTCCGATGGTCAGTAAGTTCATTGTTGATTCGGTTAGATACTGGGCATCTCAATATCACATCGATGGTTTTCGTTTTGACCTCATGGGGCTCCTTGATATAGCCACGATGCAAAAGATTCGTAAAACCCTGGATGCGATTGACCCAAGTATTCTTATTATTGGTGAAGGTTGGGATATGGGAACACTTGCTGCATCCGATCGGGCAAACCAGAAGAACATTGCCAGCCTTAGCGGAATTGCGGTATTTAATGATGAACTTCGGGACGGGATTAAGGGCTCAGTCTTTGACTCTGCCGATCAGGGATACGCAACTGGAAAGGTAAGTCAGATTGAGCATGTAAAAGTTGGGATAGTGGGCAATATTGATTACGGCAAAGGGATCGATGGAAAATGGACAACGAAGGATCCGTCTCAATCTGTTAACTACGTGGAATCACATGACAATCTCACACTTTTCGACAAGCTGACGGCAAGTGTTAAGGGAGCAAGCCCCGCAAAAATTGAACTACTAGATAGATTCTCGGCATCGATTGCACTTTTGGCCCAAGGGGTTCCATTTATGCAGGCAGGTCAAGAGTTTTTGCGTTCGAAAAATGGAGATTCCAATAGTTATAAATCCTCCGACTCGGTCAACTCATTGAAATGGAATCTACGTTCTAAAAATGCAACGACGCTCAATTACTACAAGGGGTTAATCGCACTTCGCCTTTCCCATCCCGCCTTTCGAATGTCTGCTTCATCGACAGTGAAGAGAAATCTGACTTTTCTCAAAGAGCCAAACAATGTAATTGGCTATTACCTAAATGGCAAGGCTTTGAAAGACACTTGGAGTTCAATTCTCGTGTTTCACAATCCAAATTCTCGCCCCAGCAAAATCACTTTGCCAAGTAAGGCGGACTGGAAGGTCGTTGTTCAAGGCACGAGCGCCGGAACGTGCGCATTGGCCACACTTAAAGGGGCGAGAATCGTGATGATTCCAGGACAGTCCACACTTGTTATTGAAAAGTAGAATCTAGTGCTGTCACTGAGAAATTAGACCGCACCTATTGACAATGGGTTCAGGCAGTTCTATACATGTCCTGTCCTCTTGATTTAGATTTCGGTCTAGGTTAATAGGAAGCGGATCGGGAAACAATCCTGGTGCTTCGCCTCGCGAAGTTACCAACACGGCGACGACGTGAGGGTTGGGAAAACGGCAGGTTCGAGTCGGTCTACATACGGTGAGTCTTTTTAGGGAAACTTAAGGAGACGCTGTTCCGTCGGCTTTCGTCGGTCGATAGTGATCACAGAAATTATTCACCCGCGTAGCGTGACGACATAGTGAGGCCCCTCGAACATCTAATTCGAGGGGCCTCACACATGTATTAAGGCATATAGATGGTCCCCTTCCGTGGATAGACACGCGCAAGCAAAGGGGGATTCGGTGCAGATATCTACGTCGGAGAAGCATGATTGAAATGAAGCAATCCACCGGTTCCTTCCTGACTTATTTCAGAAAAGAACGTAAGATCTTTGCCAGGTACATCAACGCACATCCGCATTTCAAACGTAATATCTTGCTTGACGCAATATTTTCAGCGCTGGTGGTCGTGCTATTTTTTGGAATCTTCAATAGTGTCGGGGGCCAAGCAAGAACTGATCAGTTAGTGCGACCGCGTGCTGTTGTACAGATCGCAGCGAGATCATTGTTACTTATTTGGCACAAGGAGTGAGCCTTAATCATCCGGACCGGTTCAACTTAACGATTGAAACGTATGCAAATACCCTAGCGAGCGAACAGGGCGCGCTATCTAACATCAGCTCGGATAGAGATGATTTCCTTCTGCCAAACGGGACCATCGGCAGCACTGACTCGTCCTACCCTCGAAGAATAAGAGTTTCCATACCGAATTCGAATAGAATTGTCGAAGTTCAATATCCAACGCAGAGGCTTATAGCCGTAATGAACATGGATGCCCAACGACTGCGCTTGATATCAGAACCGAAGCCGTAGCGGCAAGCCATTCTCTCCGGCCGCGTTATTGGCTACCCCCAGGAATTGATGTACTTGAATAGAATTTGATTCGAAACCGATCTGGCTAAGTGTCATATACAAATTCCAGATTCTGGCACGATTCACGCCAACTTCAGCCACCGCTTCCTCCCAATGTGCTTGTAAGTTCTGACACCACTTCGCCAAGGTTTTGGCGTAGTGTTCGCGCAGATTTTCGCTGTGTCGAAGTTCGAATCCGGAATTGTGCATGGCCTGGATAACTCGGCTGGGGGCACTAAGTTCACCATCGGGGAAGATATATCGGTCTATAAAGGCTCCGGTCCGCGCCCGCTCGAGCGAAGTCGGTCTGGTTATGCAGTGGTTGAGAACCCTTCCTTGTTCCTTGATTCGATTGTGAAGTTGTTTGAAGTAGAGATCAAGTTTCGAATCGCCAACATGCTCGCTCATTCCTACCGACGAAATAGCATCAAAGTCCATGTCTGCTACCTCGCGATAGTCCTGCAGCCGAATTTCAATACTCTTGTCCAATTTCGCCTTATCGACTCTGACTTGTGCCAATTCCACTTGATTTCTGCTCAAGGTGACACCAACCGCTTTCACCCCATATTCCTTTGCCGCATGCAGAATCAACGTGCCCCAGCCGCAGCCGACATCTAGTAATTTCATTCCTGGTCTTAAGTTGAGTTTCCTGCAGATGAGGTCAATTTTCTCTATTTGCGCCTCTTCCAGCCGTGTTTTCTCAGAGTCGAAGATTGCGCAGGAATAGACCATGGTCGGACCCAAGATCATGGAGTAAAAATTGTTGGAGACATCGTAATGATGTGCGATTGCCGATCTATCCCGCGTCAATGAATGAAGAAGTCCGCGGCGATACCGCGGCGGTGCCTCTTCGGCCGGCAGATCAGGCCGCAACATTGCCGTGGGCCCAACCGCGGTCACTAATTTTGCCAATCCGTCCACGGGCATGGGACGCTTGATGAAATCTTTCAGGGCGAGGAGAGTTTGATGGATATCTCCGCGAATATCTAGTTGATTTGTTATGTATGCGCGCGCCAAACCCAGATCGCCCGGATGGCTCAGGATGTAGCGCAGCGCAAGGGGTGACTTAATTTCCAAAATATTGGGCGAATCAAGGTTGCCGGCAGCGCTGCCATCAAAGGCGGCAATCTTTATCGGGACGGCCTCATCGAAGAGAGTCGACACCTTCTGGGCAATCCATCGTGTATCTGACATAACGGCTCTCCTCCGTCGTGCTTGTCAACTCATTAAACTACTCAAGAGAATAATCGAAAGGAGCGCCCCCGTCACCAATTTTTGGCAAAATAATCAGTTTGGACGAGTAAATTCTTAGTCGAGGGCAATTTGTAGTGAGACTTTGGTTCCAAACCCGGGTTGGCTGTCAATGGCCAGTCTTCCTCCTACGAGTTCCATCCGTTCGTACATTCCCTGGATTCCTAGCGATCTTGCTGGAGCGGGACCGAGATTCCACATTCCTATCCCATTATCAGTCACCGTTACCTCCAATTCCTTCTCACTGTATATCCAACGGACTCGAACGGCAGTCGCCTTGGAGTGTTTTTCAATGTTGTGAAAGGCCTCCTGCATAACTCGAAAAACATGGATCCGATCGTCATCTCGAATTAGCCGCGGTTCACCTTCAGTTTCGAAATTAAACTTAATTCCGGAGTCCTTCTCGAGTTCTCGACCTATCAATTCGACAGATGGGCAAAGTCCAAGTGTATCCAGGAGCAACGGCCGTAATGCTTCGCAATAGCGTCGAATGGCATCGCTGGTTTGGGTGATTGTTTCCTTGGCGCGGAACATTTGGGCATGGGCAGCTATTGAATCATCTGCATTTATTGCAGCGTCCAGTTGAAGGCTTACCGCCGCTAGCAACTGAAGTGAATCGTCATGCAAATCCCGAGAAATGCGTCGCCTTTCATTCTCCTGTGCTTCACTGGCAAGCTTGAAGAATCGCTCTTTCTCGGCCAGGATTTCCTTCATCTGTCGGTTTAAGTCTTGCATTTTCAGGTGTGCATTCTCTTCGCGAGACACCGTGTACCCAACAGTCAGTACGAGAGCAGCCATTACGGCATATCGCACAAGTATGACGTTGACATATGGCGCGGGCGACCATTGAATAAATTTAGGTATCAGAAGTATTGCGGTGATGCAGATGGTAGAAAGCGCGCCGGGTAATCCGAAAAGTACTGCTGATATTAGTGCCGCTACCAGCAGGAAGAGACCGAATGATCTTAAAACTACAGATGATGCAAGTTGTGCATCAAGGGAGTCAAGGGAAATTGCCTTGACTTGTAGGGAGACGAGTTGAAGGCTAGAAGCCAAAATAAAAGTCAAATTCAGCCAGAAACGATAATCGCGATATGGAAGCACCCATTTATTGAAATTTGTGGTCGCTCGGGTCTCCGATTTCATGGGCGTTATATCAGGGCAGTTTGATTGAGCGGTCTCGAAGTGCCTTGGTTACGGCCTCGGTGCGAGTGGAGACATCCAGTTTCATAAATATGTTGTGCATGTGAACCTCAATGGTACGACTACGTAAATTGAGTTGCTCACCTATGTTCTTATTAGTGACCCCCCGGGAAACCATCTCCAATATCTGGATTTCGCGCTTGGACAGACCGAAGGAATTCTTGATC
>JBBRSY010000023.1:0-21143 GCA_038244965.1 Candidatus Nanopelagicales bacterium | reverse complement strand
TTTGTGTGCCTTTGCTCTGCATTAGGGCCACAAATGAGTCCACGATAGGTCGAGTCTGATCCAATGTTTTTCCCGTAAGCAGTCCGGCCATCATGGATGCACTGGCCATGCAAATGGAGCACCCCACGCCATTCCAGGTCAATACAACTACTCCATCGACCAGGGCAAGGTTCATGGTTATCTCATCGCCACAACTGAGGTTTACATGATGCACCTGAACGTCATAGTTAGCCGCCAGACCCTTGTGCTCTGGATGTTTGTAGTGATCCAGAATTACCTCTTGGTATAGATTGTCCAATTGCATTATCTATCACCGAAATATTTCTTGGCTTGGCGAACACCATTGATCAGAGCATCAATATCTGCCTCATCGTTATAAAGATATAAAGAGGCTCGAACGGTTGCGTTCACCCCAAATTTCTTGTTAAGCGGCCACGCGCAGTGATGGCCAGTCCGAACGGCAATGCCCTGACTGTCCAGGAACTGCCCTATGTCGTGGGGGTGAAGGCCCTCAACGGTAAATGCCACAACTCCACCGCGCATTTCCAAATCTGTCGGTCCGAAGATGTTTACTCCTTCGATGGTTTCCAGACCCGCAAGTAACCGTCCCGTCAAAGAAATCTCATGGGCGTGTATTTCGTCCATTCCGACCTTCTCCAAATATTCCAGGGCGGCACCAAGGCCTACCGCCTGGGCCATGTTCGGAACTCCGGCTTCGAATTTTCGTGGTACCGGAGCCCAAGTCGCATCGGTCATAGTTGCACTTGAAACCATCGAACCACCAAAGAGAAACGGGGGTAGTTCATCCAAAAGGGCGGGACGCCCCCATAACACTCCGACACCCGTTGGACCCAGACTCTTATGGCCTGAGAAGGCCAGAAAATCTACGCCAAGAGCTTTCACGTCGATCTTCATATGAGGCACAGACTGGCATGCGTCAAGAATGACGATTGCCCCAACTTCGTGCGCCCGTGAGACGATCGCCTCAAGCGGATTGATGGTTCCCAGCACATTGGACTGATGTGTCAATGCGACAATCTTGGTCTCAGCAGTTATAACCGAATCAATGCGGCTGAGATCTAATCGCCCATCTGCATCAACGTCGAACCATGACAATTGCGAGCCTGCGCGCTTGGATAATTGTTGCCAAGGAATGAGATTTGCATGGTGTTCCATCTCGGTGACGACAATTCGATCACTTTCGCCCATATGAAAACGGGTGTCCACGGAAGCATTACCCATCGCGTATGCCAAGAGATTAAGACTCTCAGTCGCACTCTTTGTAAAAACTATTTCATCTGCTCGGGCGCCGAGAAAATTCGCAACAATTGCCCGCGCGCCCTCGTATGCCTCCGTGGCTTCTTCGGCCAACTGATGGGCACCCCGATGAACTGCCGCATTGTGGCGCCTATAGAAATTCGCTTCGGCATCAATAACGGCATTCGGTTTCTGGCTAGTGGCACCACTATCTAAATAAACGAGCCGATTCTCTCCGCGGATGGTGCGATCAAAGATGGGAAAATCTCTGCGAATGAGGGCTGCATTTAGGGACATAGTTGTGTGAGTGAGTTGGCTAGCTGCCGACGTACTCGGCATAACCTTTCTCCTCTAATTTGTCAGCAAGTTCTGGTCCGCCTTCTTCAACGATGTGCCCATTGGCAAATACGTGAACGAAATCAGGCTTGATGTAGCGAAGAATTCGAGTGTAATGGGTGATGAGGAGGACGCCTAGATTATTCGCAGCCTTGGCGCGGTTGACTCCTTCAGAAACTATTCGAAGGGCGTCAACATCGAGCCCTGAGTCAGTTTCGTCAAGTATTGCGATTTTCGGCCGAAGTAATTCCAGTTGCATGATCTCATGACGCTTTTTCTCACCGCCGGAAAAGCCTTCGTTCACGTTACGTTCAGAGAAGCCTGGATCCATGTTAAGGGCGTTCATCGCCGCTTTAACTTCGCCCACCCACGTTCGCAATTTAGGCGCTTCACCACGCAGCGCCGTGGCGGCGGTTCGTAAGAAATTGGAAACTGATACGCCTGGAACTTCCACCGGATATTGCATCGCAAGAAATAACCCCGCCTTGGCGCGTTCATCAACTTTCATCGCCAGAACGTCGGCACCGTCCCGGGTTACGCTCCCGCCAGTAACGGTGTATTTCGGATGGCCCGCAATTGAATAGGCAAGGGTCGATTTGCCAGAACCGTTCGGTCCCATGATGGCATGAGTTTCTCCCGAGCGAATCGTTAAGTCTACGCCCTTCAAAATCTCAATCGCCCCTTTGTCAGTATTGACCACTACCTCTAGGCCGCGAATTTCAAGTGTACTCATCTTCTCCTCTTTCGGTTTTCTCTAAATTTCGATCGTAACGGAATCAGCAACAATGTGAACGGGGTAAGACTTAACCGGCTCTACCGCGGGAAGTGTTACGGCTACACCAGTTCGAAGATCGAATTCTGCGCCGTGGAGCCAACATTCAATGCGAGTGTCGGAAATATCGCCCTCGGAAAGAGAGGCCTCAGAATGCGTGCAGGTATCACCAATTGCGAAAACCTCATCACCAATGCGGGCAACACAAATTGAATGTCCGTTTTTTTCCAGACGCACTGGCTTATTCTGCTCCAGTCGCGAAAACGATAAGTCTGACATTTTCTAGTGACCTACCTTTTCCAATTCTCCATCGATGCGTGACATCAGACGTTCTTGAATCACTTCGTCTTCGATTTGAGAAATGATTTCCGCGAAAAATCCCCGTACAACTAGTCGGCGTGCCTCATCCATGGGAATTCCGCGCGACATCAAATAGAAGAGTTGTTCATCATCAAAGCGTCCGGTTGTACTTGCATGTCCCGCACCAATAATTTCGCCAGTTTCAATCTCGAGATTGGGGACAGAATCAGCACGGGCTCCATCACTTAAAAGCAAATTCCGGTTAAGTTCGTAAGTATCGGTGCCTTCTGCCGCTGCCCTGATGAAGACATCGCCAATCCATACGGTGTGAGCCTTATCCCCAGATAAGGCGCCCTTATAGTTCACTCTAGATTTCGCATGAGGAATTCCATGTTCGATATGAATTCGATGTTCCAAGTGCTGACCAGCGGTAGCAAAGTAGACGCCAGCCAAATCGGCAAAAGATCCCGGACCCGCGAACTCGACCGTCGGTAGCAATCGAACGAGCGAGCCGCCCACTGTGACCGTCACGGATTTGAAGGTCGAATCTCGATCAAGGATGGCATGGTGACGCGCAACGTGAACCGCGTCATTTGCCCACTCTTGCAGAGTCACGAATGTGAGGTGCGCGCCGGGAGCGAGCACAATTTCAATGTCCTCACCGAGAATTGCCGAGCCACTATTCTCAATGATGATGGTGGCAGTCGAATTAATACCGATATTTATGCGAACCTGCGAAAGCTCTGCGCTGTCCGCTCTTCCTCCAGCTGCGCGATCGAGGTGTATGGGTTGCGACAAGTGCGTGTCCTGCGCAACGTCAAGAACAAAGACGTCTTCTACTTCATCATGGATCCGCGCGACGATCACATCATCACTCTCTGATACCTGCGAAACGAGACCGCGCGATATTCGCGCTGCGCTGACTCCGCTTGGTAAAATCCCTGCGACTTCCAGCGACTTCCGATTACTCCTTTGAGATGTGCCATCATGTAACCCAGCAAGTCGATTCAAGGGCGTGAATCTCCACGCTTCTTCACGGCCCGTTGGGACAAGGTAATTGGTAGCAAGCACAGACATTAGCCAACCGCGCCTTCCATTTGTAGCTCGATTAGCCGGTTTAGCTCAAGGGCATACTCCATCGGAAGCTCTCGCGCAATTGGTTCAATGAAGCCACGAACAATCATGGCCATGGCTTCATCTTCAGATAATCCGCGTGACATCAAGTAAAACAGCTGATCATCACTAATTTTCGATACCGTCGCTTCGTGCCCCATTGACACGTCGTCCTCGCGAATATCCACATATGGATAGGTATCAGAGCGCGAGATCGTATCAACGAGTAGCGCGTCACACTTGACCGTGCTCTTAGAGTGATGTGCTCCTTCTTGAATTTGGACGAGCCCTCTATATGAGGTGCGCCCCCCGCCTCGCGCAACTGACTTAGAAATAATGGTCGATGAAGTGTAAGGCGCAGCGTGAACCATCTTTGCCCCAGCATCTTGATGCTGGCCTTCTCCAGCAAATGCGATGGAGAGGGTCTCACCTTTCGAATGCGGTCCAAGTAGGAATACCGCCGGATATTTCATAGTCACTTTAGAACCTATATTTCCGTCAATCCATTCCATGGTTGCACCTTCAGCACATGTCGCGCGTTTTGTGACCAAGTTATAGACGTTGTTAGACCAATTCTGAATCGTCGTGTAGCGAACGCGAGCGCCTTTCTTAACAATAATTTCGACCACTGCCGAGTGCAGAGAGTCTGAAGAATAGATAGGAGCCGTGCAGCCTTCGACGTAATGGATGTATGAATCCTCATCGGCGATAATCAAAGTGCGTTCGAATTGCCCCATATTTTCAGTATTAATTCGGAAGTATGCCTGAAGTGGGATATCAACATGCACGCCCTTCGGGACATATATAAACGATCCGCCAGACCATACAGATGTATTGAGTGCAGCGAACTTGTTATCTCCTACCGGAATAACGGTAGCGAAATATTCCCGGAAGAGTTCCGGGTGCTCTTTGAGCGCAGTATCGGTATCAAGAAAGATGACCCCTTGTTTTTGCAAGTCCTCACGAATTGAGTGGTAAACAACTTCCGACTCGTATTGCGCAGCGACCCCCGAGACGAGCCGTTGTTTTTCTGCCTCTGGGATTCCTAAACGGTCATAAGTATTCTTTATATCATCGGGCAGGTCATCCCACGTAGTCGCCTGCTTCTCCGTTGAACGCACAAAGTATTTGATTGTGTCGAAGAAGATTCCTGACAAATCCGATCCCCATGTCGGCATCGGCTTCTTCTCGAAGAGTTTCAATCCTTTAAGACGCAGGTCGAGCATCCATTGCGGCTCTGATTTTTTACTCGAGATATCTCGGACGACATCTTCGTTGATGCCTCGGCGAGAATTCGTTCCTGCGGCATCGGAGTCTGACCAGCCGTACTCGTATCGACCTAAGCCCTCAAGTTCTGGATGTGCAGTAGTCATCAACTTCCCCCTAAACGTGTTGTGTGGACTATTCGCGGGATATACGTGGTGCAAACACCGTCGCCGTGTGCGATCGTTGCTAATCGTTGAACATGTGTACCTAGAAGGCGAGAGAAAGCTTGGGTTTCCGCCTCGCACAATTGTGGAAATTGGGATGCAACATGGGCTATTGGGCAGTGATGCTGGCAAAGTTCTTCGCCCTGTTCGCGCGGAAGAACATTTGCGGCATACCCCTCTGTCGTAAGGAATTGCGCTAGTGCCTGCGTCCGTGCCGCCGAACTCATTTGGGAATCGATGAGAGTGCTGAGGGTGCGTTCAATGTCAGATGCTCGCATTTGCGCAAAAGCCATCAATGCCTCTGGCCCCATCTCTCCTTGGAGAAACTTAAGCGCCGACACTGCCAGGTCATCATAGGAATGCTCAAATCTTTCTCTGCCCGCATCACTCATCACGAAAACCTTGGAAGGACGACCTCGTCCTCGACCACTGACCACATGAGGCTCTCTTGCTTCAAGGAGTCCCTCTGCCACAAGGGAATCCAGATGGCGTCGTATTCCCGCTGGCGTGAACCCCAATTTCTCCCCCAGGACGCCTGCGCTCATCGGCCCATTTTCCAGAATTGAGCGTGCCACGAGGTCCCTGGTACGCGGATCCTCAGCCTCACTCGAGGGCATCTTTTTCACAACAGAAGTGTGTCGTAATTCCATACATTTCGCCAGTCGGTGGTTTGAAGCCAATAGTCCTCCCACGCCCTACCCAACACTTAGGCTTGCCCGCATGCAGATTCGACTCACCAGGGCACTTTCGCCCATTCTTGGCACGCTACTTGTACTCCAAGCAGGCCTGGTTGTTTCAGGCGGTGCTGTCCGTATTACAGGTTCGGGTCTGGGATGCCCAACTTGGCCCAAATGCACGAGTGGTTCGTATACACCGGTTCCCCACCAAGCTCAAGGACAGGTCCACGTCTGGATTGAATTCGGAAACCGCCTCATTACCCTGGGACTTCTGAGCGCGTCAATCGTTGCCCTAGTTACAGTTGTACTACTTAAGCGACGCGATATTCGCGCACTTGCTATTGGGCAATTGGTCGGCATTCTCTTGCAAATTCCTTTGGGCGGGGTCACCGTTCTCACCCACCTCAATCCATTTGCAGTTGCCTCCCATTTTCTTCTCTCTATGGTTCTAATCGCTGCCGGCACCTCGTTGTACGAGCGCAGATCTCTGGAATCGATCACTTTTCCAACAGTGCGCCCTGGCGTAAAGATCATGACAAGAGCGCATCTGATTCTTACCGCATGGGTTATCGCTGTGGGCACCCTAGTCACCGGCAGTGGGCCCAACGCTGGCGATAGTTCAGCGCCGCGATTTCACATTCATATGCAGTTCATTGCATGGATGCACGCGGACCTAGTTATTGGCCTTGCGGCCCTAACGCTCCTCATGTTGCTGGTCACATCGAAGTACCAGGCCCTGCGAAAACGAACAGCAATATTTGGGATAGTTCTCATCGCACAAGGCACAATCGGTTTTCTTCAGTATTATCGAGGCTTGCCAGAACTGCTAGTTGGTGCGCATCTGTTGGGCGTGACTTTGATTTGGATTAGCGCATGGCGAGTAAATCTAGCAACTAAGTGACGTACAAAGGGAGAAAGAAGTGAGCGAGAAGTTGGCCCCCTTGAGTGAGTTAGACGATCGCGCCATCGCCTATGCGCGAGCCCTTGCGATGGATGCGGTGCAGAAAGTTGGCAATGGTCATCCCGGTACAGCTATGGCATTAGCACCCGTGGCGTATGCGCTTTTCCAACGTTACATGGTGCATGATCCAAATGATCCACATTGGCTTGGGCGAGATCGTTTCATTCTTTCGTGTGGTCACGCATCACTGACTCTTTACACTCAATTGTTCTTCAGTGGATACGGCCTCGAGATGAAAGACTTGCAAGAGTTTCGTACTTGGGGCTCTCTCACACCAGGACATCCAGAGTACGGTCACACCGCCGGAGTGGAAACAACTACCGGTCCGCTTGGACAGGGCGTCGCCAACGGTGTCGGAATGGCGATGGCTGCACGTTATGAACGAGGTCTGCTTGATCCAGATGCGCCGTCGGGCACCAGCATATTTGACCATCAAATATGGGTAATATGCTCAGATGGTGATCTGGAAGAGGGCGTAAGTTCTGAAGCATCATCTCTTGCAGGCACTCAGAGTCTGGGAAATCTCAACCTTATTTATGATGATAATAGAATTTCCATAGAGGGCGACACCCATCTCGCATTCACCGAAGATGTTTCAGCACGATATCGCGCTTACGGCTGGCACGTCATTGATGTAGCGGCTCATGCAAGTGGGAATATCGATATTGAGGCAGTCGAACTCGCCATGGTTGAGGCGAAGGCCCAGCAGTTAATGCCGACCTTTATTCATATGAAATCCGTTATTGCCTGGCCGGCTCCCCACGCCCAAGGTACATCCAAGTCTCACGGTTCTGCCCTAGGAGATCCGGAAGTCGCCGAAACCAAGATCGCTCTCGGGTTGAATCCGGAAGAGAAATTCGCGATGCCCCAAGAAATTCTCGAACATGTTCGGGAAGTCAAAGTACGGGGCGCCGCTGTACACCGTGATTGGAATAAGAAATTTCTTCAATGGGAAGAATCCAATCCCGTCGGTGCTCAGTTATTGGAGCGACTGAGACAGCGCCAACTGCCAACTGCTTGGGAGAATCTCCTTCCGGTTTTCTCACCCGACAAGGAGATCGCCACGCGCAAAGCATCTGGCGATGTTATCGCCGAACTTGCAAAGGTCTTGCCGGAATTCTGGGGCGGCTCAGCAGATCTGGCCGAAAGCAACAACACGTCGATCGAAGGCGGCGGGTCTTTCTTGCCTGCCTCCAGCTCGATTCCCGGAGCGAATCCTTATGGACGAATAGTTCACTTTGGTATTCGAGAACATGCCATGGGATCCATTCTCAATGGCATTACATTGCATGGGCTAACTCGCGCATACGGTGGAACATTCCTAGTCTTTAGCGACTACATGCGCCCAGCCGTTCGACTGGCCGCCTTGATGAACCTGGGCGTCACTTATGTCTGGACCCACGATTCGATCGGCCTAGGTGAGGACGGACCTACGCATCAACCGGTCGAGCACATTGCGGCACTGCGAGCAATTCCAAATCTCTCGGTGGTACGACCGGCAGATGCCAACGAAGTTGCGCAAGCTTGGCGAGTAATTCTTTCTCATGACATGCCCAGCGCCCTACTACTTTCGCGACAGAACTTGCCAATCTTTGATCGAAGCATCTTTAACAGCGCGCGCGGCCTAGAAAAAGGCGCTTACATCCTGAGGGAGGCCAGCGCAGTACCCAAGGCGATATTGATCGCCACCGGGTCAGAAGTTTGCCTCGCAGTCTCCGCGCAGGAAATCCTCGAATCTAAAGGAGTGCCAACCCGAGTCGTCAGCGCACCGTGCTTAGAGTGGTTTGATCAGCAGGGCCAAGATTATAAGGATGAGGTACTGCCCCAATCAGTGCCCTTGAAGATAAGCATTGAAGCAGGCATAGCCCAAGGGTGGAGAGATTACGTAGGGGACCAAGGGTTTTCAATCTCACTTGAGCATTTCGGCGCTTCTGCATCTGCGGCAATGCTATTCAAACAATTTGGTTTCAGCACCGAGCGGATTGTTGATGAAGTTTTGGGGAGACTACTTTGATCACCATGCAGATTTCTAGCGCGGGAACTTCCATTTGGCTCGATGATCTTTCGCGCAGCAAAATTGCCGGTACCGACCCACACAGTCTGCCGTATCGCATTGCTCAAAATAATGTGGTAGGTGTAACAACTAATCCCAGCATCTTCAATTCAGCCATTTCCAAAGGCACGGAGTACGCTTCCAGCATCCGCAATCTCAAGGGTCACAACGTCGAAGAAGTACTGCAAATTCTCACCACCGACGATGTGCGAAACGCCTGCGATCTATTCACGGCGATCTATGAATCATCTGACGGAATTGATGGTCGAGTCAGCATTGAAGTGGATCCACGACTCGCACACGATACGCAGGGTTCTATCGCGCAAGGTCGCCAACTCTGGAAGCTCGTCGATCGACCCAATGCACTGATTAAGATCCCGGCGACTAACGAGGGCCTTGGGGCAATTACTACCCTTATTTCAGAAGGCATCAGTGTCAATGTCACTCTCATCTTTTCCATCGACCGGTACTTACAAGTCTTTGCGGCCTTCTTAGATGGGTTAGAAAATCGACTAGCCGCGGGTCAATCTCTCTCCAATGTCACTTCAGTGGCCTCGTTCTTCGTCAGTCGAATAGATACAGCGGTGGACGCTATTCTCAAAAAAGCCAACACCCCATCGTCAACTGCCCTACTTGGAAAGGCTGCCATCGCCAACGCGGTACTCGCCTACCAGGCATTTGAAGCGCAAAGTTCATCGACGCGCTGGAAGGCGCTTGCGGCACTCGGCGCGCGGATTCAGCGCCCCTTATGGGCATCCACGGGTGTGAAAGATCCTGCTTATGAAGACACACGCTATGTTGTCGAGCTGATCGCCCCCCATACGGTCAACACCATGCCTCAGGCGACTCTGGACGCCATCATCGATCACGGCGTCTTGGGTGAGGTAGGTCTAGCACCCAAGTATGCGATGTCACAATCTGTTTTCTATTCGTTGGAGCAAGTTGGTGTTTCAATGAGCCAGGTGACAGATGAATTGGAAAAGGACGGCGTGAAGAAATTTGCAGAAGCGTGGAATGAACTACTCGCTAATGTTGGAAAGGTTCTTGCTGAGTGATTTCACTGCATGGCACAATGTCATCCAAGGTTGATCACCTTGATCCGCGTTTCTTGGCACTCGTTGAAGCGAGCCAGAAAATAATGGAGAAGGATCCCGGTCTTTGGGGTGAGGCGGCAAGAGCTGAAGCAACTTTTCGGCTCAACTGGGTAGATTGCGCATCATTGTCTAGAAGATTACTCCCGGAATTGGATGCGTTATCGGCTCGCTTTCGGGCCTACACCAGGGTCGTTCTGTGCGGTATGGGAGGTTCTTCCCTTGCCTCTGAAGTAATTGCTGCCGCCTATAAGAAAGATTTATTCGTCCTAGACAGTACCGATCCCAATTACATTGGCCAAGCGTTGCTTGGCGACCTTGCCAAGACGGTAGTCGTTGTGAGCTCCAAATCAGGATCCACGATTGAGACATCTTCGCAGCGTTCACTTTTTGAAGCGCAATTTAAAAAGGCCGGTCTCAATCCAATGAATCATATTATTATCCTCACCGATCCAGATTCGCCATTGGATAAAGATGCGCGAAGAGGCGGCTTCACCGTAGTCAATGCCGATCCACATGTCGGCGGAAGGTACAGTGCGCTCACTGCATTCGGTCTCCTACCTGCTGCGCTCATTGGAATCGATGTATCTCTCCTGCTTGATGCAGCCGCTGACGTAATTGCTTCATTCCAGGGCAACCAATCTCCGGCCGTTGCCATGGCCTATCTGCTCTCGTACGTATCTGGCCAGTATGTGGCATTTAGCGACACAGATTCTGGAATGCCGGGACTCTCTGATTGGGTTGAACAACTCATTGCCGAATCAAGCGGTAAGGAAGGTACCGGGCGGCTTCCAGTGGTGATCGAAGCCACGTCATCGCCAGTGGGGGGTAAAGCTATTTGCATCGCATTTTCGGGAAAGAGCGATCTGGTTGTCGAGGGCGAACTAGGTGCGCAATTCATTTTCTGGGAGTGGGTAACGGCCCTCCTTGGATTTGCCCTGGAGACAAATCCCTTCAATCAACCAAATGTGACCGAAGCGAAGGAACAGACTGCTTCTCTACTGAAATCATGGGAGGGCAGTCTCCCCATATTCAAGCCATCCGCGGTGGATGGCTCAATCGAAATTTTCGGTCACGGCGACACTGTTCAAGATGCATTAATTCAAGTGATCGACGCGGTCGGTGACGACGGATACATCGCGATCATGGCATACCTTGATAGAAAGATTGATGTGGAGATGGCTCAATTACGCAGAATTATTGCCGACAAGAGTTCGCGCCCCGTCACCTTTGGATGGGGTCCACGATTCCTTCACTCCACCGGTCAGTTCCACAAAGGCGGGCAACAAAATGGCGTTTTCCTACAGATAACCGGTGCGTCAAATTCAGATATTGATATTCCTGGCAAAGAATTTAGCTTTGCGACTCTAATTGCTGCCCAAGCCCTCGGGGATGGAGCGGCTCTAACTTCGCGAGGACGCACAGTTCTACGGCTACACCTTCGCAACCGCGAAAATGGCATCGCAGAAATACTTGGCGCCGCACGAGCAATTATTTAATCTTCGTCGTCTCCACGAAGCTTGCGAAGGGACTGTTCTAGGATCTGCTCCCCTTCGGCGTCGCTGCGACGTTCTTTCACATAAGCCAAATGCGTCTTGTATGGCTCATTCTTAATAGGGCTGGGCGGATTGGCTTTATCGCGACCTGCCGGAAAACCGCAACGAGGGCAATCCCATTCATCTGGAATGACGACAGTGGCATCTTCGGCAAATGAGGGTCGCGTCTCGTGCCCGTTTGCGCACCAGTATGAAACTTGAAATCGACCGATTGACTCCCCGCGCTCAGCCTCGCCCATTGGGCCAGCACCAACACGGCTGCCTCGAATTGCGCTTCCGCCTGCCATATTTACTCCTCGTTTTGGTCTTTTAGTTAAAATTGGATCAGCTGTTTAGTGCTCCAGAAACAGACGCTCTACTTTAAAGCCAGACTCAGCGCGACAACCGCAGCAAACCAGAGTCCACCAACAACAATGGTAATTCGATCTAGGTTTTTTTCTACGACTGAGGATCCACCGTAGTTGGATGAAACACCGCCGCCGAAAAGATCCGACAAGCCACTGCCTTTACCTTTATGAAGCAGCACGAGAAGTATCATCAGGACGCTCGTAACCACGAGCAGAATGGACAGTGCCAGTTTCATTGATACCCCTTATTGGATCTCGCTAGTGCGCGCTTCCCTAGACCGATTAGAACAGCTAGAACTGAAGGATAACCTACCCATCCGTGTTTATAGAACCTGCTTGTAGAACTGAGCTATTCTGGCAAATTCCTCTGGATCAAGACTTGCTCCGCCTATCAAGGCGCCATCCACGTCTGGCTGCTTCATTATTTCGCCGATATTGCCCGATTTAACCGAACCACCATAAAGGATTCGCATGGCCACGGCGATTTCGGGAGAACCAATCTCCTCGATTTCTCCCCGAATAGCACTGCAGACTTCCTGAGCATCCTCGGCGGTTGCAGTCTTTCCAGTGCCAATCGCCCAAATCGGTTCGTAGGCAATAACAATCTTCTTTAACTCCGGCTTAGTGAGATTTACCAGACCTGCGCGGATTTGCCGAACAACATAGGAAACATGGGTCCCCGACTCCCGCACCGCCAACTCTTCCCCAACACAAAAAATAGGTGTCAGTTCATTTGCTAGGGCTGCCTTTATCTTGCGATTCACTAATGCGTCATCCTCGCGATGGATCGTTCGACGTTCGCTGTGGCCAACGATGACAAAGGAGCAACCAAGCTTTGCCAGCATCGATCCAGAAATATCACCAGTAAAAGCGCCAGAGATATCAGGAGAGAGATCTTGGGCGCCATAGAGTAAGCGAAGACGATCACCATCAACGAGGGTCTGCACAGAGCGAATATCAGTAAAGGGTGGAAGAACCGCTACATCGACGGCATCATAATCTTTGTCGTCCAAACTGTAGACAAGTTTCTGTGTGACAGCGATGGCTTCAAGGTGATTGAGGTTCATTTTCCAATTACCCGCCATGAGTGGCTTACGCATTATTGCTCCTTTGTTCCTTAGACCTTTAGAGACCGAGGACTTGAAGTCCCGGTAGTTCCTTGCCTTCAAGATACTCAAGGGAGGCTCCGCCACCCGTTGAGATATAACCAAAGTCTGAATCTGCAAAGCCCAGAGATCGCACCGCGGCAGCGGAATCTCCGCCGCCTACAACCGATATTCCAGAAACTTTAGTTAACGCCTGGGCGACCACTTGTGTCCCTGCTGCAAAATAAGCAAATTCAAAGACTCCCATAGGTCCGTTCCAGAAAACAGTTTTGCAATCCTCGATCGCGTGGGCAAAATCCCGTGCCGAGTCCGGTCCGATATCCAATCCCATTTGATCCGCTGGAATTTCGTCGGCACTGACTATCGTAGCCGGCGCATCGGATGCGAATTTCGGAGCAACCACAATATCCGTTGGTAGGTGAAGTACAACACCGATCCCCTGAGCACGAGCGATAATTTCTTTGACTGTTGGAATCAGATCAACCTCAACTAGAGAGGTACCGATGCCTTTACCTTGAGCCGCGAGGAAAGTGAAAACCATTCCCCCGCCGATGGCCAAAACATTGACTTTATCCAGCAGATTGGAAATAACCCCGATTTTGTCCGAAACTTTGGCTCCGCCTAGGACGACCCCATACGGTAGTTGCGGATTCTGCGTCAATTTTTTTAGGATTGCGACTTCGGCCTCAATCAGGAAACCGGCCGCGTGCGGGAGTAGTTTAGGGAGGTCAAAAACGGAGGCGTGTTTACGATGCACTGCACCGAAACCGTCACCAACGTATGCATCAACTAGGCTGGCAAGTTCCCTCGCAAATACAACACGTTCAGCTTCGTCCTTGCTTGTTTCAGCTGCGTTGAAGCGCAAATTCTCAAGCAGAAGAATACTGCCAGGTAAAAGCGATTTCGCTTTGCTTCTGACGATTTCGCCAGAACTCCTCGGAACGAATTCCACTGGGATGCCAAGTAGTAGCGCGAGGTGTTTGGCCACCGGCGCCAAGGAAAGTTCTGGTTTCACCTCACCCTTGGGACGACCAAGGTGTGCCCCGATAACAATCGAGGCACCGCCATCCAGTAGAAATTTGATGGTCGGCAATGATGCACGTATGCGACCATCATCGGTAATAACGCCCTCTTTTAGTGGAACATTGAGATCGCAGCGGAGAAAAATCCGTTTGCCTGCGATCTCAAGTCCAGCAAGAGATGAAGACATTAGAGTCGGCGACCAACCATCTTGATGAGATCGACTAGACGGTTCGAATAGCCCCACTCGTTGTCATACCAGCCCACGACCTTGACCATGGGTCCGACGACCTTAGTCAAACCAGAATCGAAAATGCAGGAGGAAGGATCGGTGACAATGTCAGAGGAAACGATTGGGTCCTCAGTGTATGAAAGGTAACCCTTGAGAGGACCACTTGTTGCTGCAGCCTTCATAGCCGCGTTGATATCGGCCACACTGGCCTCTTTGGCAAGTTCCACGGTTAAATCGGTGACTGAGCCCGTTGGCACGGGAACTCGCATCGCGTATCCGTCGAGCTTGCCCTTGAGTTCAGGAAGGACCAAGCTGATTGCTTTAGCTGCCCCAGTTGAGGTTGGAATAATGTTAGTCGCCGCTGCACGCGCGCGACGCAAATCCTTGTGCGGGAAATCCAGAATCACCTGATCGTTGGTATAGGCATGAATCGTTGTCATCAAACCGCGCACAATCCCGAACTGATCATTGAGTACTTTGGCCATGGGTGCAAGACAGTTGGTAGTGCACGACGCATTCGAAATAATGTTGTGGATGGCGGGGTCATACTTATCGTCATTGACGCCCATAACGATGGTGACATCCTCATCTGTGGCTGGGGCCGAAATAATGACCTTCTTGGCTCCTGCCGCCAGGTGCTTTTTTGCATCGGCAGCCTTCGTGAAATGGCCGGTAGATTCCAGAACTACATCTGCGCCCACTTCGGACCAGGGCAGGGCCGCTGGGTCGCGCTCGGCGAAGACTCTGATGGTCTTGCCGCCGACGGTAATCGTCTCGGCAGTATGAGTCACCTCAAGTCCCAGGCGGCCCAGGATTGAGTCGTACTTGAGCAGGTGAGCCAGAGTCGCGTTATCGGTAAGGTCGTTGATTCCAACGATCTCGATATCTGGCGATGTCAGCGCGGCGCGAAAGAAATTCCGGCCAATGCGCCCAAATCCATTAATTCCAACAGTAGTCACAGTAAACCTCGCTTAGGCTAGTCGTCGTCCCCACTTAGCTTTCCAAAAGGGGTGGCAAGTAAAGAGCCACAGCGCTGGGGTGCGTGGTAAACCCTATCATTGGCTCATCGCTGGCCTGGAGTCAGGTGGCGCGATTCACCAATTTCAGGCGTGCATTCCCCTGTTTTTCGAAATCTAATTGAGTAAATCGGGCGATAGGCCTGCTTCAGTGTCGGCGATACCCAATTCGCCGGCTCGTTTATCGGCCATGGCCAATAGTCTGCGAATTCGCCCCGCGATCGCGTCTTTTGTCATAGGCGGGGATGCCAGCGAACCCAACTCCTCCAAGCTGGCCTGGCCATGGGTGATGCGCAATTCGCCCGCCTCTTTTAGGTGCTCGGGAATGTGACTCCCCAGAATTTCCATGGCTCGTTGGACGCGTGCCGATGCCGCAACGGCTGCGCGGGCAGAGCGTCGCAAATTCGCATCATCAAAATTTGCTAGGCGATTAGCAGTGGCCCGAACTTCTCGGCGCATTCTGCGCTCTTCCCATGCGAGAACACTTTCGTGGGCACCTAGTCGGGTCAACAAGACTCCAATTGCGTCACCATCTCTAATGACAACTCGGTCAACGCCTCGGACTTCTCGAGCCTTGGCGGCGATTCCAAGCCTGCGTGCCGAGCCAACTAGCGCCAGGGCTGCTTCGGGACCGGGGCAGGTAATTTCCAAAGATGAAGATCGGCCCGGCTCTGTCAATGATCCATGTGCAATGAATGCACCACGCCATGCGGCTTCTGCATCGCAAATAGCGGCAGAAACAACTTGGGGAGGAAGTCCGCGAACTGGACGTCCGTTCGCATCTACCAATCCGCTCTGCCTGGCGAGTGCTTCGCCGTCCTTGACCACACGCACCACATACCGCGAGCCCTTGCGTAATCCACTGGAGGATAGGACAGCAAGATCGCTTTCATGACCAAAAACCTCAGCTATATCTTTTCGCAGACGCCGGGCACTTTGCGCCGCATCGAGTTCGACCTCAACTAGAATTTTTCCCGCTACAAGGTGCAGACCGCCAGCAAAGCGGAGCAGAGCCGATACCTCTGCCTTTCTACAACAAGGTTTGGTTACCGAAAGTCTGGTGAGTTCATCTTTCACCGCCGCTGTCATCGCCATGTGCTTATCCAATCAGGCTATTGGACATGATGTGACCAAAAACGGAAGTCAATTTCTCAACATCGTGATGAACACTTCCCACGGACTTTCGAAGATCAGCTGTCACAAGCTGACCGCCCATCTTTCTCACCTGACTCTCAAGTGAATCTGCATCTCGAACCACTGATTCATCAGCGATAACGTAATCCGCCCGAAAATCTTGGGCGTACTGGTGGATCAAGCCCAGATGTTCCTCTGGCGTATAACCGGCATATTCATTGCCCGATAATTCTGGAACAGCATCTAAATTAAGTACCACAATTCGTTGTGCCTGGGCATCGATGATTGCTTGACGTTGAGAGGGAACGAGTAGGTGAGGAAGAACTGAGGAAATCCAAGACCCCGGACCCATCGTGATCCAATCTGCCTGCGCAAGGGCGCTCAGGGCTTCATCTCGGGCGGGTGGATCTTGGGGAATAATGCGCAATGATTCAAGCCGGCCTTTAGCCGAAGCGACCTCAGCCTGCCCCCTCACGACGGTACGCCTGCCGGCTTCTTGAAACGTTGCTTCAATATCCAATGGCTGTGACGCCATTGGGAGTACCCGGCCGACCACCTTAAGAAGTGAGGCAACCCGATCCAATCCAGCAACTGGATCTTCATCGCGATCCCATAATGCGGCAAGAAGTAAATTACCAACTGCATGCCCGTGCAAAGAACCATTTCCCGTAAATCGGTGCTGAATGATCTTTGCCCACTCGCGTCCCCACTCATCATCTGAACATAGGGCCGCTAGCGCCATACGCAAATCTCCGGGAGGCAAAATAGGAAACTCTCGTCGCAATCGGCCGCTAGACCCCCCGTTATCGGCAACCGTGACTATGGCGGTGATCAGCGGCGTGATCTTTCGAAGGGAAGCCAATGTCGCAGCCAATCCATGCCCACCACCAAGGGCGACGACGCTCTGCTGCACTATTCGCGTCCTACGTCCCGATGTATCGCATGTGCCTCTATGGTCGTTGCGCCATTACTCGCATTAAGACGGGCAGCAATAGCCTCCGAGATCGCAACACTTCGGTGTTTTCCACCCGTACAACCCACGGCGAGAGTTACGTATTTCTTTCCTTCACGCAGATATCCCTCTGCCATTTGATTGAGTAGAGAAACATAAGAATCTACGAATCCATCTACTCCCGGAGATTTGAGAACGTATTTGCTTACAGCGTTGTCTAGCCCAGTTTGCGAACGGAGTTCTGGAACCCAATGTGGATTTGGAATAAAGCGACAGTCAAGTAGAAGATCCGCATCAACTGGAATTCCGTACTTATAACCGAAAGATAGAACATTGACGCGAACTCCGCGACTCTGCCCTTCTGCGAATATTTCTCCCACGCGCTTCTCTAATTGATGAACATTAAGATTGCTCGTATCGATGACAACTTCAGCGCGCGATCGAAGATCTTCCAGGCGTGTGCGCTCCCTGGCAATGCCATCAACTATCCGGTCGGCCCCCTGTAGCGGGTGCGGCCGTCGGGTCGATTCAAAACGCTGCACCAATGCTTGATCCGTGGCATCTAGAAAAAGGAGACGATGTGGTACACCCTCTGCCGCAAGCTGAGCTAGGGCGTAATTGAGATCGTCAAAAAACCGACCACTTCGAACATCAACCACGACGGCCATGGAAGGAATAGATGCTCCATCAGTTTGCGCAACCAGAGCCGGCAGAAGAGCAGCTGGAACGTTGTCCACTACATACCAACCAAGGTCCTCAAGCGCGTGCGCGACTGTGGATCGTCCGGCGCCGGACATTCCCGTCAATATCAAGACTTCACGCGGTTGGTTCATTGCTCCTTCATCTTCCTGCACCTGTCAAGAACCCTCAAGAATTTCACCTGTGGTCGCATCAAATGCCGGAGTATGCTCTTTTCCAAGGTTAGTGAGAATCACCTGCGCGATCCTGGCTCCAATGCCAGGCACCTCTTCTATCTCCGTTAGCGTGGCACGGCGAATTGCCGCGACAGAACCAAAACGTTTGAGAAGTGCCGCGCTGCGAACCTGACCAAGCTGGGGAATCTCATCCAACAACGACTCCAGCATCACGGCCGAACGGCGAGATCGATGAAAAGTTATCGCAAAGCGATGGGCCTCATCCCGTATCCGTTGGAGAAGATACAGGCCCTCACTCGTTCGAGGAAGAATTAAAGGATCATTCTGATTGGGAAGCCACACTTCTTCGAGCCGCTTTGCTAGTCCGCAGAGGGCAATATCCTTCATGCCCGCCTCATCTAATGCACGTGCGGCAGCCGCGACTTGCGGCGCCCCACCATCCACCACAATCAATTCAGGCGGATATGCAAATTTCTTCCTTGCTCCTCCTTGCTCAATGACTTCGGCTGGATCGACATTGCGCTCTTCGGCAAGCCTTCGTAAACGACGCGTCAGGACCTGGTGAATCGCGCGGGTGTCATCCCATGCAGTTTCTGTATCAATGATGAATCGGCGGTACTCACTTTTCTTAGCCACGCCATCTTCGAAAACAACCATGGATGCGACCACGGAGGTGCCGGAGATATTTGAGATATCGAAACATTCGATCCGCAGAGGTGGGCGCTCAAGGCTCAAGGCATCTTGTACTTCTATTAGCGCCTTTCCGCTGATCGCGGTGTCGGCAGAACGTTTATTGACTGATTGAATCAGTGCATATCTCGCGTTGCGTTCGACGGTCTTTAGTATCTCTAACTTCTCGCCGCGCTGCGGAACTTTGATTTCGACTTTCGCTCCCCGCAAAACACCTAACCATGACTCCAAAATGGTGGCGTCACCCGGTAGTTCATTGATCAAAATTTCATACGGAATATCCATCCCCGCCGGTGCTAAACCGTATACGGATGCAAAGAGTGCCGAAAGATCATCCTCTCCCTCTAGTGCGTTGCGCTGATCCAAAAGCCAGGAGCGCGAGCCTTTAATCGCTCCCCCGCGGACAATGAAGATGGAAGCCGCCGAATGGGGACCTTCTCGATAAATTGCTAACACGTCAGCCGAAAGATTCTCGGGCAAGGTTGCGTCGGCCGATTCACGAACCCGCTCCATGGAGACAATTTGATCGCGAATCTTGGCGGCCCGTTCGTAATCCTGGGATTGCGCGGCGATCTCCATTTCACTTTGAAGCGTCGGCACCATATCTCCAACACCCGCGTCCATGAATTCAGTCAGACGACTTGCCAATTTCATGTGGTCCGCTTGGGATATCGCGTTGACGCAAGGCGCCGAGCATTTGCCAATATCTCCCAAAAGGCACTGCCGATGACTCCTTCTCGCTTTCTGAAAATTGCCATCCGTGCAGGAACGCACGGGAAATACCTTGAGGATCACGTCAAAAGTATTTCGCAGGGCCCACGCGTGGGTGAAGGGGCCGAAGTACTTGATGCCGGGCTGCTTCTGCTTGCGCGTAATGAACACTTTTGGATATTCATCACTGATTGATATTGCTAAATATGGATAAGACTTATCGTCCCGAAATTGGACGTTATATGTTGGGTTGAACTGCTTTATCCAAGAAAACTCCAACTGAAGTGCCTCGACCTCTGTATTTACTATGGTCCAATCGACGCGCACCGCCTCGTGCACCATGCGGTATGTTCGTTCGAGAAGGTTTCCTTGAAAGTAGTTGCTTAAGCGAGCCTTGAGACTGAGAGCTTTCCCCACATAAATGACTTCATCTTTAGAATTAAAGAAGCGATAAACGCCGGGCAACGGCGGGATATCTCTGGGGCGATAACTACTGGGCTCTACCATTGGCTAAATCATTCGATTGGTTTTCAATACTTCTGACAAGTAGTGACCCGTATAACTCAGCTTGTTGAGTGCAACGTCTTCTGGTGTTCCTTGAGCTACAACGGTGCCACCTCTAAATCCTCCTTCGGGTCCCATATCCACTACCCAATCTGCGGATTTAATAACATCCAGGTTGTGTTCAATGACGACAACAGTGTTGCCGGTATCGACGAGGCGATTGAGTACTCCGAGCAATTTGCTGACATCTTCAAAATGCAATCCAGTAGTCGGCTCGTCCAAAACGTAAATCGTCCGGCCAGTGGATCTTCTTTGCAATTCAGTCGCCAATTTCACGCGTTGCGCCTCTCCGCCAGAAAGTGTGGGAGCGGATTGTCCAAGTCGTACGTAGCCCAGACCGACATCACAGAGGGTCTTGAGGAATCGAGCAATGGTCGGAACTGCCTCAAAGAATGAATGCGCCTGTTCAATTGGCATATCGAGTACTTCCGCAATGGTTTTACCTTTGTAATGAACTTCTAGCGTCTCGCGGTTGTAGCGCGCACCGTGACAGACCTCGCACGGTACATATACATCAGGCAGGAAATTCATTTCAATTGTGATTGTTCCGTCACCGGCGCAATTCTCGCAGCGGCCACCTTTTACGTTAAAGGAAAAGCGGCCCTGAAGGTACCCGCGTACTTTAGCTTCTGAAGTATCGGCAAATAACGCGCGAATCTTGTCAAAGACGCCGGTATAGGTTGCGGGGTTGGATCGCGGTGTTCGACCAATAGGAGATTGGTCAACGTGTACAACTTTATCTAGCAAGTCCACGCCGGTGACGGTGCGGTGTCGGCCCGGAACCAATCGCGCACCATTTAGTTTATTTGCCAATGTCGAGTAAAGAATGTCATTAATGAGGGTCGATTTTCCCGAACCGCTCACCCCCGTCACGCAGATCAAGCGCCCCAGGGGGAAGGTAGCATCAACGCCGTGCAGGTTGTGCAAGCGCGCGCCGCGAACCTGCAGCC
>JBBRSY010000022.1:0-21508 GCA_038244965.1 Candidatus Nanopelagicales bacterium | reverse complement strand
GCCCTCACTCTCTATGGGTTTCTTGATGAGGATTCTCGGATAACTTTCGATTTAGTACAGACTGTCTCTGGCGTCGGTCCAAAGGTTGCGATGGCCATTCTTGCAAATATGGCGCCGGAAGATTTGGGACTAGCAATCGCGCAAGAGAATGTGGCTGCAATCGAGCGCGTACCCGGGATCGGGCGCAAAGGCGCACAGAGATTAATCCTCGAGTTGAAAGGCAAGATAGCGCACGTTTCGGGCGGAAATTACGTTGGTCAATTACCGCTCTGGCGCGAACAGCTCAGTAGTGCGCTGATCTCACTCGGATTCTCGGCACGAGAGGCCGATGTCTCCATCGGAGAACTAATCCGCGCAATGCAATTAGAGAATGAAGATCCTGCCTTGGTTGAAATGAGTGAACTTCTCAGACGGGCCCTTCAAAGAGGAGTTAGAGGTAATTAATTCATGAGCGATGAATCAGAGGATCGAATTGTGGCTCCCACCGGTCGACGAGAGGAATCGGCGGCCGAGAATGCCCTGCGTCCTTCTACTCTCTCAGAATTTATCGGCCAGCACCGAGTTCGCAATCAAATTGACGTTCTACTCACTGCCGCCCGGGCCCGAAATTCACCCGCAGATCACATCTTGCTCTCGGGGCCGCCCGGTCTTGGCAAAACCACTTTAGCTCTCATTTTGGCAAGTGAAATGCAGACGCCTATTCGGATCACGAGTGGTCCGGCGATCACTCACGCAGGAGATTTGGCTTCGATACTCTCCTCCCTGATGGAAGGAGAAATACTATTTCTTGACGAAATTCATCGCCTGCCCAGACCTGCCGAAGAACTGCTCTATTTGGCTATGGAAGATTTTAGAGTTGACGTCGTAGTGGGTAAGGGACCCGGCGCCACCGCAATTCCTCTTAAACTCCCTCACTTCACGTTGGTGGGCGCGACCACGAGGGCTGGACTCTTGCCGAGTCCGTTGCGCGACCGTTTCGGATTTACGGCTCACTTAGATTTTTATGAAGAGGATGAATTGGCCCAAGTACTCCTTCGAAGTGCTGCCCTTTTACATTTAGTTATACATTCTTCAGCAATTGCGGAAATCGCTCGGCGCTCTCGTGGCACTCCTCGGATTGCCAATCGACTTTTACGTCGAGTTCGTGACTACGCGCAGGTACGAGGTTCAGCCGAACTCTCACATGAGGATGCCCTGGCTGCCCTTGAGATGTATGAAGTTGATGAGTTGGGACTGGATCGACTAGATCGCGGAGTATTGATGGCCTTAGTGGAGCGATTTAATGGCGGACCGGTGGGAATTTCAACACTTGCCCTGGCAGTTGGCGAGGAGACTGAAACGGTTGAATCTGTCGCCGAGCCGTTTTTAGTACGAAACGGGTTTATGGCCAGAACGCCACGGGGAAGGATTGCTACGGCCCAAGGGTGGCGGCATATGGGTTATGAGCCGCCGAAATCGACTCTGACTCCGACGATTTTCGACACACCCGCTTCTGATGCCTAGACTCATCTCCCATGTCCACTTCCGCACAAACTCGAACCCCTAAACCGGCCGGAAAGCCTGGTCGAACTCTGGCCATGCTTGGAGTAGTCCTGCTTGTCCTGCTTGCACTGGTATTTATTCAAGGGGCGACGTCCATCAAACTTGGTTTAGATCTACGGGGAGGCACCAGCGTTACGTTGCAACCACGTATCGCGGCCGGCACATCTGGAACTGTGACTAGTGCGGCGATTGATCAAGCAGTGTCAATTATTCGCCAACGCGTGAACTCCCTCGGAGTAGCCGAGAGTGAAGTGACGGCACAAGGCAGCGGAGTAAATCGGCAGATAGTAATTTCAGTGCCAGGGGATACCGGGCGTCGAGTTGTTGACCTGGTTGGACAGACTGCTGAGCTTCGTTTCCGCCAGGTGCTTGTTTCTGGTGCACCGGGTGCTACCGCGGTGACGGGCACGGCGGCAACTCCACCAACTGGTGTGAGCGTGGCGCTAAACACCCAGTATTCGCAATTGGACTGCACCAAGGCAATCAATCGACAAGGAACGGGTGCGGACAATCCAAATGCGGCAATCGTTACCTGCGACAAGGTTGGAACAAGTAAATTTATACTGGCACCAGCTGAAGTTCTGGGAAGGGACATTTCCAAGGCGTCAGCCTCGATTAATCAAACTACTGGCAGTGGTTGGTATGTTCTGCTCACATTCAATGACGCAGGTACAAAGAAATTCGGTGCATTGACCACACGTGTTACTAAGTTGGTCTCACCTCAGAATGAAGTAGCAATTGTTCTAGATGGTCTCGTGCAGTCGGCACCCAGAATCAATGAAGCGATTACCGCAGGCAACGCAGAGATCACCGGAAATTTTTCACAAACTGATGCAACGGATCTCGCAAATGTTTTAAAATACGGCGCTTTACCGCTGGCTTTCGATCGAGGCGAAGTTCAACAGATTTCTCCAACGCTGGGTGCTGATCAATTACATGCAGGGCTTCTCGCTGGGTTTATCGGGTTAGCACTTGTCATTTTGTATTCACTGCTTTACTACCGCGGTTTGGGTGTCGTATCTGTGGGCTCACTCCTCATCGCTGGATCAATTACTTACCTACTGTTCCTCCTCTTCGGAAAGTGGCTGGGATTTACTTTGACGCTGGCCGGCATCGCTGGTGCAATTGTGGCAATTGGCATTACGGCAGACTCTTTTATTGTCTACTTCGAACGTATCCGAGATGAAGTCCGCGAAGGACGATCGCTCAGATCCGCCGTTGAAACAGGTTGGTTGCGGGCGCGCCGCACGATCATCGTGGCGGACTTCGTTTCGATCATTGCCGCGGCGCTGCTCTATATCTTTGCAGTGGGAGGTGTGCGAGGTTTCGCCTTTACCCTCGGCTTAACTACGCTGATTGACCTCTTTGTCGTGTTCGTCTTTACCAAGCCCATTGTTACCGTGTTGGCAAAGCTCAAATTCTATAGTTCAGGTCATCCGCTTTCTGGATTGTCGCCCAAGAATTTGGGAGTAGTCATTACAGCACCAACCGCGGTCAAGGAGGCATAAACCATGTCAAAACTTTCTGGTATTGGCGGGCGCCTTTATCGCGGCGAAACTTCCGTGGACTTCATTGGTAAGCGTCGTCGGTGGTACGCATTTTCTGGTGTGCTCATCATTGCCTCCGCGTTGGCGCTTTCAATTCAGGGCTTGCATCTTGGAATCGAATTCAAAGGTGGTTCAGAGTTCACGATTACCAAAACTGGCATCTCCCTTCCCGACGCCCGAGCGGCGGTAGCTAGCACCAAGGTTCCCGGCGACACCATCATTCAACAGTTGGGCACCAATAAGATTCGAGTACAGACTGCGCCGTTATCAGTTGCGCAGTCGAATCAAGTGCAAGATGCGCTGGCCGCAAAGTTCGGAGTTAGTGCTGATTCGATCGACACTCAAATTGTCGGGCCTTCTTGGGGTAAGGAGATAACAAGAAAGGCGCTTTATGGTCTCTTTGGCTTCTTGATAGTCGTTCTGCTCTACCTGGCCATGGCCTTTGAGCCAAAGATGGCAATTGCGGCGATCATCGCCGTTATTCACGACCTCTTCATTACAGTGGGTATTTATGCATTGGTCGGGTTCGATGTAACACCGGCAACAGTGATTGGCTTCTTGACCATTCTCGGCTACTCGCTTTATGACACTGTTGTTGTGTTCGACAAAGTCCGCGAAAATACCCGGACAATTACTAGCGGATCTAGGATGACCTATTCTCAGGCAGCCAACCTGGCCGTGAATCAGACTCTCGTTCGTTCGTTTAACACGTCATTGATCGCTCTTCTTCCCGTTGCTTCCATTTTGTTCGTGGGTGCGGGTCTACTAGGCGCTGGAACATTAAAGGACCTGTCATTAGCCTTATTCATCGGACTTGCAACGGGTACTTATTCATCCATCTTTATTGCCACGCCGATACTTGCGCGCCTACGTGAGCGCGAGCCAGCGATGCAAGCCCTGTCCAAAAGAGTCAATGCGCGCACGAGCGCACCCGTCGAGTCCGCGGCGCGAGCGGCGAATACAAAAATTCGACCAACCTCGGCTATAACACTAGAAAAGCGGGGCCCGCGAAACCAACCTAAGAAGAAGAAGCGCCGCTAGGTCTCAATAGGTCCCACGGCAACTCAAGTAGGCTTGCGCAGGTGGAAACAATCATCGCGCCCGTGATATTGGCATTTCGCGATCATTACCCTGCCGCAAAAGTTGAGGAAATTGAACGCGCCTTTCTTGCCGCCAAGCGGGCGCATGAAGGCCAGATGCGCAAATCGGGGGATGAGTACATTACCCATCCAGTTGCCGTGGCCCAGATTTTGGCTGATCTAGGACTTAATTCAGAGACGATCATTGCCGCCTTGCTCCATGACACCGCCGAAGATACAAATTATTCCCTCAAGCAGATCAAGTTGGATTTTGGCGACCAAGTCTCAACCCTGGTTGATGGCGTGACAAAACTGGACAAATTGATCTATGGCCCAACTGCAGAGGCGGAGAAGGTACGCAAGATGGTGGTCGCGATGTCACGCGACATCCGAGTTCTGGTCATCAAGTTAGCCGACCGTCTTCACAATGCGAGGACGTGGAAATTTGTTTCGGCCGAAAACGCCGAGCGAAAGGCGCGCGAAACCCTCGACATTTACGCACCATTGGCTCATCGACTAGGAATGAACGCTATTAAATGGGAATTGGAGGATCTTGCTTTCGAAATCCTGGAACCCAAGAAGTTCGATGAGATCACGCGATTGGTGGCAGAGCGGTCGCCGTCACGGGAGGCGCTCAGCGATGACGTCGTAGCTCTAGTTGAAGAGGATTTACGGCGTGATGGTATCGAAGCCACCGTCACGGGTCGGCAGAAGCACTATTACAGCGTTTACCAGAAGATGGTCGTCCGTGGACGAGAGTTCAACGATATTTACGATTTAGTTGGTATCCGCGTCCTCGTGAATGATGTTCGGGACTGCTACGCGGTCTTGGGCTCAATTCATGCCCGTTGGAGTCCGGTGCCTGGGCGGTTTAAGGACTACATCGCGATGCCGAAATTTAATCTTTACCAATCGCTGCACACCACTGTGATCGGACCTTCCGGCAAAGCAATTGAGATACAGATTCGCACCTTCGATATGCATGCCCGAGCCGAGTTCGGAATCGCAGCCCACTGGAAATATAAGCAGGGCGGGGATAATCAAAAATCGCCAGAAATGCTCTGGCTTCGTCAATTGCACGATTGGCAGAAGGAGACTGAAGATCCCAGCGAGTTTCTGGAAGCTCTGCGCTTTGATCTCGGGAGTCCTGAGGTTTTTGTTTTCACCCCCAAGGGGAATGTAATCGCCCTTCCTGGTGGCTCGACTCCGGTCGACTTCGCATACGCGGTTCATACAGAGGTGGGAAATCGATGCGTCGGCGCGAAAGTCAACGGTCGCCTTGTTCCACTTGAGTCTCCACTGACTAACGGTGATGTAGTCGATGTTCTTACCAATAAAAGCGAGCACGCGGGTCCAAGTCGGGACTGGCTAAGTTTTGTTAAAAGCCCACGAGCCCGGTCAAAGATTAAAGCGTGGTTTAGCAAAGAGCGACGAGAAGAAGCCATAGATGCGGGCCGAGAATCTATCGCCAGACAGATGAGAAAAGCAGGATTGCCGTTGCAGAAGATTTTTGCCGGCCACTCACTCTTGGAGTTGGCGCACGAACTGAAATACCCCGACATATCCGCCCTGTATGCCGCGGTGGGCGACGGACATGTTTCGGCCCCATCAGTGGTTGAAAAACTAATTTCAACATTTGGCATTGAAGATTCGCACCCCGAGCCGTCTATAGATACCACGACGATTGGATCGGCAAGTTCACGAAGAACAAGCAATGCAATTGAGGTATCTGGCCTTGATGATGTGCTGGTGAAATTGGCCAGATGTTGCACGCCGGTACCGGGGGACTCCATAGTGGGATTCATTACCCGCGGGAGTGGTGTTTCAGTACACCGTAGCGATTGCGTGAACGCGGCGGACCTAAAGGCTCACCAAGGTGATCGCATGGTTGAGGTCTCATGGCTGTCTGGGGCGTCCAGCATCTTTTTGGTCAATATCCAAGTTGAGGCGTTGGATCGATCTCGATTGCTTTCCGATGTAACAAGGACCCTTTCTGATCAGCACGTGAACATTCTCAGCGCTGCGGTAAGTACCAGCAAGGATCGAACCGCAATTTCTCGATTCACTTTCGAGATGGCTGACGCCACCCATCTTGACTCAGTTTTATCGGCCGTCCGGGCGATCGAAGGCGTCTACGACGTTTATAGAACTACCAACAATTAGTTGAATTCGGCCAAGCTCTTCTCAGCCTCATCCAGCCATAACCTTCGAGCTGCCGCAGCATCCTTAGCTTCGGTGGCTTTCTTATTGTTTCCAAGGGCCCGGGCTTTTTCAGCTTGTTTCTCATAATTCGCCACCGCCTCTGCCAACTGACGCACAACTTCAGTAGCCCGTGCTTTGGCAACAGGATCGATTTTACGCCAGCGCACTTCTTCGGCCGCTTTAACTTCGGCTTCAACTTTGGCGAATCGTGATTCGAATGTGGCCTTCTTGTCGCGCTGAGTCATTCCTATTCGATCCCATTGCCGAGCTAAATCGCGGAAAGTCTTCTGGATCGTTTCAATATTTGTGATTGGTAGGAGTGCCTCAATTTCGATAATGAGCGCTTCACGCTTAGCAAGGTTTGCTCCCATCTGGTCATCGCGTTTTGCCAGATCCGCATTCTTTGCGGCGAAGAACTGATCTTGGGCGATTTTGAATCGGCTCCAAAGTTTGGCGTCGTCGCCCTTTTTACCTCGGCCGGTCGCTTTCCATTGATCCATGAGAACTTTGAAGCGCTTGGCAGTGGGAACCCATTGAGTTGACGTAGCGAGTTGTTCTGCCTCCGTAACAAGTTGCATCTTGGCGTTGGCAACTTTTTCTTGAATAGCCTCTTGTGCAGCGAAGTGAGTTCGACGCCGTTTGTCGAATTTATTTCGGGCAGATGAGAATCTCTTCCATAATTCGGCGTCGGTTTTCTTATCTAGTCTCGGAGCAGCTTTCCACTCCTCAAGGATTACTTTGAGTCGGTCTCCGGTGCTTTTCCAGCTCTCAGAGAGCGCGAAGGATTCTGCTTCTACAACAATTTTCTCTTTCAGATCCAGAGTCTCTTGGCGAAGAGCGGCCTTTGCCGCATTTTCAATCGCCTTTTTGGCTTCATAAGCCTCACGGTTACCTTCGATGAGCGGTGGAATCTGCTCAAGGGAGAGGGCCAACGCAGCCAGATCACCGACTCCATTGAGTTCCTTAATTTGTTGTCGTAGTCGGTTGACCGCAATGTTTGCATCAGAGGGCACCATCGCCCCACGTGTGACTCGTGCTGCCAGAAGAACTACTTCCGATGCCATGGCTTCAAATTTTCGGACGAAATATGCCAGCGCCTCTTCGGCGCTCTTGCCCGGGTAGGAGCCCACTGCTTTGTCGCCTTCAGGAGTAATAACGTAAACCGTGCCATCTTCACCGACTCGTCCAAATTGGGCAGGATCTCCAATAAGGGCCGAAGCTGTGGTTGGGGTTGTAATCTCGGGCATGTCATATTCCTTTCAGCGCGGTTGGCCACAAGTGGACCGTCGCTATCGGCGTGCGTTGGCTAGGCCCATAAGGGATCTAGCCGTGAAGGTGTATCGATCATTCGATACGGGGTAAAAGGTACCCTGTATTGCGCGAAGAGCGGAAATGGAGGCCTTTGGTGCTGATTACCTCGTTCGCCGCCCCCGCCTATGCGACCAATTGCTGGATAATCGCCCCAGGTGAGGGTCAGGAATGCATTGTTGTTGATCCCGGCATGCCGGATGTCTCCCTTGAGGTAAAGCAAATCTGTCAGAGTTTGAATTTAAAGCCCATTGCAGCTCTGGTGACCCACGGCCATCTCGACCATACATTTTCTATCCAACCAGTGTGCGATGGCTATGGAATTCCCGCATACATTCATAGCGAAGATCGGATACTACTTAAACATCCCGAGAAGGCGTTGGACCAACAGTTCGGCCAAGCCTTGGCAGGAATGGTCTTTACCGAACCTTGTGATGTTAGAGAATTACGAAATGGTGACGTGCTGGAGGTTCTTGATATGAAAATTCAAGCCATTCACGCACCCGGTCACACGCGAGGCTCGGTAATTTTTACTATCAACGGTGAGGTCGTGATCAGTGGAGATGTCCTTTTCGCAGGATCCGTCGGCAGAACCGACCAGCCAACCGGGTCAGCCAAAGATATGGAGAATACCTTGCGGAAAAAAATACTTACACTTTCCGATGAACTCCGAGTGCTTCCTGGACACGGTCCAGAAACGACGATTGGACACGAGCGACGAGTAAATCCCTATCTCAAGAATTTAGGTAGATAACCATGAAGTATCAGGCTCCTAAGGGCGTGAGCGAATATTTTCCACCTCGGTCGCGCTCCTTTGAATGGGTGCGCGAAACGCTACTCACCCCCATTAAGGGGTCGGGCTATCAACTACTTGAGCTTCCAGTTTTTGAAGAGACTGAACTCTTTACGCGAGGTGTCGGTGCATCCACCGATGTGGTTACCAAAGAGATGTATACATTTGAAGATCGCGGCGGCCGCTCTATCACCCTTCGTCCGGAAGGAACGGTTGGGGCGCTGCGTGCAGTAATTGAACATGGACTCGATCGTGGATCTCTCCCAGTGAAAGTCTTTTACAGTGGCGCTTTTTTCCGTGCGGAACGCCCTCAAGCTGGTCGCTATCGGCAATTCTATTCCGTTGGAGTCGAAGCCATTGGATCTAATGATCCCGCCCTGGACGCCGAAGTTATTTCGATTGCTGATGCCGGCTTTCGAGCACTCGGCCTGAAGAAATTTAGATTGGAATTGACATCACTTGGAGATTCTCAAACTAGAGCCCTACATCGAGTAGATCTGCTTGATTTCATTGCGGGCCTGGATTTGGATGAAGTTACCTCGGCGCGCGCGCAACTCAACCCGCTCAGGCTCTTTGATGATAAGCGTCAAGAAGTTCGAGAGTTGATGTCAAAGGCCCCAATGTTGCTTGACTATCTTTCGGAGGAATCACACGCCCACTTCGAATCCGTTCAAAGTTATCTGCGAGATCTAGATGTCGAATTCGCAATCAATCCGCGAATGGTTCGTGGATTGGATTATTACACCGGAACTACTTTTGAATTCGTTCACGAACTCTTGGGTGCCCAGTCTGGCATTGGCGGCGGAGGCCGTTACGACGGACTCATGGAAAACATTGGAGGCCAACCGTTATCTGGGATCGGCTTTGGGTTGGGCGTCGATCGTGCCTTACTTGCTGCCGAAGCCGAAGGCGTAGTGGATCAGGCCGCATTCTTAAATGACGTATTCCTGATCCCGTTGGGTACTAAAGAAATGAGCGTGGCACTTTCTTTGTCAAAAGCATTGAGGGCCGCACATTTCACGGTAGATATAGCCTTTGGGAATAGAGCGCTCAAAACTGCGATGAAGTATGCCGACAAAAGTGGGGCTCGATATGTGGTCATTATTGGAGATACTGAACTGGCCTCAGGCAGTGTCGATTTGAAACAGATGCACACCGGCGAGACTACCTCGGTTACTCTTACCTCCTTGGTAGCAACTCTTTCTTCGGAGCGATCAACTTGGTGATTTACCAGAATATGTGGAGCGAAAAATGTTAAGAACTCACGGTGCCGGATCTCTGCGAAAGAGCGACGTCGGGTCGACTGTCGCCTTGGCGGGTTGGGTTTCGCGTCGCCGCGATCACGGTGGCGTTGCCTTCATCGATTTGCGTGATGCAACTGGTTCAGTGCAGGTCGTCATTCGCGACGAAAAGATTGCAGGTGCACTTCGCGCAGAGTGGTGCATAAAAATTGTAGGCGAGGTTCTCGAGCGCCCCCCTGGGAATGAGAACCCATCATTAGCCACCGGTGAGATTGAAATCATGGGGGATGAGGTCACCGTACTTAGCGAGTCGGCGCCGTTGCCTTTTCCCATTGATAGCGGGGATGACACGGACATTAACGAGGAAGTGAGATTGCGCTACAGGTATCTCGATTTGCGACGAGAGAAACCATCTAGCAACTTGAGATTGCGATCTAAGGTCACTTCTGTAATTCGCGGTTTTATGGACGAACAGGAGTTCTTGGATATCGAAACGCCATACTTAACCCGTTCAACGCCAGAAGGTGCCCGCGACTTTTTAGTACCCGTACGTTTGCAGCCAGGTAGCTGGTATGCACTGCCTCAGTCACCTCAACTTTTCAAGCAATTACTCATGGTCGCTGGAATGGAGAAGTACTACCAAATTGCCCGTTGCTTTAGGGATGAAGATTTCCGAGCGGATCGCCAACCAGAATTCACGCAACTCGACATCGAGATGTCATTTGTGGATCAAGAGGATGTCATCGCGATTGCGGAGAGTCTGCTCGTTCGAGTGTGGAAGGAAGTCGCCAAATACGAGATTCCACTTCCGATGCCTCGCATGACATACGCCGATGCAATGACGAATTATGGCTCGGATAAACCTGATCTGCGCTTTGGCCAACAGATCCGCGAACTCACCAACTATTTTGGGTCCACTGAATTTCGAGTGTTTCAAGCCCCCTATGTTGGCGCGGTAGTAATGCCAGGAGGCGCCAGTTCCCCCCGTCGTGAATTGGACGCTTGGCAAGATTGGGCTAAAACGCGCGGTGCAAAAGGGTTGGCATACGTACTAGTAAATGTCGATGGCACTCTTAGTGGTCCAGTTGCAAAGAATCTATCAGAAGCTGAGCTATTTGGACTATCTGCTATTGCGGGCGCAATTCCGGGCGATGCGATTTTCTTTGCCGCCGGGGAGAAGGCCCAATCGCAGTCGCTACTGGGTGCAGTTCGCCTGGAGATCGGCAAGAGGTGCAATCTCATCGCGCAAGGCACCTGGGAATTCTTGTGGGTGGTAGATGCACCAATGTTTGAACGCACGGATGCCGATGGGTGGACCGCAGTGCATCATCCATTTACCGGTCCGAAGCCCGAATTCGCGCAGACATTTGCCGATAACCCCGGTGAGGCACTCGCATATGCCTACGACATCGTTCTCAACGGAAATGAGTTGGGCGGCGGTTCTATTCGTATTCACGATCGTGAAATGCAGAAAAAGGTCTTTGATGTGATCGGGTTAAGTGCGCAAGAGGCGGTCAGTAAGTTTGGCTTTCTACTCGAGGCCTTCAACTACGGTCCACCCCCCCATGGCGGTATCGCACTCGGATTGGATCGGGTGTGCGCCCTACTTACTGGGTCTGACTCCATCCGCGAAGTTATTGCATTTCCGAAAACTGCAAGCGGTGGCGATCCACTCACGGGTGCTCCCACCCCTATCACCGCCGCTCAACGTAGAGAAAGCGGAATCGATGCGATCTCAGACAAGCTGGGCAAATAGTTTGATGCGCGCGCGTTATTTAAGTCTTGTAATGGCCGTGTCGGTAATTCTGACGAGTTGTGGTTCCCCGACACACAAGTATGGAGCATCAAAATCCGAAGGCGTTTACTTTACGGTTCCGGTTAATTGGCATGAAATTACCATGCAGTCTCTCAATTCATATGAAGCAAAATCAACGGGGGTAAGCGCGGTTGAAAAGCTGGCATATGTAAAATGGCAAGAGGCTTATTCCCCAGATGGCAAAATCGGCGCAAAAGAAACTTTTAGTCTTCTGCCGACCAACTCACCATTGGCCTTCGTTAGAGTGCGAGAACTCTATCCAGATGAGATAAATGCAGTCTCCTATAACACGCTACGCGACATCGTTCAACCGCTTACCGATTGGGTCAATAATCCCACGGCCAAGACTCCCGTTTACAACATCATCGACGACCACGAGATTGTTCAAAAAGGAGGGCGGGGGGTTCGCACAATCTATAACTTTGTGGAATCTGGTCGCTCTCAAACGATAGATCAAAGCGTCTTAATGTCGGCCGATCACGCGAAAATCTATGTCTTCGTTGTGCGATGTACCAGCATTTGTTACAACAAGAATATCAAGGAGATTTCCAGGATTGCCGATTCATTTATGGTTAGGGGAACTAAGTGAGTTCAGTAGAGTCGCAGGTTAGCCGTCAGCGCGATAGTGATCGCAAGACTCGGGTTCATTTATCCCTTTATGATCGGACCAAGTTCATTCTGCTCTTCTCGATTGTCTACTTGGTACTCGTTTGGGCGGCCTTAGCCGACAACCCACTCCTTTCTGTAGGCGACTCCTTCAATGAGATCACAAGGACGAGATCGTGGCTGCTGATCCTGGTAGCAATTGAAATTTTGCGACAAATGCATTTTCTTGTCTCAGAACTTGCCGCCCCGTATCACGGGATTTGGCAGAAGTATTTTCACGCGGTGGATTACGCGTTGCACCTCTTCAGTGATTGGACAAGGTACCGGCTTTCTCGGGTTATAAGGTCGATCCTTTTTATATGTTTGCTGGCAGTTGTTTTGGGCGCCATATACAAGGAAACTCCAGTACGGGCGCTCTTTCTCGCTCCCAGCGCGCTATGGAAGACGCTACCAATGCTGGGTCAATTACTTTTTGGAGTCTTCTTTGTTGTGATTCAGTTCGCGGCGATGTTCTGGTTTTTAAGTCGGGGCGGGGTTGACACGTATTTTCCCGATGACATCCGAACACGTTTTACCGATGTGTGGGGACAAGATCATGTCCTAAACCGAATCCGTGAGAATCTTTTATTTTTGGAGAAGCCAGAGGAGATCGAAAAGCACGGAGGATACGTGCCAGGTGGGATTCTTTTATGGGGACCGCCCGGAACGGGTAAGACTCTCATGGCTGAATCGATGGCGGGTGAAACTGGCAAGCCATTTGTCTTTGTGGATCCGGGCGCATTTACAAATATGTTCTTTGGAGTTGGTGTTTTAAAGGTTAAATCTCTATTTAGAAAGTTACGCAAATTGGCGCTGCGTTACGGTGGAGTAGTCGTCTTTTTTGATGAGGCGGATTCGCTCGGAAATCGTGGCATGTCATCAAGTGGGGGCCAGCAACGTGCGGATCAAAGCACTGTTCCCGCCGTGTTTGGATCCGCCTGTCATGGCGGCTCTTATCTATCCCCCACTACGGCTTCGATCCTTTTGCGCGAGAGTTTTGTAGTTGGAGGAGCGGCCGGCGGCGGCATGGGCGGCGGCGGCGGCATGGGAACGTTGCAAGCGCTGCTCACCGAATTATCGGGACTTAAAAAGCCTCGTGGCTTTTTTAACAGAATTGTTAGAAGAACTTTGGGGATGCGTCCAAAAAGTCCACCCAAGTATCGGATTCTTGTGGTGATGGCGACGAATATGCCGGAAGCTTTGGACGAAGCACTGCTTCGCCCGGGCCGTATTGATCGCATGTATCGGGTTGGTTATCCGAGCAAGGCGGGCCGAGTGCGCACCTATGAAGGGTATTTGGCAAAAGTTTCTCACTCATTATCTCCTGATGAGATTGACAAGTTGGCGACGATTACGCCGTATGCAACCGGCGCCACGATCAAAGACACCATTAACGAAGCGTTGATTACGGCGATTCGAAATGGCCGTACTTCTATTACCTGGCCAGATGTCGTAAAGGCAAAGCAACTCAAGGAATTGGGTCCGCCAGAGGATGTTGAATATATTGAACGCGAAAGGCACGCGGTCGCCGTGCATGAAGCTTGTCATGCAGTCATGGCACATCGAGTTCGGCAACACATGGCCATCGACTTGGCCACGATCGAAAAAGGATCTGATTACCTAGGAATGGTGGCAAGCATTCCGCCCGATGATCAGTTCACAAGATGGCGGACTGAGTATGAATCCGACATCCTGGTATCACTTGCATCCCTCGCCGGTGAACGCATGTTCTTTGGCGGGGATAACTCCTCTGGCGTATCCGGTGACTTAGAAAGCGCAACGACGATTGCCTCACTTATGGAAGGTCATTGGGGTATGGGTTCAACGATTTCATCGCATGCAACCAATCGAAGGTTTGAAATTGGTTCCCCAGGTGGGGCAAAAGGTGATTCATCTAAGGAATTGCGGGGTGCTCTAGGCAATCGAATTGAAGACCACTTAGCCGAGCTTCTAAAGAAGGCGGAGAAAGTGCTTAAAGAGAATCGAAGTCAGGTTCTTGCACTCGCTCATGCTCTTGAAACGTACAAGACTCTATCTGGCGAGGATGTTGCAGCGGTCATCGAAGGAATCCAAGGCTCCATTGTCGATGGGCGTCCCTACAAAAACCGGGCATTTTTGGCCAACATTGAGCGGTATCACAAGGCCGCATTGGTGGCTCATCGTGAGCACAGAACTCCAGATGTCGTAATTCCCCCGATAAGTACTCAGCCTGTCAGGTAGGCTGTTCCAGTACGGAAAGATTGAGTGAAAGGAAAGTTCATGGGTCCCGGTGGAATCGCAACAATCATTGCGGCTTGCTCTCTGCTAGTAATAGCGGCGGCAATCAGTTATGCCGTTATTCGAATCGGCCGGCTGATTGATGAGGCTAAACTTTCTTTAAAGACGATGACGGATGAGAGCAAGCCGTTGATCGAAGAAGTTACAACAACCGTCAAACTCATTAATGGCCCTCTGGAGAGCATTAACAGAATTACTAAGAGCGCAGAAAATGTCAGCAACCGAGTTTCCGAGGCGACATCCTCATTCATGGACAAGGGCGGGCCGGCCGTGAAGGTCATGGGTCTAGTTATGAGTGCCGCCAAACTCAAGAAGTCCCGCGATCAGAAGAAAAAAGGGTTGAGTGATTTTAACTAGTGGAATCCGCCGAGATACGCGCACGTTGGTTGCGCTTCTTTGAATTCGATAACCGCCTGGGGTTAAAGCACACCGTTGTACCTTCGGCTTCGCTCATTGCCGATGATCCGAATTTGCTGCTTGTAAATGCCGGCATGGTGCCGTTCAAGCCCTTCTTTCTAGGCGAAGTAGAGGCGCCCTACAAGCGGGCCACGTCGGTCCAAAAATGTGTTCGGACACTGGATATTGACGAAGTAGGCAAGACGACGCGGCATGCATCTTTTTTTCAAATGTGTGGAAATTTTTCGTTCGGAGATTATTTTAAAGAAGGTGCGATCACACTGGCCTGGGAACTCTTGACTCGGGCAACCAACGATGGTGGTTTTGGCTTTCCGGAGGATCGGCTCTGGGTTACAGTCTTTCAAAATGATGATGAAGCCGCTGACATCTGGCACCAGAAAATTGGAATTCCAAAAGAACGTATCCAGCGGCGAGGTATGGCCGACAATTTTTGGTCTATGGGCGTGCCCGGCCCTTGTGGGCCGTGTTCGGAGATCTATTACGATCGCGGTCCCGCGTACGGGATTGAGGGCGGACCAATAGCGGATGAGGATCGCTACATGGAGGTGTGGAATCTGGTCTTTATGCAGAACGAGAGAGGCGCCGGTTCGGGAAAGGATGATTTTCCTATCTTGGGCGAACTGCCTGCCAAGAGCATCGATACTGGTCTTGGACTAGAACGAACGGCGGCCCTTTTGCAAGGAGTCGAGAATATCTACGAAATTGACACGACTCGCCAGATTTTGGACCGAGCAACCGCATTGACCAATGTGATTTATGGCATGGATCTGCATAAGGACATACTCCTTCGCGTGATTGCCGATCACGCACGCACATCGGCGATGCTCATTGGCGATGGAGTTACACCGGGCAATGAAGGGCGTGGATACGTGCTGCGTCGGATGATGCGCCGAACAATCCGTAATATGCGCCTGCTTGGCTCTCATGAGCCAGTTATGGCAGAGCTAATTACCTCCTCCATCGCGGCGATGAGCCCGCAATACCCGGAATTGGAGCAGGCGAGCGGGCGAATCCTGAGCGTCTCGGTTGCTGAGGAAGAGACCTTTCTGCAAACGCTTAAAAGTGGTACGCATATATTTGATGTCGCGAGCGCTTCTGTGAAGAAATCTCACGGTACGACTCTCTCTGGCGACGCGGTATTCAAACTCCACGATACCTACGGTTTTCCATTCGATCTAACCCTGGAAATGGCACAGGAACAAGGGTTACGGGTCGATGAGGATGGTTTCCGTCGGCTGATGAAGGAGCAGCGTGATCGCGCCAAGGCAGATTCTCGAGTTAAGAAGAGCGGACATACCGATCTGACGGAGTATCGCAGTATTGCCGACTCCGTTGGGCGAACGCAATTCATCGGCTACCAACATCAAGAATCAGAGTCCCAAATTTGCGCGATCCTCATCAATGGCGTTGGCGCACCTTCCGCGACCGAAGGCGAGGAAGTGGAGATAGTACTTAATCGCACTCCCTTCTACGCAGAGGGTGGTGGGCAACTTTCCGATGGAGGCTTCATCACACTTAGTGACGGTGCCAGGATCGAAATCGATGATGTCCAAGCGCCAGTACCTGGGGTTTCAGTTCATCGAGGGCGCGTTGTATTCGGTAATGTCGAAGTAGGTGCCGCAGCACATGCGCAGATCGACATCGAGCGTCGACGAGCAATTTCACGGGCGCATACCGCCACCCATATGGTTCACAAAGCATTCCGAGAAATTCTAGGAGAGACCGCAACGCAAGCTGGGTCGGAGAATTCACCAGGTCGTTTCAGATTCGATTTCCCCGCCACTGGCGCGGTTCCACAATCAGTTCTCAATGAGGTGGAGTCGCGGGTGAATACCCTCTTGCTTGAGGACTGGGAAGTTAGAGCTGAGTCGATGTCTCAATCTGCGGCGAGAGAAATTGGCGCCATGGCGCTTTTCGGTGAAAAGTACGGCGAAGTTGTCAGAGTTGTCAGCGTAGGGGATTGGGCTCGCGAGCTTTGTGGAGGAACACATGTTAATCGCGCCGGTGAACTCGGCGTGGTTAAGTTGCTCAATGAATCCTCCATTGGAGCTGGTGTTCGTCGTGTCGAAGCCCTAGTTGGCGCAGATGCGTACAAGTTCTTGGCGCGCGAACACCTACTACTTTCATCTCTTACAGAAATCATCAAGGGAGCGCGAGCGGAGGAATTACCCGAGCGTATCTCGGATCTCGTTGCAAAGCTTCGGGATATAGAGAAGGAATTGGCGAATTTGCGGTCAGCTCAAGCTTTAAGTCAAGTGGCCATGTTGGCTTCGCAAGTAAAGCAAATCGGCGATTTCCCAGTAGTCGCCGTGAGGCTTGGCGATGGCATAACGGGTGAGGATCTTCGCAAGATATCACTGGACCTGCGCAACCGCCTCAATAATTCGGTTATAGCCCTAATTAGCGTGAACGAGGGTAAGCCCATTCTTGTTGTCGCTGTAAGCGATGGAGCAAAAGCTGCTGGAATAAAGGCGGGTGCTCTCGTAAAAATTGGATCTGCGACGCTAGGCGGTGGCGGTGGCGGGAAAGACGATTTCGCTCAAGGCGGTGGCATCGATCCAGGAAAGTCTGCATTGGCACTCACTGCGATTCTTGCTGCAATTGCTGGTGAATAGTGATGCAGAAAGGTCGACGCCTTGCCTTGGATTACGGTGATGTTCGGATCGGAGTGGCGGTCAGTGATCCTGATTGCATCCTAGCAACTCCTGTGACAACCATACCTACGAAAAGCGAAGACCTTTGGGATCGTGTCTTTGATTTGCTAGCTGAGTACGAGCCAGTTCGTGTCTATATTGGTCGACCTGTTCATCTGTCTGGAAATGAGAGCGACTCCACTTCCAAGGCAGAAATATTCGCGGATCATTTTCGAGAGAAATATGATGTAGAAGTGCTCATGGTTGACGAACGTCTATCTACGGTTTCGGCGCAGAAATCAATGCGTGAAGCGGGTCGATCAGGACGCGATTCAAAAGGCGTCATTGATCAAGCCGCCGCCGTAGCAATATTGGAAACGGCTTTGGAAATAGAAAAAAATAGAGATCGTAGTGAAGCCAGTGAATAAGAAGGCGTTTCTTAGACTTGTCGGAGCCTTCATCGCGATTTTCGCCATTACTGGTGGTATCTACTTAGTAAGAAGTCATTCAACCAGTACGCCGGACTATCCATCAGGTGAACCCGGGGTTGAGCTCATTGTTGATATTCCGCAAGGAGCCACCGGATCAGCAATCGCCAATATCTTGTTCACCAAAGGAGTCGTCAAGTCGGCTGCGGCTTTTTTCGCACTAGCCGTTGTAGATTCACGCGCCGCTAAGATCGCACCAGGTTCTCACCGACTGAATAAGCACATTTCTGCCAGGCAGGCTTTGGATCAACTGCTAGATTCAGGGCGGATCAGTAATCTCATTCGTATAACCGAGGGCGCATGGACGGATGAAGTTCTTCTCCTTATGGTGAAGGCCGGATTTTCCAGGAACGACCTTTCAAATTCGCTCAATCAGTTGCGGCGGCCCGATGGATTTAGCGGAAATGAAGGTATTTTTTTCCCTGCTCAATATAGTTTCGGTGCCGGCTCATCGGCTCTCGTCGCATTACAGTCCATGGTAAATAGATTCGACCAAGAAGTGAAAGCCGCTGGTATCTACCAAGGCGGCGATGGATTTACTGCAATGCAGTTGCTCACCATCGCCTCAATCATTCAAGCCGAAGGAGACACGAGTGATTTCTCCAAGATTTCCCAAGTAATTCGAAATCGGTTAAGGCTAGGAATGCCACTTCAATTGGACACGACGGTGCACTATGTAACCAGAACTCGTGGGCATGTTTTCTTGAGCACCGAATCAACGCGTACAGCTTCTCCCTATAACACCTATCTTCATTACGGGCTGCCACCCGGGCCAATCGGCAATCCTGGTCGGGCAGCCATGGATGCCGCGCTACATCCCGCAGTAGGAAATTGGATTTTTTTCATAACGGTAAAACCTGGAGATACCAAATTTACTGACTCAAATTCGCAATTTCTGATCTGGAAGAGTGAATACGAGAAGAATCTGGCCGCAGGTGCTTTCGGAAAGACATCATGATTCGAGCGGCGGTGTTGGGTTCACCGATATCCCATTCTCTGTCTCCGGTATTGCACCGCACGGCCTATGAGAGTCTGGGCATCGAGGGCCAGTATGAAGCCATTGAAATCAGATCTGAGAACCTGCGCCAGTTCATCTCTTCCCGCGATAAGTCATGGACCGGTTTCTCGCTTACGATGCCGCTGAAGGAGGAGATCTTAGACATCGCAGATAATGTTGATCCGCTGGCATTGCGGATTAGATCAGCGAATACGCTCGTTGGATCCGCCCAGGGTTGGCAGGCGATTTCCACGGATGTGAATGGATTTACTCAGTCACTGGCAGCGGCTGGGATCACCGATTCGGAAAAAGTAATAATTTTGGGATCTGGCGCCACTGCCAGAGCCGCGGCCGCGTCGTGTGATGCGCCAGAGCGGCAGATCGTTGTGGTTCATCGCACTCCAGGGCGAGAACAATCAATTCGGGAATCGGTACTTCATGCCCACGTTGAATTTCGCAGTTGGGGATCCGACCTGGAAGTGGCTGACCTCTTGATAAATACAACGCCCGCAGGTGTTGCAGATATCTATTCAGAGAGAATCGACGGGATTGTTCACGGCGCATTTTTCGAAGCGCTTTATTACCCATGGCCAACTAGATTGCTCTCCAGATGGCGCGCCCTAAGCGGGTTCGCAATAGATGGGCTAGATCTTCTGGTTCAACAAGGTATAGATCAGGTGGAATTGTTCACGGGTCGGAACGTCGTGCGCGCTGATCTGGCTCCAGTTCTTCGAAACGCATGTTTGGCGGCTATGCAGAGTTAGAGTGCCACGAGAATAGGTAGTTCTCTGCCACAATAAGCACATGCGTTGGTTGACAGCTGGGGAATCCCATGGGCAGGCACTATCGGCCATTTTAGAAGGATTGCCGGCCTCAGTCAGCCTCACGACCGAGGATATAAACGCGCAATTACGCCGTCGCCGATTGGGATTTGGACGAGGTGCTCGCCAGAATTTTGAAGCCGACAAAGTCACCATCTTGGGCGGGGTTCGGCTTGGCCTAACGCAAGGCGGTCCGATTTCTATTCAGGTCGAAAATTCCGAGTGGCCCAAATGGGAGCAGGTCATGTCGGCTGATCCGCTACCTGAATCAGAACTAGAAGGTCTTGCTCGAAACGCACCCTTGACTAGACCCAGACCGGGCCACGCAGATCTGGCTGGTATGCAGAAGTATGACCTGTCTGATGCGCGGCCAGTTCTTGAGCGGGCCAGCGCGCGCGAAACGGCGGCACGGGTTGCCCTAGGCGCGGTCGCCAGAAACTTCCTTCAACAAAGCATCGGCGTGAGCTTGGTCAGCCATGTAGTTTCCATTGGATTAGCCCGATTGCCAGATGATTACAAAATTCCTTCACCAGATGAGCAATCACGCATCGATGAGGATCCGGTTCGTTGTAGCGATCCTGCTACGAGCGCGGCCATGATGGCGGAGATTGAATCCGCACGAGTTGACGGAGACACATTAGGTGGTGTCGTAGAAGTCCTTGTTTACAACCTTCCACCGGGCCTGGGATCTTACGTTCATTGGGATCGCCGGCTGGATTCGCGGTTGGCCGGTGCCCTCATGGGGATACAAGCGATCAAAGGCGTTGAGATCGGTGATGGTTTTACATCTGCGACCAGACGTGGCTCGGTGGCTCATGACGAAATGGACATGGGTGAGGATGGTCTGATTCACCGGCGCACCGATAGAGCAGGTGGAACCGAAGGCGGAATGTCCAATGGTGAAATCCTGCGCATCCGCGCCGCAATGAAACCGATCTCAACAGTACCTAAGGCCCTAGACACAATAGATCTGGAGACCGGAAAGAGTGCGAAGGCGATCAATCAGCGCTCGGATGTTTGCGCTGTACCAGCGGCAGGAATCGTCGCCGAGGCGATGGTTGCGCTGGTTTTAGCAGAGGCCGTATCAGAGAAATTCGGCGGGGATAGTCTGGGAGAAACCCGACGAAATTTCCAGTCTTACCTGATGAATCTTCGATTCAAGTAATCACCATGAGTCCACGCGTCGTTCTCATAGGACCACCTGGTGCCGGAAAATCAAGTATTGGGCGCGCATTAGCGAAGGCCTTATCACTTGAATTTGCCGATACTGACAACTTGATTGAAATGGATCAAGGCAAAGGTGTTGCTCAGATATTTGTCGAAGATGGCGAGCCTCATTTTCGTGAGGTGGAAGAACGCATCTGTCTGGAAGCATTAGCTTTATCCAAAGTGGTCTTGTCTTTAGGGGGAGGATCAGTGCTAACGCCTTCGGTGGCAGATGCAATTCGCGCTAGTGGTTCCGAAGTGATCTTTTTGGACGTATCACTCGCGGTCGCTGCGCCCCGTATCGGTTTTAACCGTGATCGGCCATTGCTTTTGAATAATCCGCGGCAGCAATGGCAACGACTCATGGACGCGAGACGACCAATTTACGAATCTCTGGCAACAAAGACGCTAGAAGTAGGCAAAAGCACAGTGAACCAAATTGTCAAAGAGATTCTTTTGAAGGTGGCGAATTGATGGAAGAAGTAAAAGTCAATGC
>JBBRSY010000021.1:0-22486 GCA_038244965.1 Candidatus Nanopelagicales bacterium | reverse complement strand
TTCGCTATTCGCGAAGGTGGCCGCACCGTTGGTGCAGGTCGCGTTACCAAGATCAACAAGTAATTGAAGTGTCGGACCCGGCGGCCTAAGAACCGCCGGGACTGACAAAAAAGAAGGAAAGTTTTAAAGAGCTTTAAACAGTTTTAAACAGTTTTAGTGAGACTAGAGGAGAAGACAATGGCGGGACAGAAGATCCGCATTCGGCTCAAGGCCTACGACCATGAGGTGATTGACTCTTCGGCGAAGAAAATCGTCGAAACAGTCGAGCGCACTGGTGCGACGGTCGCCGGCCCAGTGCCGCTACCTACCGAGAAGAACACCTATTGCGTGATTCGCTCTCCTCACAAATACAAGGACAGCCGCGAACATTTCGAGATGCGCACACACAAGCGCCTTATCGACATCATCGATCCAACGCCAAAGACCGTTGATTCATTGATGCGCCTCGATCTGCCTGCCGGCGTTGACATTGAGATAAAGCTCTAAGGGATCAGACAACCATGACAAATACCGGATCAGTCACAACACAATCGCAGGGCTCTGCTATCAAGGGAATCTTGGGCAAGAAGCTCGGTATGACACAGGTTTTCGATGCCGCTAACAAGATGGTGCCAGTAACCGTAGTTGAAGCGGGTCCTTGCGTTGTAACGCAGGTTCGCACGCTGGAAACCGATGGTTATGCTGCCGTCCAGATCGCATTCGGTGCGATCGATCCCAAGAAGATTTCTAAGCCACTTATCGGTCACTATGCCAAGGCCGGAGTCACCCCTCGTCGCTCTGTTGCCGAACTTCGCACCACTAATGCTTCCTCTTACACACTTGGACAAGAACTCGGCGCAGATGTCTTCGAAGCTGGCGAGTTAGTGGATGCCACAGCGACAAGTATCGGTAAGGGAACCGCTGGTGTTATGAAGCGCCACGGCTTTAAAGGTATTGGTGCCTCTCACGGTGTAGACCGTAAGCACCGTATGCCAGGTTCCATTGGCGCTTGTTCAACACCAGGCCGCGTTTTCAAGGGAATGCGTATGTCTGGTCGCATGGGGGGAGAGCGCATCACAACTCAGAATCTTCTTGTCCATTCAGTCGATGCTGGAAAGAACTTGTTGCTCATCAAAGGTGCAATTCCGGGGGCAGATGGCTCACTAGTTTTTATTCGTTCAGCGGCAAAGAAAGCAGTCTTTGAAGTTGTTTACCAGGCAGCAAAGGTTGGTGCATAACCATGGCGCTTACTCTGGAAATTAAGAACGCCGAAGGAAAGAAAGTTGGCAGCGTAGATCTGCCGGCAGAAATCTTCGACGCTCAGACAAATATTCCGCTAATCCACCAAGTTGTTACCGCACAACTTGCCGCAGCACGCCAAGGAACTCAGAAGGCGAAGAACCGCGGTGAAGTAAGTGGTGGTGGAAAGAAGCCGTTTAAGCAGAAGGGAACCGGCCGCGCTCGTCAGGGTTCGAGTCGTTCACCAAACCAGATCGGCGGCGGCGTTGCTCACGCTGTACGTCCACGAAAGTACGATCAGCGAACCCCTAAGAAAATGATTGCTGCCGCGCTCAAAGGTGTTCTCTCTGATCGTCAACGAAACGATCGCATTCATGTTCTGGATTCAGTAACGGCCACGCCTTCAACTAAGGCCGCTATCGCTGCAGTTCGTCAGTTCAGCGATCGCAAGAATTTGTTGGTAGTCGTCTCCCGCAAAGAAGATGCAGCTTGGCGCAGCCTGCGCAATGCTGATGATCTGCATTTGTTGGTCCCAGATCAGTTGAATGCATATGACATCCTCAAAAGCGATGACCTGATCTTCTCGCAGGCAGCAATGAATGATTTCTTGACCGGGCCAACTAAAGGCAAGGGCGTAACCGCCGTAGCTCGTGAAAGCGAAGTAGTCGTAGAAGAAATAGAGGTGTCCGCATGAGCGACCGCGATGTATTGCTAGCCCCTGTCGTCTCTGAAAAGGCCTATGGGTTGCTAGATGAGAATAAGTACACATTTTTGGTAGCCACAGATGCCAATAAGACCCAGATTAAGATCGCAGTCGAAAAGGTTTTCGGCGTGAAGGTCATCAGCGTCAACACGATGAACCGTCAAGGCAAGAACAAGCGCACGCGTTTTGGTGATGGAAAGCGCAAGGACACCAAGCGAGCAATCGTGCAAGTAGCACCCGGCGACCGCATCGACATCTTTGGGGGCCCAGTTTCCTAACGGGAACCGGGACTTCAGGAACAGGACAAGGGAAAGATAATGGCACTTCGTAAGTTAAAGCCCACCACCCCGGGTCAGCGCGGCGCGAGCGTTCCAGATTTTGCCGAGCTCACACGCACGACACCTGAGAAGTCGCTGGTACGTCCCATCCACTCAAAAGGTGGGCGTAATGCTTCTGGTCGAATCACCGTTCGCCACCAAGGTGGCGGGCACAAACGTGCCTACCGCCTGATCGATTTTGTTCGCAATGACAAAGATGGTGTGCCAGCAAAAGTTGCTCAGATCGAGTACGACCCTAACCGCACAGCGCGCATCGCACTTCTGCACTACGCAGATGGTGAGAAGCGCTACATCATTGCGCCAAACAAATTGTCACAGGGCGACACTGTGGAGAATGGTCCAAAGGCTGACATCAAGCCAGGAAATAATTTGCCGCTGCGTAACATTCCAGTCGGCACCGTCGTTCATGCGATCGAACTTCGCCCAGGTGGCGGAGCAAAGATTGCTCGTTCTGCTGGTGCCAGCGTTCAGTTGGTTGCAAAAGAAGGTGCGCATGCCCAATTGCGTATGCCATCTGGCGAAATTCGCAATGTAGATGTCCGTTGTCGTGCAACTGTTGGTGAGGTCGGCAATGCCGAACAATCCAACATTAACTACGGCAAGGCTGGACGTATGCGCTGGTTGGGTATTCGCCCAACCGTTCGTGGTGTTGTTATGAACCCCGTTGATCACCCACATGGTGGTGGTGAAGGTAAGACCTCTGGCGGACGCCACCCAGTTACTCCTTGGGGTAAGCCGGAAGGCCGTACCCGTAAGAAGAAGCCCAGCGATTCCATGATTATCCGTCGTCGTAAATCGAATAAGAAGCGGTAGGAGCCCTCATGCCACGTAGTTTGAAGAAGGGTCCATTTGTGGACGGCCATCTGACCAAAAAGGTAGATGCGCAGAACGCAAATAACACCAAAACTGTGATCAAGACCTGGTCGCGCCGCTCGATGATTACCCCGTCGATGATCGGTCACACCATCGCGGTACACGATGGTCGCAAGCACATTCCAGTTTTCGTAACCGATGCCATGGTAGGTCACAAGCTCGGTGAGTTTTCGCCCACACGTACCTTCCGAGGTCACGTAAAGGATGATCGGAGGGCCACTCGTGGCTAAGACAAAAGAAGACGCGGTTCAGGCGACAGTGGCACGCGCAGTTTTGCGCGATATCCGCCACACACCGCAGAAGGCTCGGCGTGTAATCAACTTGGTGCGCGGCATGAAGGCTGATCAAGCCCTGGCCGTACTGAAGTTTGCACCTCAGGCGGCCGGCCAGGACATTTACGCTCTTCTCAATTCTGCTGTGGCAAATGCCAAGCAGAAGAACCCAGCAATTCGCGATGCATCTGAACTATGGGTCATCGAAGCAACCGTTGATGAAGGCGCAACAATGAAGCGTTTTCGTCCCCGCGCCCAAGGTCGAGGATTTCGAATTCTCAAGCGCACCAGCCATATCACCATTGCCGTTTCTGACGTGCGGTCAGCATCTAAGAAAGGAGCGACCAAGTAATGGGTCAAAAAGTAAACCCCTACGGCTTCCGTCTTGGAATTACTACCGAGTTTAAGTCTCGCTGGTATGCCGATAAGTTGTACAAGGATTATGTGAAAGAGGATGTCGAAATCCGACGCATGATGAGCAAGGGCATGGAGCGCGCTGGCGTTTCACGAATTGAAATCGAGCGTACCCGTGATCGCGTCCGTATCGATCTACACACTGCACGGCCAGGAATTGTCATCGGTCGTCGCGGTATGGAGGCCGACAAGCTCCGCCTAGAGTTGGAAAAACTCACCGGCAAGCAGGTTCAACTCAATATTCTCGAAGTTAAGAATCCAGAAATCGATGCGCAACTGGTCGCCCAAGGAATCGCCGAACAGCTAGCTGCGCGCGTATCTTTCCGCCGAGCAATGCGTAAGGCAATGCAGACAGCCATGAAGTCAGGTGCAAAGGGCATTCGTGTCCAGTGCGGCGGACGCCTTGGCGGCGCTGAAATGTCACGCTCTGAGTTCTACCGCGAAGGTCGCGTACCACTTCATACTCTGCGCGCTGATATTGACTACGGCTTCTACGAGGCCCACACGACTTTTGGTCGCCTCGGTGTGAAGGTGTGGATCTACAAGGGTGAAGTCATTCACTCTCGTGCCGAACGTGAGGCTGCAGCACTTGCAGCGGCGCGTGCACCGAAGGCAGATCGTCGCCCACGTGCTCCTCGCCCACCCCGTGGCGAAGTGACCGTTACTCAAGGAGAGGCGCCAGGTGCGTAAATGTTAATTCCTCGTCGTGTGAAGCACCGTAAGCAGCACCACCCATCAAGGAGTGGTGCATCCAAGGGCGGTACAGCAGTGTCTTTTGGCGACTTCGGTATTCAAGCTCTCGAACCTGCTTATGTCACCAACCGACAGATTGAAGCCGCGCGTATTGCAATGACGCGTTACATCAAGCGTGGTGGAAAAGTGTGGATTAATATTTATCCAGATCGTCCTATTACAAAGAAGCCAGCCGAAACTCGTATGGGTTCGGGTAAAGGCTCACCTGAGTGGTGGATTGCAAACGTAAAGCCAGGCCGTGTGATGTTTGAAATCTCCGGCGTGACCGATGCAATTGCGCAAGAGGCAATGCGTCTTGCTATTCACAAACTTCCTATGAAGTGTCGTGTTGTGAAACGTGAGGAGGCGTAATGGCTACCACTAATAATGAGGAGCTGCGCGCATTGGCCGCTGACGAACTGGACGTAAAGCTCAAGGAGTCGAAGGAAGAACTTTTCAACCTTCGTTTCCAGGTAGCTACCGGCCAGATGGAAAGCCATGGGCGACTTGCGGCTGTTCGCAAGGAGATCGCTCGTATTTACACAATTATTCGTGAACGTGAACTAGGAATCGGAGGTGCTGCATGACGCTAAATAGCGCATCACCAGATGATCGCGGTTTCCGCAAGACCCGTGAGGGAATTGTTGTTAGCGACAAGATGGATAAGACAGTAACTGTTGAAGTTATGGACCGCGTTAAGCACGGTCTGTACAGCAAGGTTATGAGTCGCTCCCGCAAATTCAAGGCCCACGATGAGGCAAATGCCGCAGGCGTAGGCGACCGTGTACTCATCATGGAAACTCGACCAATCTCGGCAACCAAGCGTTGGCGTTTAGTCGAGATCATCGAGAAGGCTCAGTAGGGGGCAATAGAAAATGATTCAACAAGAGTCCCGCCTACGCGTCGCGGACAACACCGGAGCCAAAGAACTCCTCTGTATCCGCGTACTCGGTGGCTCCAAACGACGCTACGCCGGAATCGGTGACATTATCGTCTGCTCCGTTAAGGATGCCATTCCAGGCGGACAAGTTAAGAAAGGTGAGGTCGTTAAGGCCGTCATCGTTCGCACCGTAAAGGAGCGCCGTCGTCCCGATGGTTCCTACATTAAATTTGATGAAAATGCCGCCGTCATCTTGAAAGCAGATGGCGAACCACGTGGAACTCGTATCTTTGGGCCAGTTGCGCGCGAACTACGCGATAAGCGCTTCATGAAGATCATTTCACTTGCACCGGAGGTGCTCTAACTATGGCCAAAATAAAGAAGGGCGACACCGTTTTAGTTATCGCCGGGAAAGACAAGGGCATAACGGGCAAAGTTCTCGAACTTGATGCCAAGCGCATCCTGGTCGAAGGCGTCAATCGCGTAACCCGTCATACCCGTGAATCCATGGGAGATCGTGGAGCGAAGGTCGGCGGGATCACTCATATTGAAGCGTCAATTGCGATTTCAAACGTCATGATCGTCGACGAGGATGGCAAGGCCACTCGCCTGGGCGCCCGCAAAGATGAAACTGGGAAGAACGTGCGAATTTCCCGTCGCACCGGAAAGGACATCTGATGCCAACGACACAAGTAGCTCGCCTTAAGGGACGCTATCGCAGTGAAATCGCGCCGGCACTTAAGACTCAATTTGGTTACAAAAACGTGATGCAGATTCCGACCCTGACCAAGATTGTCGTCAACATGGGCGTTGGTGAAGCAGCCCGTGATGCCAAGTTGATCGAAGGTGCAATCCGCGATCTCACCACAATCACTGGCCAGAAGCCTCAGGTAACCAAGTCACGCAAGTCCATCGCGCAGTTCAAGCTACGGGAGAACATGCCAATTGGTGCACATGTGACTTTGCGCGGAGATCGTATGTGGGAGTTTGCAGATCGTCTCCTTTCGATTTCATTGCCTCGTATTCGCGACTTCCGTGGCCTTTCGCCCAAGCAGTTTGATGGCAGTGGCAACTACACATTTGGTCTCACCGAACAGGTCGTATTCACTGAGATTCAACAGGACAAAGTTGATCGTCCGCGCGGTATGGATATCACTTTTGTTACTACCGCGAAGAACGACGAAGAAGGTCGCGCTCTCCTTAAGGCGCTCGGCTTTCCTTTTAGGGAGATCTAATGGCTAAGACATCGCTTAAAGTAAAGGCTGCCCGTAAGCCAAAGTTCAAGGTGCGCGGCTACACACGATGCCAGCGCTGCGGACGTCCGCACGCTGTCTACCAAAAATTTGGAATTTGTCGCATCTGCTTCCGTGAAATGGCGCACCGCGGCGAACTTCCAGGTATCACAAAAGCAAGTTGGTAAACCCACCTACGAAACAGGTCCCCTCATAATGTGGGGGAAACCGGTTCGAGAAAGGCCATAGGCCACGCATGACAATGACAGATCCGATCGCAGACATGCTTACTCGTCTGCGTAACGCGAACTCGGCTTACCACGATTCGGTTTCCATGCCGTCTTCGTCGGTAAAGACACGTATCGCAACAATTCTTCAGCAGGAGGGTTTCATCGGCGGCTTCCACGTCGATGCCAATGCAAATGGCGTTGGCAAGACTTTAGTACTTGACCTGAAATTCGGCGCTAATCGTGAGCGTTCGATCGCTGGACTGCGTCGAGTGAGCAAGCCTGGACTTCGCGTTTATGCGAAGTCGAGTGCATTGCCAAAAGTCCTGGGTGGCCTAGGCGTTGCCATCATTTCAACTTCATCTGGTTTGCTTACTGATAAGCAAGCCAACAAACAGGGCGTAGGCGGAGAAGTTCTCGCCTACGTGTGGTAACTGATATGTCACGTATCGGTCGTATGCCAATCACCCTTCCAGCGGGAGTCGAAGTAACAATTGCTGGCCAGGACGTTGCTGTTAAGGGGCCTAAGGGTTCACTTTCCCTCTCCGTGGCTGAGCCAATTAAAGTTTCCCAAGGCGAAGGTGTACTCACCGTCGCCCGACCAGATGATGAGCGACTAAGTCGCGCACTCCACGGTCTTTCTCGCACACTCGTTGCAAACATGATCGAAGGTGTAACAAACGGATACAGCAAGACCATCGAAATCGTTGGTGTTGGTTACCGTGTTGCTGAAAAAGGCAAGGACCTCGAGTTTGCTCTTGGTTACAGTCACCCCGTTCCATTTCCGGCACCAGAAGGTATTACCTTCAAGGTTGAATCGCCAACTAAGTTCTCAATTTCAGGCATTGATAAGCAATTAGTTGGTGAAGTTGCTGCCAAGATCAAGAAACTACGTAAGGCCGATCCGTACAAGGGTAAGGGCTTGCGTCTCTCAGGTGAAGTTGTTCGCCGCAAGCAAGGAAAGACGGGTAAGAAGTAATGGCAATAGGTGTAAAGGTCGTTAAGGGATCGGCAACTAATGCTCGCGCCCGTCGTCATTTCCGTCTGCGCAAGAAGATCTCCGGAACTTCAGCCAGACCCCGTCTTGTTGTTTCTCGCTCATCGCGTCACTTGTTTGTTCAGATCGTCGATGATCTTGCCGGCCACACTCTGGCCTCAGCTTCCACAATGGAAGCCGATCTTCGTGCCACGGATTCTGATAAGACTGCCAAGTCTCGTCAGGTTGGTGTATTGATCGCAGAACGTGCAAAAGCTGCGGGAATCACTTCGGTCGTATTCGATCGTGGTGGAAATAAGTATCACGGTCGCATTGCGGCTCTTGCCGAGGGTGCACGAGAGAACGGATTGGACTTCTAATGGCTGCTAATGCAACTCAACCACGCGAAGGCGGAGATGCTCCAAAGGGCAACGACCGTCGAGAACGTCGCGAACGTCGCGATGATCGTGGGCAAGAGAAGAGTCCGTATATAGAGCGCGTTGTGTTCATTAACCGCGTATCCAAGGTTGTTAAAGGTGGCCGTCGTTTCTCCTTTACCGCTTTGGTAGTTGTCGGCGATGGCAATGGCCAAGTTGGAATTGGTTACGGAAAGTCCAAGGAAGTTCCGCAAGCAATTGCCAAAGCCGTTGAAGAAGCGAAGAAATCCTTCTTTAAGGTTCCGCGCATCCAAGGCACGATTCCTCATCAAGTCCAAGGGGAGGCCGCAGCGGGTGTGGTTCTGCTTCGCCCAGCAAGTCCTGGTACCGGCGTTATCGCGGGTGGCCCAGTTCGTGCAGTGCTTGAGTGCGCTGGAATCTCTGACGTACTTACCAAATCATTGGGTTCTAACAATGCAATCAACATGGTTCACGCCACTGTTGCTGCACTGAAGTTACTCGAAAGCCCGGCAGCAATTGCTGCGCGTCGCGGTCGTCCACTTGAAGATGTTGCACCAGCAGCACTCATCCGCGCTTCACAGATCACGGTAGGTGCCTAATGCCTCGTTTGAAAGTTACCCAACTCCGCTCAAAGGTGGGCAGCAAGCCAGAAATTCGCGACACGCTGCGATCCCTTGGTTTGAAGCGCATCAATGACGTAGTTGTAAAAGAGGATCGCCCAGAAATTCGTGGCATGGTTCATGCCGTCCGCCATTTGATCAAGGTTGAGGAGGTTGAATAAAGATGACACTCAAAGTCCATCATCTTCGTCCAGCCCCTGGTGCTAAAACCGTAAAGACTCGTAAGGGTCGCGGAGAAGCATCAAAGGGAAAGACCGCCGGTCGTGGTGGCAAAGGAACTCGCGCTCGTAATCAGGTTCGCGCAGGATTTGAAGGCGGTCAGCTGCCTCTGGTCATGCGCCTACCTAAGTTGCGCGGTTTTAAGAACCCTGCGACCATCGAGTACCAAGCTGTAAACGTGGCAACAATTAATGCCTTGTATCCAAAGGGTGGCAGCGTCACCGTCGAGGATTTGGTCAAGAAGGGCGCCGCACGTAAGGGCCAACCCGTCAAGATCCTAGGAAATGGTGAAATCGAAGTTAAGGTCAGTGTCTACGCCCACGCGTTCTCTTCCTCAGCCTCTGAGAAGATTGCAGCAGCGGGCGGTTCGACAAAAACTCTATAAACCTCAACTTGTTGTAAATCTGTATTGAGAGAGTGGGAGAAGATCAGTGTTATCAGCATTTGGTAAGGCCTTTAGGACTCCAGATCTGCGCCGCAAGATTTTCTTTACTCTTTCGATCATGGCTCTATTCCGCTTTGGTTCAGTAGTTCCAACGCCTGGCGTTTCCTATTCCGCCGTTCAGTCATGTCTAAAGCAGGTCCAATCGGGTGGTCTATTTGGTCTGATTAACCTATTTAGCGGTGGCGCGTTATTGCACCTTTCCGTATTTGCCCTAGGCATCATGCCTTACATCACCAGCTCGATCATTATTCAGTTGCTGACTGTGGTTATTCCGCGCTTTGAGGCGTTGAAGAAGGAAGGCCAATCTGGGACTGCGAAGTTAACCCAGTACACCCGATATCTCACCATCGGTCTTGCCATCTTGCAATCAACTGGTTTGATTGCCGTGGCTCGCACCCCTGGTCGTCTCATCTCAGGTTGCCCTGACGCGATTATTCCAGACACTTCATGGCAACGTATTGTGACCATGATTTTCGTCATGACAGCCGGAACGTCGGTAATCATGTGGCTTGGTGAATTGATCACTGATCGCGGTGTTGGCAACGGTATGTCAATCCTTATTTTTACATCCATCGCGGCTGGTTTCCCGGGAAACCTCTGGAGCATCAAGCTTCAAAAGGGTCTCTTCGCCTTCTGCTTCGTGCTCGCGGTAGGTATGTTGGTTGTGGCAGCGGTGGTATTCGTTGAGCAGGCACAGCGCCGAATTCCGGTTCAGTATGCAAAGCGTCAGGTGGGTCGGCAAAGCTACGGCGGAACGAGCACCTATATTCCGATTAAAGTCAACCAAGCTGGCGTTATTCCAGTAATTTTTGCCTCATCCCTGCTCTACATTCCTTCACTGGTCGTGAACTTTACGGGTAGTAAGGCGGCATGGGCAGTCTGGGTGAGCCGCAACTTCATCAAGGGTGATCACCCGGTTTACATACTCTCCTATGCTGTGATGATCATCTTCTTCACATACTTCTATGTCGCCATCACATTCAATCCTGATGAGGTCGCCGACAACATGAAGAAATATGGCGGATTCGTGCCTGGAATCCGCGCTGGTCGGCCCACCTCTGAATATCTGTCCTACGTACTTTCGCGCATCACAGCGCCAGGATCGCTATACCTGGCCTTTGTTGCCATTATCCCGATCCTTGCTCTTATCCTCTTCGGTGCAACCCAGAACTTCCCCTTCGGTGGAACAGCAATTCTGATTGTCGTCGGAGTTGGACTAGATACTGCCAAGCAGATCGAGAGCCAATTGCAGCAGCGTTCGTATGAGGGATTTTTGCGCTAATGCGTTTAGTCCTGGTCGGCCCACCAGGTGCGGGAAAAGGAACTCAAGCGCAATTCCTCTCTTTGCATTATTCGATTTCGCACATCTCTACTGGCGATATTTTCCGCGCCAATTTGAAAGAGGGCACGCCACTTGGCCTTGAGGCGAAGAGCTATATGGACCGTGGCGAACTTGTTCCCGACTCGCTCACCAACGAGATGGTCCGTGATCGTCTTAACAAGGACGAATTTGTCAATGGATTCTTGCTAGATGGATTCCCGCGCAATGTTGCTCAAGCCGAAGTTCTCCGGGCAATTTTGGCAGATAAGAAAACTCCCTTGAATGCTGTCCTTGAACTCGCGGTGGAGCCGGCGGAAATTATTTTGCGTCTCTCGGGTCGTCGAGTGTGTCGCAACTGCGGCAAGGTGTGGCATATTGAATTTGATAAACCATCGGATCCCAATGTCTGTGACATCTGCCAAGGCGAGTTGTACCAGCGTGAAGATGACAAGGAAGAAGTTATTATCCGTCGCCTTGAGGTCTATCAGGAGCAGACGGCTCCGATTATTTCCTTTTACAGAACAGAAGGCCTGCTCATAACAATCAGCGCTATTGGCTCAGTCGCAGATATCACCGAACGCGCGATCACCGCGCTCAGTCGCGTCCAGTAGGCATTCCTTGGCAATTCAACTCAAAACTCTGGATGAGCTCAAAATTATGCGCCGGGCTGGTCTATTGGTTGGACAGACATTGGAGTTGCTCCGCACCTCGGTAAAAGTAGGAATGCGGACGGACGCACTTGATGCAATTGCGGCGGCTAGCATCAAACGTGGGGGTGGCACCTCAAATTTCAATGGCTATCACGGATTCCGCGGGGTGATCTGTGTTTCCCTCAACGATGAAATTGTTCACGGAATACCAGGGAATCGAATAATCGAAGACGGAGACGTCGTTTCACTTGACTGCGGGGCGATTATCGACGGATGGCATGGGGATGCAGCCATTTCCGTAGCGGTGGGAACGGTCGATCCCGCCGATCAGAAATTGATGGATGTCTGTGAAGAATCTATGTGGCGTGGAATCGCCGCGGGTTGCCTCGGCGCTCGGCTATCTGACATTGGACACGCCATCGAGCAGTATGTGAAATCAGAAGGTAAGTACGGCATTTTGCAGGAGTACGGCGGCCATGGCATCGGTACGGAAATGCACATGGAGCCCCATGTTCTCAACTTTGGAAAGAAGGGCTTTGGTCCAGAAATTATGATCGGAATGGCCCTGGCCATTGAGCCCATGATCACCCGCGGGACTCGTAAGACCAAGGTCTTGGGCGATGATTGGACCGTCGTCACAACTGATAATTCCAACGGAGCCCACTTCGAGCACACCTATTGCATCGCCCCAGATGGATCGCCTTTTGTCCTGACGGCCCGAGATGGAGGCCGAGAGCGACTTGGATCACTTGGTATTGAGGTCTCGGGGCTGCTTAATTAGGGCCGATTTCCCTTATACCCACGCCTGGCTTTAGAATAACCCTTCGCTTCCAAAGAAGCTCAAACTCACAAGTTACAGAATAGAAGGTATCGCTTGGCCAAGAAAGATGGTGCTATCGAAATCGAGGGCACCGTTGCTGAAGCACTACCCAATGCCATGTTTCGCGTTGAGTTAACTAACGGACACAAGATCCTCGCTCACATCAGCGGGAAGATGCGGAAGAACTACATCCGAATTCTGCCTGCTGATCGCGTGATCGTGGAGTTGAGTCCGTATGACCTCACAAGAGGTCGCATTGTTTACCGTTATAAGTAGAAGGAGGGCAGGCATGAAAGTTCAGCCAAGCGTGAAGAAGATTTGCGATAAGTGCAAAGTTATTCGACGCAAAGGTCGCGTCATGGTTATCTGCGACAACCTCCGACACAAGCAACGGCAAGGTTAACTAGTTCAACGTTTGAATCGCATAGCGGCTTTTCAAAAAACTTAATAAGAAGTACGCGTGGCGCGACTGTTTCGCAAGAAGCAGACCCCTGGTCCGATAGGCCAAGGCCCGACATTTGTTGGGGAGCGTTGCGGAGGACCTATCGGATTACTGAATGGTTGAATACATGGCACGTCTTGTCGGTGTCGATCTACCGCGCGAAAAACGCGTTGAGATCGCACTCACCTATATCTTCGGAATGGGTCTTACTCGCTCACAAAAAACATTGGCGGCAACTGGCATCAGTCCAGATGTACGCGTGAAGGATCTGCAAGAGCCCGAGCTCGCAAAGCTTCGTGAATACATCGAAGCCAACTACAAAATCGAAGGTGACCTTCGACGCGAAGTTGCTGGCGACATCCGACGCAAAGTCGAAATTCAAAGTTACCAAGGTATTCGCCACCGCAAGGGACTCCCAGTTCGCGGTCAGCGCACACACACCAACGCGCGCACGCGTAAGGGACCTCGTAAAGCAATTGCTGGCAAGAAGAAGGTGACTAAGTAATGGCCGCTCCTAAAGCAAAGACTGCCGCAACCAAATCGGGCGCAAAAGGCAAGGTAAAGCTCCGCAAGAAGGAGAAGAAGAACATTGCTGTCGGTCAGGCTCACATCAAGAGCACCTTCAACCACACGATTATTTCGATCACCGACACAACCGGAGCCGTCATTTCATGGGCCTCGTCAGGTCAGGTTGGTTACAAGGGTTCACGTAAATCAACACCTTTTGCGGCTCAACTTGCTGCAGAAGCTGCCGCTCGTCGCGCACAAGAGCACGGCTTGAAGAAAGTTGATGTTTTCGTCAAGGGTCCAGGGTCTGGACGCGAGACCGCAATTCGTTCATTACAGGCTGCTGGTTTGGAAGTTGGTGCCATCTCCGATGTCACGCCAGCTCCACATAACGGCTGCCGTCCACCAAAACCACGTCGAGTTTAGGGAAGGAAGAGAATACATGGCTCGTTATACCGGAGCAGATTGCAAGCGCTGCCGTCGCGAAAAAGTAAAGCTCTTTCTTAAGGGCTCAAAGTGCGATGGTCCAAAGTGTCCTATCGAATCTCGTCCATACCCACCAGGCCAGCATGGTCGCGGTCGGACCAAAGAATCTGAATATTTGCTTCAGATGCGTGAGAAGCAGAAGTGCGCGCGCATTTACGGCGTATTGGAGAAGCAGTTCCGCGGATACTACGAAGAGGCAAACCGCCGCCAAGGTAAAACTGGTGAGAATCTTCTCGTGATTCTTGAGACCCGGCTGGACAATGTCGTATTCCGTGCAGGCTTTGCAAAGAGCCGCGATATGGCCCGTCAGTTAGTCAGGCACGGTCACTTCCTTGTAAATGGCAAGAAGGTAAATATTCCTTCCTTCCGTGTCTCCGCGATGGACATCGTTGATGTTCTTCCAAAGTCACTGGATCTCACCCCATTTATCGTGGCCAGTGCTGAACTTGGCGAGAAGTCAGTACCTGCATGGATGGAGGTTGTTGGTTCGCAAATGCGCATCATCATTCACTCTGTTCCAGCTCGTGCCGTCATTGATACACAGGTTCAAGAACAGCTAATCGTTGAGCTCTACTCCAAGTAATTCCGATTGGAATTAGTGTGGATTTGCTTTGAAGATTTAAATAAAACTGAATAAAAGAGGAAAAAGCAGGAGATCAAATAGTGGATCTCCCAGACCTATGGAGGAGCAATAGTGCTAATTGCACAACGTCCCACCCTCAGTGAAGAAGTAGTAAGTGAGAACCGTTCACGCTTCATCATCGAACCACTAGAACCCGGCTTCGGCTATACCCTCGGCAACTCGATGCGTCGCACCTTGCTCTCCTCAATTCCGGGAGCAGCGGTTACGAGCATTCGAGTGGGCGGGGCTCTGCACGAGTTCACCACACTAGAAGGTGTTCAGGAAGACCTCACCGATATCGTTCTTAATATTAAGAACTTGGTACTCGCTTCCGACAATGATGAACCGAGCATTCTTTACATCCGCAAGTCTGGCGCTGGCCCAGTAACTGGGGCAGACATCGCTGTTCCATCGGGGGTTGAAGTTCACAATCCAGAGCTTCACCTGGCAACACTCAATGGAAAGGCCAATCTTGAGATTGAACTTACTGTTGAGCGCGGTCGCGGGTATGTAACCGCAGTACAGAACAAGCAAGCGGGTGCTGAAATTGGCCGTATTCCGGTCGACTCCATCTACTCGCCAGTTTTGAAAGTTACTTATAAAGTTGAAGCGACCCGCGTTGAACAGCGCACCGACTTTGATCGTCTTGTCGTTGATGTGGAAACCAAGCCGTCCATGAAGCCACGCGATGCCATCGCTTCAGCTGGTAAGACCCTGGTTGAACTCTTTGGGCTTGCCCGTGAGCTCAACCTCGAGGCTGAATGTATCGAAATGGGACCTTCCGTTCTTGATGCGGCCCTTGCTGCCGATTTGGCCCTTCCCATTGAAGATCTGGATCTAACGGTTCGCTCATACAACTGTTTGAAGCGCGAAGGAATTCACACCGTTGGTGAATTGGTGGGACGTAGCGAAGCAGATCTGCTAGACATCCGTAACTTTGGATCGAAATCCATTGACGAGGTCAAGGCAAAGCTTGTTTCGATGGGAATGTCGCTCAAAGACAGTCCAGTCGGTTTTGATCCGACACAACACCAGAATTACGATGTCAATATCGACGATGAATTCGTTGACAGCGATCAGGCCTAGGAGAAAAGAAAATGCCAAAACCAAGTAAAGGTCCTCGTTTGGGCTCAGGCCCATCACACGAGCGCTTACTCCTAGGAACTCTTGCCGAGCAGTTATTTGAACACGGCAAGATTACGACGACTGAGGCCAAGGCCAAGCGTCTCCGTCCACTGGCTGAAAAACTGATCACTTTTGCAAAGAAAGGCGATCTTGCAGCGCGCCGTCAGGTGATGGCCACCATTTCAAATAAGAGCGTTGTACATACGCTCTTCACTGAAATCGGACCACGTTTTCTAGAACGCAACGGTGGCTACACCCGCATCACAAAGGTAGGTCCCCGTAAAGGTGACAACGCCCCAATGGCGGTCATTGAAGTGCTTACGGAGGGAATTACCGCAAAGAAAGCCACCGTTGATGAGGCAGAGAAGGCTGTTAAGAAGGCTGCACCTAAAAAGGCTGCCGCAAAGAAAGCCGCTGAGTAACAACTCGCGAAATTGTCATGACGGAACCCACTCTCTTTGCGGAGAGTGGGTTTCTTCGTATCCGGATAGATCTGGCCTATGACGGCACCAATTTTTCTGGATGGAGCAAGCAGCCTGATCGGCGCACAGTTCAAAGCGAATTGGAAGCCGCTCTTCAAAAACTTACGCGGACGCCGGTAGAGACAATCGTTGCCGGGCGCACCGATGCGGGGGTACATGCGATGAATCAGGTGGTGCATGTCGATATCCCCGACATGGAGAACGGTCCATATTCCAAGAAGACCGAGTGGAATCTGGTCGACTTGCCCTATCGTCTCAATCGGATATTGGATGAAGATGTACGCATTATTGCTGTGAGCATTCCACCGACTGGTTTTCATGCACGTTTCTCGGCGCTGCGTCGTCACTACGAATACAAGATTTTGGATGGTAACCGATCGATTCTTCCGCTCAGGCGCTTTGATGTGGCTCCATGGTATCGAGGCCTCGACATCGATTTGCTAATCGAGTCAAGCAAATTACTTTTGGGTGAACATGATTTTGCTGCGTTCTGCAAGTTTCGCGCGGGCGGGACAACTATTCGAACCTTGGAAACATTCTCGTGGCGACGCGACGAAGAGGATTTCCTCGTTGCCAGAATTGTCGCGGATGCTTTCTGTTATTCCATGGTTCGAAATCTTGTGGGTGCCGTTGTCTGCGTCGCAGATGGAAGATTTCCAACCCAATGGGTCAAAGATGTACTTGGCAACCGGCAGAGGATTTCAGATAGCCTGGTTTTCCCATCGCGCGGTCTAACGCTAATCGGGGTTGATTATCCCTCTGATGATGCATTGCTTGCTCGAATCGGGGCCACGCTGCGACGTCGGAACGAGGAAGACTGATGGGTCATATTGACGTAAACGGTGTTGACTTCTCACTTAGCGATGGCCGAGTTCTGCTTAGCGACGTCAACTTTCGCGTCGGCGAAGGGGCCAAAGTTGCACTGATAGGGGCCAACGGCTCAGGTAAGACGACGCTGATCAAAATGATCTCGGGAGATTTGCAACCTGAATCGGGTGCAATTTCAATCTCTGGTGGGCTTGGAGTCATGCGACAGTTCATCGGTTCAGTACGTGATGACACTACGGTGCGCGAGCTTCTCACTTCAGTTGCCCCAAAACGGATACGGGACGCCGCTGCCGCTGTCCAGGCCAGTGAAGCATTGATGCATGCCCGCAATGAAGAACGCGATCAGATGGCCTATGCCCAGGCACTTGTTGATTGGGGCGATGCTGGAGGATATGACTTTGAAGTAATTTGGGATGTGTGTTGCACTGAAGCGATGGGTAAATCATTTGATGAAGTTTCAACACGTGCGGTTAATACCCTCTCGGGTGGGGAACAGAAGAAGCTGGTTCTCCGCGCCTTATTGCAGGGACCAGAGGAGGTGCTCGTCCTTGATGAGCCTGATAACTATTTGGATGTGCCATCAAAGCGCTGGTTAGAAGAAGTTATAAAGGAGACAAAGAAAACCGTCCTTTTTGTAAGTCACGATCGCGAACTCTTAGACAGAACGGCAAATCGAATCGTGACTTTGGAGCAAGGTGCCAATGGGAATACTGCATGGGTGCACGGCGGAAAATTCTCCACGTGGCACGATGCGCGCAAGGCGCGCAACGAAAGAGTTGCGGAGATTCTCCTTCGGTGGGAACAGGAACATGCTCGCCTTAAGGAACTGGTGCGCACGCTTCAATGGCAGGCGGCAAGTAGCCCAGATATGGCCTCCAAGTACCATGCCATGCAGACACGGCTTCGCAAATTCGAAGAGGCCGGTGCACCCGCGGCACCACCGATTGAACAAGATGTGCAAGTTGGCCTTCGTGGCGGGCGCACGGGCCTTCGAGCATTGACGATAGAAAACTTAGCGCTCACAGGCTTGACTGAACCTTTTGACTTTGAGATCTTTTTTGGAGATCGGGTAGCCGTTCTTGGAAAAAACGGTACGGGTAAATCGCACTTTTTGCGGATGATCTCTGGCGACAAGCACGTAAAGCACACCGGAAACTTTAAATTGGGCGCTCGCGTTAACCCCGGCTATTTTGCTCAAACGCATACTCATCCAGAGTTCATGAATAAGACGTTGCTCGAACTTCTCTGGCAAAATTATTCATTGCAATTAGGCCCCGCCAAAAGCGTTCTACGTAGATATGAAATTGACCAACAGGCTGAGCAGAAATTCTCTTCACTTTCAGGAGGCCAGCAGGCAAGGTTCCAAGTTCTTATTCTCGAACTTTCGGGGTCAACGATGTTGTTACTAGATGAGCCCACCGACAACCTCGATTTAGCCAGTGCAGAGAGCCTGGAACATGCCCTCGGTCGATACGAAGGCACAGTGGTCTCGGTGACCCACGATCGTTGGTTTACCCGCGGCTTCACGCGTTATTTGATATTCGGAGCCGACGGGAAGGTATTCGAGAGTCCGGAGCCGGTTTTTGAGCATTAGTTCTTGACGTTATGTGAGTTACAGATCCTTGCCAGATCCTCTCTTTATCCTCTCTTTACCTGTGAGATAACAGCCCTTTTTTTTGAGGTGGAATAGTCCCGTTAGTGACATACTGATTTTTATGCGCGGGCTAACCACGTTGTTCAAAAAGGAATACGACCTGCTCGTTCGATACGAGCGATCTCATCGTCATTTTTTCCGCTACTTTGCCTTAGATGCGATCTTGACAGTGGGGCTCGTATTCGGGGGATTCCTCCTTTTTGAGTCCCATTCCGCACCAGAATCAAAATTGGTGCACGCAGGGGCGGTGGCGATGACACCCAAAGAATTCGTGGAACACATCAAACACCAGCCCATCCTCGCATATTGGATGGGGGCGATACGGAATTATGAAAATACGGTAAATCATGAAGTACCTGGTACTGCGGACATCTTTTATATCCCGAACGGTGCCGATCCCATTACTCATGAGTCCTTCTTATATGAAGTCAAATCTTATGTTGGTCAGACGGTGTGGAATGCCCATACCCACACGATTTTGGCGAGCGCAAATACGACCACTATTGCGATAAATGGGACCACCACGATCAAGATCAACAAATCGTCAATGAGGGGCGTCATTGTGACCTTCTCTGATAAACCAGAAATAGTGGCAATTGCATATCCGAAGCCGCAGACCCTCATTAACATGATTAAGAACGTGGCAAGCCTTAAACTCATTAGATGATTTCAAGGCCCCATTTGGCGAGTGACGTACGTCGAATAATTGCTACACAAGGCTTACGAGCATTTGGTTATGGGTTCACAGCGGTTTTCTTAGGTCGGATGCTTGCCGACCACGACATTTCCGCCATCAAAGTGGGACTGTTGCTTGCTGCAGTGATTGCAGGATCCGCATTTTCATCGCTGATTTTTGGACGCTATAGCGATAGGTGGGGGCGCAGGAAATCCTACGGTTGGCTCTATATCGCCATTGCAATTGCTGGAATCATTGTTGCTTTTGACCCTCCTCTTTGGGTCATAGCGATCGTGGCATTGACTGGGACCCTCTCTACCGACGTAATCGACAACGGTCCGGGCACGACTCTTGAACAAGCGATGCTTGTTCAAACAGAGAGCACCGTTTCTCATGCGAGTATTTTTGGCACGTACAACGCTTTCGGGGCTCTTATGGGTGCATTCGGTGCACTTGCTCAGGGGTTTGTTTCACCCGTTACTGGTTCATCTCATAGTTCATCCTTGGCATTCATCGTTCTTTTACCCCTTGGCATTGGTGGAGCAGTTCTGGCGGCAACATTGACACCGGCAGTCGAACCTCTCAAGTCCAATGATGAGTTGAACTCACATGCGCGGCTAGGCAAGTTGGGATCATCCAGGCGAAATGTCTTCCAGCTCGCCAGTCTGTTTGCAGCCGATGCAGCAGGCGGTGGTTTAATAACCGCAACATTCCTGGCCTACTATTTCACCGCCAGGTACGCGGCATCTTCTCGAAGTCTCGGATTCCTCTTCTTCGGAGTCTCATTGCTCCAAGCTGCCAGTGTCATCGTGGCGCCGAGATTGGCACGGCGGTTCGGTCTGATTTGGACGATGGTTGGGACTCACCTTCCGAGCAATATGTTGCTTATCGCGATCGCATTCGCTCCGAATCTCACGGTGGCGTTTCTGCTTCTCCTGGCACGAAGTTTCTTGTCCCAGATGGATGTTCCAACTCGACAGGCGTTGGTAATGAAAGTCGTCACTCCAGATGAGAGGACTCCGGCTGCCGCGCTAACCAATGCCGCCCGATACTCAGTTCGCCCGTTTGGACCGGTGGCCGCTGCGGCCCTTCAACACATTTCCCTTGGCGCACCGCTGGTCGTGGCAGGAACTTTAAAAGGGTTTTATGATCTAGCCCTTCTTGGATGGGCGAAGAGTAAGGATCTGTCAAAACCGCCTGGAAAATAGGCTTTTTGGGCAGGTTCCAACCCCCGTGAGAGGTTTCATCGATCCCATTTTGACCCATGGGCGCCCTCGCGGGTACCCTTACCCTCCTGCGCTAATTAGTGCGCGAGGACAAGTAATTGAAGAGGAACGAGGGCAAGAGCGTGCGTACATATAGTCCAAAGCCAGGCGATGCTAGCCGTAAGTGGCATGTCATCGATGCTGAAGGCGTTGTATTGGGTCGCGTAGCAACCCACGCAGCAGTTCTTCTGCGCGGCAAGCACAAGCCGACCTTCGCACCTCACATGGATATGGGTGACTTTGTCATTGTTATCAATGCCGACAAGATCGCGCTCTCTGGTCAGAAGACGACACAGAAGTTTGCTCACCAACACTCTGGTTTTCCAGGCGGTTTAACATCAACTGTCTATGGCGATTTGCTTGTTAAGCATCCAACCCGCGCGGTTGAGAAAGCAATTAAAGGAATGTTGCCAAAGAACACTCTGGGTCGCGCAGTTGCGACAAAGCTTAAGGTTTACGCGGGTCCAGAACACCCACACGCTGCACAAGAACCAGTTCCGTATGTTTTCGATCAAGTTTCGCAAATCATTAAGTAGAGGATAAGAATAAATGATGTCTGACAACACCACATTGGATGATTTAGACGAGGCTGAAGTTCCAACTTCATACACTTCTTCCACTCCGGCCGCTGCAACTAACCGTCCTGCTCTTAAGGCGCCCGGCGGCGGTACAGGTCGACGTAAGGAAGCCGTTGCCCGCGTTCGTCTGGTTCCCGGAACCGGTCGCTGGACTGTTAATGGCAAGCCACTTGAGGTTTACTTCCCCAACAAAGTTCACCAGCAGTTGATTTCCGAGCCCTTCCGCACAGTTGGTGCAGAAAATGGCTACGACATTTTTGCCCGCATTGATGGCGGTGGAGTATCTGGTCAGGCTGGTGCTCTGCGTCTTGGAGTTGCGCGCGCACTTAATGAGATTGATTCAGAAGCACATCGACCAGCGTTAAAGAAGGCCGGATTCCTAACGCGTGATGCACGCGTTATCGAGCGGAAGAAGTACGGTCTGAAGAAGGCCCGTAAGCGCTCGCAATACAGCAAGCGTTAATTCTCATCTGCGATCTTTAGGCCACGAATATGGCGCTTTTTGGCACCGATGGGATTCGTGGTTTAGCTAATCGAGATGTCACAGCTGAACTAGCACTTGATGTTGCAGTTGCTGCTGCGCATATCCTCATCGAAAGTCTGGGCTCAACTAAAACTCGCCCGCACGCCATTGTTGGTCAAGATTCACGCGCTTCAGGTGAATTCCTGGAAGCCGCCGTGGTCGCGGGCTTAACAAGTGCGGGAGTCGACGTCCATCGTGTCGGCGTAATACCAACTCCGGCCATTGCATTTCTTGTCGCCGAAAGTGGAGCAGATCTGGGCGTTGTCATCAGTGCTTCCCACAACCCAATGCCGGATAACGGAATAAAAATATTTGCCCGCGGTGGCGGAAAGTTAGATGATCTATTAGAGGTCGCAATTGAAAACCGTATGGGTGAGCCATGGGCAAGACCAACTGGTAAGGATGTCGGTCGAGCGATCTACGATGACCATGCGTCAGAGGCATACCTCAACCATTTATTGGCCACCGTCGATACTCCGCTGGACGGTTTAAAAGTCGTTGTCGATTGTGCGAACGGGGCTTCCTCCTATGTGGCACCCGAAGCGCTTCGCAGGGCCGGTGCCGAGGTGATCGCGATCTCTGATTACCCAAACGGATGGAATATAAATGAGAATTGTGGTTCCACTCATATGGAAGCACTGCGTGAAAAGGTTCTAGAAATCAAGGCAGATATCGGAATCGCCCTTGATGGTGATGCCGATCGCTGTCTAGCAGTAGACGCAGAGGGAAATTGGATCGACGGCGATCAAATCATGACGGTCTTGGCAATAAGTTTGAAACAGCGCGGCCTACTCAAGAGCAATTGCATTGTTGGCACCGTTATGAGCAACCTGGGATTCATGAAAGCCATGAAGGATGCTGACATTGATGTGATCACCACTCCAGTGGGAGATCGCTATGTATTGGAAAGATTGATTGACTCTGATTGCACTATCGGAGGCGAGCAATCAGGACATGTAA
>JBBRSY010000020.1:0-23642 GCA_038244965.1 Candidatus Nanopelagicales bacterium | reverse complement strand
TCTTGCCACATGAACTGCTTCCACCCATTCCTGCTTATCTTGTTCGGTGGAGAGATAATTGAAGCGCAAAGCCGGTTTGGCAAAGGGGTCAGTGCTAGTTATTTTGACCGTGCCTCGTGCATCGGAGTACATCGGACCCACGTGAACTTGGTAACCATGCCCAGAGGATGGAGCAGTACCGTCATAGCGGATGGCAAGCGGGAGAAAATGAAACATCAAGTTGGGGTAGGCCACTGTGTCGTTACTACGCGCGAACCCGCCAGCCTCAAAATGATTTGTCGCACCGGGACCTTTGCGAAGAAAGAGCCACTCCGCTCCGATAAATGGTCGGCGCCAGGATTTTAACATTGGCTGCATTGATATTGGTTGCTTGCAGGAGTATTGAACATATACCTCTAGATGATCCTGCAGGTTCGCACCGACGCCCGGCAAATCCTTTACTACCTTAATACCTAATCTGCGCAGGTCCTCCGCGTTGCCAACTCCGGAAAGTTGAAGAATCTGGGGGGTGTTAATCGCTCCCCCACAAAGAACCACCTCTTCTGATTTAAAAACCTGTCGCTTTCCCTTCACTATTGCCTCAACGCCGACGGCACGCGTTCCCTCAAAGAGAACTTTTGTTACCATTGCCTTTGTCTGTATCTTCAAATTTTTACGCTTCTTCACTGGGTACAAATATGCACGTGCGGCGCTCAGGCGGCGTCCCCTTCTGACATTGCGATCGAAAGCCGCAAATCCCTCTTGGCGATACCCGTTAACATCATCGGTGCGGGTGTATCCCGCCTCAACCGTTGCCGCAAAAAACGCCTTAAATAGTGGGTTTTTAATGGGTCCCCGTTCGAGCTGGAGCGGACCGCTATTGCCTCGAAAAATATTGTCGGGATCGGCCAAGCAGTTCTCCATGCGCTTGAAATAAGGAAGGCAATGTGCGTAATCCCAGTTTTCCATCCCTTGATCCTTGGCCCAACGTTGGTAATCCATAGGATTTCCGCGTTGCCAGATCATCCCATTAATGCTGCTTGATCCGCCCAAAAGTTTTCCTCGCGCGTGATAAATCCGTCGGTTATTCATAAATGGCTCCGGTTCGGACTCATACATCCAGTCGTAATGCTTGTTGCCAATGGGAAAGGCAAGTGCCGCGGGCATATGGATAAAGACATCCCATTTGTAATCACGCCGGCCCGCCTCAAGTATGAGGACACTTTTATTGGGATTGGCACTTAGGCGATTTCCCAGTGCGCTACCCGCCGAACCGCCACCTACGATGATGTAATCGTATTGCGCACTCACTGCAATCCACCTTCCTCATTTACTTGGGGTAAAGAATTCTTTGATCAGGATTGGGCGTGCTTGCCACCAACAAGCAAGCACGCCCACTGCAACCTGATTTGGATTGAGCGCAGTTCAGGTTAGGCCTTCAGCCACGCCTTCACCTGGTCAGGGTGAGCATCAACCCAGATTTTTGCCGCAGCATCGTCAGTCAATTTATCAACTGCCAACGATTTGGCAACCGAGTTCTGGTCTGCGTTTGTCCACTGGAAGTTCTTAATCATCGTAGCCGCGGGCGAACCTGAATTCATGAACGCGACGCGAGCAATTTTGTTAAGTGCGTAGGGTGGGTAATCACATGCGACCTTGGCCGCCACCGCATCGCACCCAGCCGTATACGGAGGCAGGGTGACATGCTTCAACGGTACTTCGGCAAGGAACCACTGTGGCTCGTAAAAATAGCCGATCAATGGCTTCTTCTGCGCTTCTGCAGTACGGAATGACGTGATCAAAGCCGCCTCGCTACCCGTATAAATTACCTTGTAATTCAAACCCAAGTTCTTAATTAGCGCTTCATCGTTGGTTACATAGGACGGGTCTCCATCAAGGAAGGCACCCTTTGAACCCGACTCCGAAGTCTTAAACATTGTCGCGTACTTATTCAAGTTCCTATAGTCCAGAATGTCGGGATATTTTGTGGCCATCCAAGGAACTACATACCAGCCAATGATGCCCTGGTTGCCGGTCAAACCTAAATCAACAGCCACATTCTGAGTCGTGATGTACTTCTTGGCCAAATCATCGTGGCCCCAGTTCTCCAAAATTGCATCAACTTGACCTGACGCAAAACCCTGCCAAGAGATTTCTTCGCTAATGTTCTTGACCACCACTTTGCATCCCAAGTCGTTCTTGAGTACGTATGAAACGACGGCAAGGTTGGCCTCATACCCAACCCAAGCGTTATCCGCCAAATTCACGGTTCCACATTTCGCCGTACTTGCCGAAGTTGGCGTGCTCGTCGGCGAGCTTGCAGATTGCGTTTTTGAACAGGCTGACAATGTCAATGTCACCGCACCTGCCAATAGCACATAAGTAGCTGCTCTCCGAGCACGATGATTTTTAAGCATTGTGCGTCCTCCTGTTCCAACGACCGAAGTCGTCCCTACCCGTTGCCCGGATGAGCAACGGAATCTAGTGTGAGCTTTGAGAATATTCTTTTGAATTCCGATGGGCGATCGCTTGCGTAATCCGATCTAGCATAATTCCAAGCAGCACGATTGCCAGACCAGCGGCTAAGCCTTTTCCTTTTAGATTTTCCTGCGCGAAACCCGCAACGACTAAATAGCCGAGTCCGCCAGCGCCGACCAGACCCCCGACGACAATCATTGCTAAAACATAGATAATGCCCTGATTCGTGGCAAGGGCAAGGGCACGCCTTGCGCTAGGAATCTGCACCTTCACAATCATTTGCCAAGATGAAGAACCTGCAGCAGTGGCGGCTTCAACGATCGTGTCGGGAACACCACGAATTCCATCGGCCATCAATTTAATTGACGCCGGTGCCGCATAGACGACCGCGGCCATGATCGCAGTGAAACGGGTCGCCCCAAATAAACCAAGAAAAGGGACTAGATAGACAAATGCCGGCAACACCTGTCCAGCATCCAAGATTGGCCTAACCCATCGGTCTGCCCGCCGGCTTCGTCCGATCCAGGTTCCTACCAATATCCCAAGGGCAACGGTAATCACCGAAGCCACCAAAGTCGAGGCCAGAGTCACCATGGTGTCCGACCAGAGTCCGGTTCCAACTATTGCCACTACGCAGAACGCGGATATCGCGGCCAACTTCTTGCCGCCAAAGATTGTTCCAAGACCAACGAAGGCAAGGCCTGTTATAAACCATGGGCTCTGAGTTAGCAAAGATTGCATTGGATTTATCAGGCCATAAGAAACCACATCAGTGATGTCATTGGTCAACGTAACGAAATGGACCTGAAACCATGCCACCCATAGGTTTGCGTACTTGGCAATCGTTGAGCCAACTGTCCACGTACCTGGGAAAGCCCCGGCCCAATCAAGGGCACGGGAAATTAAACACATTGCGAGTGCTAATGCTGCGAGCACAGTCAACACAAACCGATGAGTTCGGTGAGAAGTTCCAGAGGTGGTGCCACTATCAACTTTCGATGCGGCCGCAGTAGTCGATCGATCAAGCACAACCGCTAAAATAACTATTGCTAGGCCGGCCTGAAAAGAGCGACCAACATCGAGGGATTCCAGAGCTCTAACGACCACCTGCCCAAGTCCGGGCGCGTCAATCAGGGCTGCAATCGTGACCATAGAAAGTGCAGCCATAATAGTTTGATTTATGCCAACGACAATGGTGCGCTTGGCCTGAGGTAGTTGTACTTTTCGCAACGCCTGCATACGAGTGGAACCCATCGATACTGCGGCTTCAACGCTCGACCATGGAACTTGCTTGATTGCAACAGCGGTAATGCGAAGCGCTGGCGGTAGCGCGTAAATTAACGTAACAATCGTGGCCGATGCAGGGCCGATTAGGAAAAAGAGCGTGACCGGCGTCAAATAAACAAAGGTGGGCATTACCTGAGCAAAATCTAAAGCCGGCGTTATGAATCTCTCAAATTTTGGATATAACCCAGCGCAAATGCCGAGTGGGATACCAATGATTAATGAAATTGAGACAGCAGCAAGAGTGAGAGCAAGTGTGTCCATCGACTCTTGCCAAAATCCGAGCAAACCTAGGGACACGAAGCCCGCCATAGCAAATATCGCAATCCGCGTATTTGAGATGGCGTAAACAACCCATCCTATGATTGCGACAATTCCCAACCAGCCAATTTGTGGAATCGATCTGGTGTCTCCAGTCTGGCTAATCAAATTCTGCAAAAAAGTGACGAACCCGTTGATTGACCCTCTGATCACATTAATGAAGGAAGTGAAAATTGGATTCGAATCACGATTCGTATCGATCCATGCACTGAAACTGTTGAGCGAGACCTGAAATGGAGTCAAACTTGAACGATCAAGTGGCAATGTTGCCTTACCTCGAAAGAGAATTGCGAAAGAGAGAAATCCAACAGTGAGAAAAGCGAGGTAGCGATTTAACTTCGACTTCTTGGGAGCCTCCACTTTGGACTTCTCACTGGTCGGCGCTACCAATAACTGTGTAGCCATTAGTTTTGCACCCCGGCTATGACTTCCAAGATGTCTCGGGTGGCGACGACTCCGATCATATGTCCATCTTCCATTACCCGCACCGAACATCCGGCCTCAAGCACCTGTCTAGCCGCATCCCTTACAGAGATAGATGAATGAAGGATTGGACCCATCAAATCGTCTCCCTCATCTGGGGCGCGGGCGATCCATCGCAACGTAAGTACATGCGATTTAGGAAAATCTCGAACGAAGTTCGCGACATAGTCGTCAGCGGGGGTTGCAACGAGTTCTTCCGGCGTACCGACCTGAACAATCGCGCCATCGCGCATGATGGCGATCCGATCGCCAAGTTTCACCGCCTCTGCCAGGTCGTGAGTAATAAAGACCAAAGTTTTACCAAGTTCATGATGGAGGCGAATTACCTCGGCTTGCATATCGCGTCGAATAAGTGGATCCAGGGCGCTGAACGGCTCATCTAAAAAGAGCACTTTTGGATCAACTGCGAGCGCCCGGGCAAGACCAACTCGTTGTTGCATTCCACCAGAGAGTTGGTCTGGGTAGGCGTTTGCGTAACCCTGCAGTCCCACGAGATCGATAACTTCGTTGGCGCGGGCATGACGCGCATCCTTGGCGACGCCGTTGATTTCAAGACTGTAGGCAATATTGTCGATAACTTTGCGATGAGGCAGCAATCCAAAATGCTGGAATACCATGGAAAAACTAGTTCGCCGCAATTGGCGCAACCTCTTTGTATCAACTTTAAGAATGTCCTCACCCTGAAGTTCGAGTTCACCTTTGGTCGGCTCTATCAGCCGCGTCATGCATCGAACGAGCGTGGATTTTCCGGACCCAGAAAGTCCCATGACGACGAAAACTTCACCGGGAGCAACATCGAATGAAACGTCTCTCACCGCAATGGTGTTTCCGGACTGGGCGCGTAATTCTGATCGGCTTAAGTCTGCCGTAGGAGTACCGATTATTTTGTCGGAATTGGGGCCAAACACTTTCCATAAGTGTCGTACGGAGATCATCGGCGAACTCGAACTCATCTGCTCTCCTCTTTGGACGCATCAGCAAACCAACCAGAACGTGCAGGAGAAGTGTTCGTCCAAATATGCTTTATTTCAAGGTACTCATGCAAACCGCTGGGACCAAGTTCTCGGCCAATACCTGATGCCTTGAATCCTCCCCACTCGGCCTGAGCCTTATACGGTCCAAAATCGTTAACCCATATCGTGCCATGACGCAGGGCTCGTGCAACCCGCTGGGCCTTTTCGGCGTCGTTGGTCCACACAGCACCCGAGAGACCATAAATCGTGTCATTTGCCAGGCGAATGGCCTCTTCCTCGCTATCAAAGACCTCAACCGTGAGCACAGGCCCAAAAGATTCTTCTTGCACGCATGACATCGTGGTGAGGCAACTATCTAACACGGTCGGCTCGAAATACCATCCGCGGGCCAAGGCATCAGCCGTGCTTCTCCTGCCACCAACTCGAAGTTCGGCCCCTTCGGCTATGGCTTGCTCCACATATCGCGCGACTTTTTCAAGGTGCGCCTGACTAATAAGTGGGCCCGTTTCTGAGCTGGAATCGTCCGGCCCCCCCAAGTGAATCACTTTAGCGCGCGCCACAATTTTGTTAACGACCTGATCATGGACGGAACGCTCAACCAATAGACGCGTACCGGCCGAGCAAACCTGACCAGAGTGGAGAAAAACCGCTGTTACGGCATTGTCAATGGCGACCTCCAAGTCCGCATCGGCAAAAATTATGTTGGGGTTCTTGCCACCAAGTTCGAGTGCTACTTTCTTCACCGTTTGCGCCGCCGTAGCCATAATCGTCTTGCCCGTCGCCAATCCGCCAGTGAATGAGACCATGTCAACTCTAGGATCAGAAATCAGTGGAGCGCCAACCACTGCACCTGCGCCTAAGACCAGATTTGCTACTCCTCTAGGTGCGCCCGCTTCGTCAATGAGTTCGAGGAGTGCAATGGCTGTCGAGGGAGTAAGTTCGCTCGGTTTTAGTATGAATGAACACCCGGCCACCAACGCAGGCGCGACTTTCCATGAAGCTTGGAGAAGTGGGTAATTCCAGGGCCCAATCAAGGCGGCCACACCGACGGGTTCACTGACAATCCGACTATCAATGCGCGCGTCACCGATCTGAACCACTCGCTCATGTTCAATTAACCCAAGACTTGCGTAGTAACGGAAGACGGAAATCACATCGGCCAGGTCATAACGCGCTTCAACCAGCCGCTTACCCGTATCAGCACTTTCAAGCAGAGCAATTCTTTCGACGTCTCTCTCTAAGAGATCGGCAATGCGGGCAACCAGGGCGCTTCTCTTTGACCAACTCCAGTACGAGAAAACATGTGAATCAAAGGAAGCACGTGCGGCTGCAATGGCATCGGATACATCTTGTGCGCCAGCCTCCGATACCCGCGCAACTAAATAACCATCGTGGGGGCTTCTAATCTCCCTTATCGACCCGTCGGCGGCGTTGCGCCATTGCCCGTCAATGAATAATGTTTTGACGGAATGCGCAGGTACCGCGGCTCCTGAGATCAACTGTCGAGTTGACTTTTTCGTTCGGCGACAAAATCCGACAACTCCGATAGCGTCGATGGATCCATCTCCGGCATTACATAATCCTCAAGTTTCTTCTTCCAAATCTCTTCGGCCCGATCGCGCGTATCCCTTGATCCTAATCTCGTCCAACGTTCATAGTTGTCGCTGTTGGTGAGAAATGGTCGGTAAAAGCAATCTCGAAATCTATCCATCGTGTGAGCTGCGCCGAGGAAGTGTCCGCCATGACCCACTTCAAGGTGAGCATCAAAGGCCAGCGACGCTTCGCTGAATTCAAGGGGGGTAAACTCCACCATCAGTGACTGAAGAATCTCGATATCCAATATGAACTTATCGTATGAAGAAACAAGACCCCCCTCGAGCCAGCCAGCCGTATGCATCACCCAGTTGGTTCCCGAAAGGAAGGTAGGCATCATCGTCATCATGGTTTGATAGGCAGATTGCGCATCAACGGTCTGAGAGGAATTAAGACCTCCGCCGCCTCTGAATGGCAATTTGAAGTGGCGCGCAATCTGTCCCGTACAGAGCAACCCGATACCTGATTCGGGTGTTCCAAATTGTGGGGATCCCGATTGCATATCGATATTTGATAAAAACGAACCGAAAACGGCTGGGGCTCCAGGCCGAATCAACTGCACCAGGGCCAAACCAGTTAGCGCTTCGGCAATTTGTTGGGCAAGGGTTGCTGGAATCGTAACCGGGCTCATTGCACCCATGAGCAGGAACGGAGTTACAACAACGGGTTGTCCGGCCAGGGCGTACTCACGCAAAGAGTCGAGCATGCGATCATCCCAGCGAAGTGGTGAATTGCAATTGATCAGAGAAATGAGCGCCGGCGTCTCTTCAATTGCGGCACGGCCACCATGGATTATCTCGGCCATTCTAATTACATCTTTTGCGTTCTCGGCCGTTACCACATTGCCCATAAAGAATTTATCGGTCAGCGTGGCGGCGGCAAATGCCATATCGAGATGACGCGAGTCAAGTGAAAGATCGTTTGGCTCGCAAACGACGCCACCCACGCTATCGAGTGCATCAAAGGATTGGGCTAACTTGCAGAAGTTCTCATAATCTCTAAAAGTTGCATCTCGTCGTACGTTGCCCTCACGGACAAAGGGTGGACCGTAAACACCGCCAAAAACCATGGAGTTTCCTCCGATATGCACATTGTTCTGCGGATTGCGCGCGCGGATATTGAATTCCTTTGGCACCTGAGCAACCTGCTTCAGAATCCATTCTGGATCAAACTTTACGTTCTCACCCTCCACATTCTGTCCAGCCTCGCGGAGTAGGTCGACCGCCCACGGGCTCATAAACTCCACACCAATTTCAGAAACTATTCGACGCCAGCCTGCATCAAGCACCGACATAGATTCTTCACTAAGGATGTCGTATCGCGGCATTCGATTTTCAAACACTTACGCCTCCAACTAAATAGTTCGCGCGGTGGGTTGACCTAGAACGGGAACGACAATACGCTATGAATGTGGAACATGCGTTCCACATTATGGAACTATATTTCAAACTTTTTCAAGTGGATTGGAGGAGCAAGTGGCCAAACCCGAGATCACCGGAACGCAGGCCATCGATCGGGCCAGCGCGCTGTTAATTCATATCATTGAAGCATCGACTCCACCTCTGCTGAGCCAATTAGCCCTCGCCCATGAACTCCCAAAAAGCACCTCGTCGCGACTGCTCGGCGCGCTGGAGAAACAAGGGCTCATTCAACGAGATCGCGATGGGGCGTACTTACCCGGAAGTGTCCTCACGCGCTTTGCTAGGCAGAGAAATCATGAATTGGATCTGTCTTTAAAAATGCGACCCGTTCTGGAAACACTTGCAGAAAAGAGCGGCGAAACGGCCAATTTGGCGATCGTTGGAAATGGGTATGTCGAACTTATCGATCAGGTGGATGGTCGTTATCTGCTAGGTGCAACCAATTGGATCGGTACGCAAGTGCCATATCACTGCTCAGCGTTAGGAAAGGTCCTACTCGCCTACGGTGTCGTTAAAATTCCTAATGGTCGCCTGGAAAAGCGGGCTCCTCGCTCTATCACCACCCGACCTGCACTCCTTGCCGAACTCGAACTCGTTCGACGGCAAGGTTTCGCAACAATTAAGGATGAACTCGAAGAGGGACTCATCGCGGTGGCAGCGCCGGTGCGAGATTTTGATGGCAACGTCATTGCCGCAATCTCGGTTTCAGGTCCGGCTGCGCGAATCGCAGATAAGCAATTAACCAGTCTGGGCGAAATGATTATCTCTGAGATCTCAAAACAACAGCCTCACGGCAGTAAGAAAGCGGGAGCAGCATGAACCACGATGAACTCATCAAAGCACTCTATGACCAGACTCTCATGGGAAATGCTCCAGCGGTACTGGAGCTCACTAACACAGCTCTCGCATCCGGCATGGGACCTGACACTATTTTATTTGATGCGCTCATACCCTCATTGGAAGAAGTTGGCGCGCGTTTTGAACGCGGCGATTTCTTTGTACCAGAAATGCTCATCGCTGGAAAAGCCATGTCGGGCGCGCTCAACGTTCTTCGCCCGCTACTTGCCGAAACTGGTGCCGAATCGATTGGAACCTACGTGATGGGCACCGTAAAGGGAGACGTACACGACATAGGTAAGAACCTGGTCAACATCATGCTGGAAGGTGCTGGTTTCACCGTAATTGACTTAGGTGTGCAGACGCCACCCGAAAAATTCATTGCCGCCATTCAGGAGCACAAGCCCGATATTGTGGGCATGTCCGCATTTCTTACAACAACGATGCCTATGTTCAAAGTGAACATTCACGAAATCACTAAAGCTGGTTTGCGTGATGACGTAATCATTATGGTAGGCGGAGCACCGGTGACGCAGGAATATGCCGATGCCGTAGGAGCAGATGGCTATGCTGCGGATGCGTCCACGGCAGTCCGATTAGCAAAGGAATTGATTCAAAAACGACGCAATTTAGTAAGGGCCTAGTCGTATACATGACGCCAAAACTTCTTCCGATCATTGAGCATGCGATCAAGAAACCTATATGGGACTGTCGCATGTGCGGACAGTGCGTGCTGCATTCCACGGGAATGACCTGTCCAATGACCTGTCCAAAAACATTGCGAAACGGACCTTGCGGTGGAGTTCGCGAGAACGGAAATTGCGAAGTCAAACCCGAAATGCAGTGCGTGTGGGTAAAGGCCTATGAGAGAAAGGAATCCTTACCTCTGCCAAAGGCTTGGCGTGAGCACTTCGATGATCTTCGCCCCCCCGTGGACATGCAACTCAAGGGAACTTCATCGTGGGCAAATCTTCTCACTAAGCGTGATCAACAAGTTCCAAAGGGTTGGAAGGCTGACGCAACTGCCAGCAACTCAAAATGATGTCGCGATTGCGCGATGTGCTTGAGAATTCGAACGACCGAGTATTTACCGCGGAGTTTCCTACAATTGATGGTGCAGGTATGGCGCGCGTCATTTCGCAAGTCCAAAGGCTGATGCCATGGTTCGATGCGGTGAACACCACCGATAACCCTGCCGCACATGCACATGCATCCAATATCTCCGTAGCGATTGCCGTAAAGGCTCAGGGACTTGAACCGATCATGCAAATTGCCTGTCGTGATAAGAATCGTCTGGCAATTCAGGCTGACATGATGGGTGCTGCCCTACACGGAATCGAAAACTTATCTTTGATGACAGGAGATGACGTCACCGCGGGAGATGAACCCGAATCTCGGCGCGTTTTCGATCTTGATTCCGCCCAAGCCATAAGTGTTGCCGACTCCCTCAATAGAGGTGTCTATCTCTCAGGTCGCACAATTAAACCGCCCACGAATTTCTATATCGGGGCGGTTGAAAATGCCGCTGCTCCACCCTTGGAATATCGAGTGCAACGGGCGTTGAAGAAACAGTCTGCTGGTGCCCGATACCTTCAGTTGCAGATCTGCTATCACTCCGTTCGACTAGAAGAATTTTGCCAGGGAGCCGCAAAGGCGGTCCCGACTCTTCACTTGCTTCCGACCATCGTCTTACTCAAAGGTGCCCGCCAACTCAAATTCATGAACGACAAAGTCCCTGGAATTGATGTTCCAGCATCGATCATCGAACGCGTCGAGAAGAGTTCGGACCAGAATGAGGCCGCCTATCAATTGGCCCTAGAACAGGCTCAGCATGCTTTGGCGCTGCCCGGCGTCCGTGGACTACATATAGCGGATTTTCGCCATGATGACACATTGGTGAGATTAATGAAGGACCTTGGCAGGACCGCCAGAAATATCAATCAAACCAGCGCACTAAGCGCACGCTAGGAGCACTCATGCATACGGTATTGAAGTCAGCCTCAAAGACGGTAACGATCGGACACGATCAGCCGTTCTGCATCATCGGCGAACGTATCAATCCAACGGGCCGCAAGCAGTTCCAAATGCAATTGCGTGAGAACGATCTTTCTCGATTGACGATCGATGTAGAACAACAGGTTGCCGGCGGTGCAGATGTCCTAGATGTAAATATGGGCGTGCCGCTCACCGATGAGCCAGCACTTTTGGGGCGGGCAATCACCATGATTCAGACCCTTACTGACCTGCCCATCTGTATTGATTCCTCCATCATCGAGGCACTACAGGTGGGACTGGAGACGTATCAAGGTAAGGCATTAGTCAACAGCGTAACTGGCGAAGATGATCGGATGGACCTAGTACTTCCTTTGATCAAAAGACACGGCGCTGCAATCATCGCGTTGCCAAACGATGAGACAGGCATTCCCACGACTGTCGCAGAGCGCTTGACGATCACTGAAAAGATCGTCAAGACCGTTGAGAAATATGGAATCCCGCTGGAGGATCTGCTAATCGATCCCTTGGCCATGCCAGTAGGCGCCGATCCTGATTCAGTAAAAATCACACTCGAGACCATCTATAGAATTCGCGAAAAATGGGGACTAAATATGACCTTAGGGGCTTCCAATGTCTCCTTCGGACTCCCTTACCGCCATGCCATTAATGCTGCATTTCTCCCTGCTGCAATGTCACACGGCCTCACGAGTGCTGTGATGGATGCGCGGACACCAAGTATCGTGGAAGCGGTACGCGCTGCTGATTTACTGCTTGGTCTTGATCAATGGGGATCAAACTGGATCACTCGCTTCCGTTCTATAGAAGCAGCAAAAGCAGCCACGGTCACGGAGGCTTAATATCGCTAAAAAAGAGCTTGATCTCTCCACCCTGCCAGAACACGATGGCACGGGAAGAGTCAGACTGGCCATTCGTTCATTGGAGAAAGATGGCTCGGTGGCCAACGAACGCACAATTACCGTACCCACCGGAGTCAGTGCCTTCGATGCCGCTTCATGGAATGGAATCGCCATCGATTCCACCTGTGGCGGATATGGCACTTGCAAGAAATGCAAGATCAAGATAACTCGCGGTGAAATCACTCCTTCTCCGCTAGATCTACGAGCCTTTACCGCTGGAGAAATTGCGCAGGGATGGCGTTTGGCGTGCCTAGTACGTACCGTCACTGACATTTCTATCGACGTCCCTCCCCTGACCACTCGACCAAAAGCGGCGACAGTTGGCGTTGGAAGACAGGTAATTTTGCGACCGGCCGTTCAAAAGCGTTACGTCGAACTCGCCGAACCGACTTTGCAGGATCAACGCACTGATATTCAAAGAATGCTGGAGGCAATCGATGACATCGAAGCAACAGTTTCATTAGCATCGATGCGAACCTTACCGACAGTTTTACGAGCATCGAATTTCAAGGTGACCGCAGTGTTCATCGATCAAGAACTCATTGATGTCGAACCCGGCGATACAACAAGCATCCGCTACGGCATCGCCTACGACCTCGGAACAACTACCGTGGTGGCGACATTATTGGATCTGAATACCGGTGCGCCTCTTGCAGTGAAATCCATGCTGAATAAGCAACAACCCTTTGGTGCTGATGTTATAACTCGCATTAGCGCGACGATGCTCGACCCCACGGCACTCAATCGACTTCGCAGCCTGGCTCAGACCACGCTGGCAGAACTCACGAGTGAAGTCTGTGAAGAGGCGGGCATCGATTCCGCATTAGTCTACGAAGTTGCGCTGGCGGCAAATGCGACTATGACACAGCTGCTTTTAGGTATCAATCCCGAGCCACTGGGAGTAGCGCCTTTTATTATGGCAAGCGCGGATTACCCCAATGTTGATGCAAGCGAACTCGGAATCACGGTCCACCCGGGGGCCAAAGCGGTGATTCTGCCCGCACTCGGCGCGTATGTTGGTGGTGACATCATCGCTGGTGCCCTTGCATCAGGAATGGATCGCGACAAGCGCCTGCGCCTCTTCATTGACGTTGGAACCAACTGCGAAATCATTCTAGGAAATGGCGAGAAGATTCTCGCCACGGCTGCACCCGCCGGTCCAGCTTTTGAGGCCGCATCTATTAAATGCGGAGTTCGGGCTGCATCAGGCGCCATCGAGACCGTGCAGATCGTTGACGGAAATTTCGTGATCGGCACGATTGAAGATGCTCCAGCTATTGGCATATGTGGTTCTGGTTTAGTTGATGCTTGCGCCTGCCTCGTGCAGGTCGGCCTGCTTGATCACTCCGGAAGATTCGTCAATGAGGAGAGTGCATTGGAGATTGCTCCGCAACTTGCACAGCGACTTTTGCAGCGCGAGGGCGAGCGAGTTTTCGTACTCACCTGGGGAAAGGAAGAGGGGGATCTCACTGACTGCGTATTTCTGACCCAACGAGATGTCCGCGAGCTTCAATTTGCTAAAGCCGCTATCGCCACCGGTTGGGCGCTACTTGTAGAAGAATTCGGAATTAAGGAGAGCGAGATACAACAGGTATTGCTGGCAGGCTCATTCGGGTCATATCTCTCTCCCGCCTCAGCAATCAAGATCGGTCTTGTACCTAAATTGTCCGTGCTACGCATCATCTCGGCGGGCAACGTCGCCAGCGAAGGGGCAAAAATGACCCTGCTCTCAGTTCAAGAACGCCATGGCGCTACCGCACTGCTTGATGAAATTGAATATGTGGAACTCTCAGATCGATCTGACTTCAACGATAAATTTGTGGAACGCCTAGCCTTTCCAAAATGAGGTGAAACGAATATGAGTATTGGAGTCGTAGCGTGTGGGGCCTTAGCGGTACATATTGCTTCGATCCAAGAAAGATATGACCTAGACCTTACAATTTATCCTCTTCCGCCGTTGCTTCATAACTCTCCCTCAAAAATTGCAGGTGAAGTTGACTCGCTTCTGCACGACATTGCAGGCAAGCACACAAAATGCGTGGTGGCATATGCCGATTGCGGAACCTACGGAGCCCTAGACGCTGTAATAAAATCACACGGAGTCTCCCGCCTCGCAGGCAACCATTGCTACGATGTGTTTGCTGGCGAGAATGAAATCAAGCAGATAATGGCAACCACTCCCGGCACCTACTTCTTGACGGACTTTCTCGTGCGATCTTTCCATCGTAGCGTTATTGTTGAATTGGGGCTTGATAAACGGCCAGATCTGCGCAATGACTATTTCAAACATTATCGGCAAGTTCTCTGGCTGGCTCAAGATCCTTCGCAGGAATTGGAAGAACTTGCTCGCTCAGCTGCGGTCACTTTGGGTTTACCACTCGAAATTCGAGTCGTCGGAGAGGATGGGCTTGCCGAACAGATTCTCCGATTGGTCCGCAAATGAAAAATACGGAATCTAAACCGATAGTCCACGGCATCGTGGCATTTCTGGCTCTCGTTTCCTTACTAGGTAACATCTATCTCTTACGAAGCCTGGATGTTTTTGGTTCGCCCCCGTTATTCGCGCTTGGTTTGCTGATTGAGTTATTACTGATAGTGATCTTCGCGTATAGTTTCCTGCGCGTATTGAAAACACCCCTACACATTCTCGGCTCGATATTCGTATCAGCATGGGGCGGGATGTTAACAAATTCTTATGTTGAAGGCGTCAGAAAGAGTGAATGGCCAACATCTAGATGGCTGATTGCTCGACTCAACCCTAAGAATCCGTTCGGCCTCCTCCTCACTATCGGATTTGCGCTCTCGTTGGAATTCTTTAGTAACTTCCTCGGGATTCTACTCAACGTGCAATCTCATGGACCCATCACGGCGATCGATACCCGTGTAGCCAATCTCATGCCTAGTATCAGAACGCCACTTCAAACAACCATTTTTCGGGCGGTAACATTTACCGCCAATACCCAGACCATCGTGTTCTTTGTCCTCTTGACAGCAATCATCCTATGGCGCAAGCGGCAACATGCGCTGGCTTTGCTATTCGTCGCGGTTTTAATGGCAGAAGAGGGCTGTGCAAATGCCTTAAAACATATCGTTGGACGAGTACGACCTGCGTCTTCGTTCAGCGATTACAACGCAACTGGATTCAGTTTCCCCAGTGGGCATGTGCTGCACGCGACTGTGCTCTTTGGATTACTTACTTACCTATTATTTCGCGGCCTCAAATCTTCTATTCTAAGACTAGTCATAATTCTAGGCTACATAATCAGCGTGGCTTTAGTTGCCGTGAGCCGAGTGTATTTAGGTGTTCACTACCCGAGTGATGTGCTAGCAAGCATTCTCCTTGGCACAGCAATACTTACTCTTCTAATTACCGGCCTAGAAATAGCCATGAGATATGAGCCATGGGGTCAGAGTCTCGCCAGCTTCGCGAATAGAGGATTGGCGATCGTGCCAATTGTAGTTCTCGTCGTTTCGATAGTAGCTAGTCCCGTCTTTATTCACCTCACGCCTGATGTGGCCACACCAACTCTCACCACAATCGACTCCTTAAATGAGAGAACGGTGAAAAAGTTGCCGTTATTTAGCGAAACATTAACGGGTCGAACTATGGAGCCTATTAATTTTGTTTACTTAGGGACAGCGCAGCAGATAGAACAATTGTTTGTCTCTCACGGCTGGTACAAAGCCGATCCTTCAACCTTAGCCAATACACTCAAAGCGTTTTCCATTGGCTTTCAGGGTCATCAGTATTTGAATGCCCCGGTAACGCCGTCGTACCTTGCGGCTAAGCCGGAAAATCTAGCGTTTCAGAAACCAACACAGACCAATACCTTGCGGCAGCGCCACCACACTCGACTTTGGCGCACTAATTTTAAGTTGGCTGATGGTCGAGATATATGGGTTGCCACCGCCAGTTTTGATGAAGGTATCGAGTTCGCAGGAGCGGCGAAACTGCCGACCCACCATATCGATCCAAACATTGATGCCGAACGAGCATACATTGCGCTTTCACTGGGGCTAAAAAACGACGCTTATTTACAAGTGGTCAAGCCGCAAGCCGGAACAAACGCTAGTGGAGACATTTTCTTTACCGATGGTAAAGCATTATTGATTAGCTTGGTAGGTGGTTAAGTTCCAACTCCATTGCGCGAATGACAATTGGAGAGAGCTTTGACCGATCGACCTCACTCATGAGCCGCTCTCGCATATACGGCGTCCAAAATTGCTCAATGTGATGGGCAACCGCGTGCTCGGGCGCCGTCTTGCCCGGTACATTTGCCGCAATTTGATTTGCCATTCTGACAATGGATTCGAGTTCAACGTCACCGGTGGCGGCGTGCTCTGTTAGTACCTGCGGGCCTTTGACACTTGGAGCGATTTCTACCGCCGTGACTTTATACTCGGGACAGTTAGTGGCCCAATCGGAAAAGTCCGTGGTTATAACATTGGCACCGCTTTCGGGAAAATGGAAAGTTGTATAAACAACGCCCGCTGGTACCTCTTCGGTAATTCGAGCTTTGAGGATAGTTTCGCCCACTCGACTTATGAGGCGAACCCACCCTCCGTCTTCAATTCCGCGTAATTGAGCGTCTGATTCGTGAATATCCAGGATATCTTCGGAGTGCCAAATGACATTGGCGGTTCGACGAGTCTGAGCTCCCACGTTATATTGGCTCAAAATTCGACCGGTCGTCAGAAGTAGCGGAAACTTTCTTGTCGCTTTTTCATCCGTTGGCACATACGGGGTCACCATAAACCGACCTTCACCGCGGACAAAGTGATCAACATGCATAATCGGCGTGCCATCCGGGTGCTCAGTATTGCAGGGCCACTGGATGCTTCCAACTTCATCCAATTTTGCGAAAGAAACTCCGCTGAAAGTAGGTGTAGTCGCAGCGATCTCGTCCATGATCTGAGCCGCGTTGTCATATCCCATCTCATAGCCCAAAGCGGTGGCAAGATCGCAGGTGACCTCCCACTCGGACTTACCTGTCTTGGATGCCATAACTGGACGGACTCTGTTTATTCGTCGTTCTGCATTGGTGAAAGTACCATCCTTTTCAAGGAACGATGTGCCCGGCAAAAATACGTGGGCAAACTTTGCAGTCTCGTTGATAAAGAGATCTTGCACGATGACTAGTTCCATAGATCGCAAAGCAGCATGAACGTGCGAAATATTCGGGTCAGATTGGGCAATGTCCTCCCCTTGAATGTAGAGCCCTTTGAAGTCCCCAGAAATCGCCGAATCAAACATATTCGGAATTCTCATTCCCGGCTTCGCGCTGATTACCGTCTTCCACTGAATTTCAAAGATTTCACGAGTCTTGGGATTTGATATATGACGGTACCCCGGCAATTCGTGCGGGAAAGATCCCATATCGCATGAGCCCTGGACATTGTTCTGACCGCGAAGCGGATTTACTCCGACTCCTGGACGCCCAATATTTCCAGTCGCCATTGCCAAATTCGCAATGCCCATGACCATTGTGGATCCTTGACTATGCTCAGTCACACCCAGTCCGTAGTAAATGGCGGCGTTGGGGACGCTCGCGTACAAGCGGGCCGCTTTACGAACTTCCTCGGCTGGCACGCGGGTTGAAGCTTCTAAAGTCTCGGGACTGTTCTCAGGGAGCCGAATAAATTCTTCCCACCGCGCAAATGATTCGAGGTCGCACCGCTCTTCTACAAAGCCTCGATTGATAAGTCCTTCTTCGGCAATTACATGCGCCATCGCATTGATAATGGCCACGTTTGTGCCCGGAAGCAGTTGGAGATGGTGTGCAGCTTCAATATGAGGCGTTCGCACCAATTCGATCTGACGCGGATCTACAACAATGAGCTGCGCGCCCTTTCGTAGCGCTTGCTTTAAACGCGAAGCAAATACCGGGTGTGCTGCTGTTGGATTTGCCCCAATCAAAAGCACCACGTCTGAGTGCTCGACGGATTCGAAATCTTGAGTACCAGCTGAAGTGCCGAAAGTCTGACTCAAGCCATAACCCGTAGGCGAGTGGCAGACCCGCGCACAAGTATCAATATTATTGTTGCCAAATGCAGCGCGGACCATCTTCTGCACCACAAATACCTCTTCATTGGTGCAACGAGAAGATGAGATACCGCCAATACTCTCAAGGCCGTGTTCGGCTTGCAACGCTTTCATTTTTGTGGCTGCATAATCTATTGCATGTTCCCAGGTGACAACCTGCCACGGATCAGTAATTTTTTCGCGGATCATGGGCGTGGTAATTCGATCTGCGTGAGTGGCGTATCCCCACGCAAAACGACCTTTTACACACGAATGACCTTCATTCGCTCCGCCCTGCTTGTAAGGCACCATCCGGACGAGTTCATCGCCCCGCATCTCGGCTTTGAACGAACATCCGACTCCGCAATATGCGCAGGTCGTAATCACAGATCTGGTTGGTGTTCCGATCGTGTAGAGCGTCTTTTCCGTAAGTGCCCCGGTTGGGCAAGCCTGCACGCAGGCACCGCAGGAAACGCACTCGCTCTCAATGAATGATGTGCCTGAGGAGGAGACACGCGCCTCAAAACCACGATTCTCTATGGTGAGGGCAAAAGTTCCCTGCACTTCATCGCAGGCGCGCACGCATCTATTGCAGACGATGCATTCTGTGGAATCAAAAGTGAAATATGGATTCGTTTCATCCTTTGGTAATTCGAGATGAGTGCGACCCGAATAGCGGACATCCGTTAAACCAACCCGCTTAGCCATTGCGTGCATTTCACACTCATCGCCAGAAGCACATATCTCTGGATGATCTGACATATAAAGTTCCATCACGCCTTGTCGAATTCGATCCAGGCGATCACTATTTGTTGAAATCGTCATTCCCTCTGCAACCGGAGTAGTACAAGAAGAGGGCGTTCCATTGCGGCCATCGATTTCAACCACGCAGAGTCGACATGAGCCAAATGCATTTAGGCGATCAGTGGCACAGAGCTTTGGAATCGAAATGCCCGCGACAAGTGAGGCTCGCATGATCGAAGTCTCTGCGGGAATCGAGAGTGAAACGCCATCAATTTCCACTTGCACAGTTTCTTCGCTAGTGCTTGCGGGAGTACCGTAATCCGGCTCCATTATTAGCGTCATTGCTGACCCCTCGCTCTCCGGTCGAAGTCCTCAGCAAAATGTAGCATCGCACTGCGAACGGGTAACGGCGTTAAGCCACCCATGGCACACAAAGAACCATCCGTCATCACCTCACAGAGGTCAAGGAGAAGCCTCTTGTTGGCTGCCACGTCTCGGCCAAGCATGATCTTCTCGATGGTCTCAGCACCGCGGGTTGAACCTAACCGACAAGGTGTGCATTTGCCACATGATTCGATGGCACAGAACTCCATCGCGAATTTGGCTTGCTGTGCCATATCCACGTTTTCATCAAAAACGACCACGCCTCCATGTCCCAACATGCCACCTGCGGCAAGGAGTGATTCATAGTCCATCGATACCGACATTGAGGTAGAGGGCAGATAGGCCCCGAGGGGACCACCGACTTGCATCGCGCGTACAGGTAGCCCAGTTAATGTTCCAGCGCCGTAGTCATTAACCAACTCACCCAGCGTGACACCAAAGGCGGTTTCTACAATTCCGCCGCGAGCGATGTTTCCAGCAAGTTGAAAAACCTGCGTACCAATGGAGCGACCGACCCCTTTAGATTGGTAGGCCTGCGCACCCTCCGCAAGGATCGCAGGAACAGTGGCCAGCGTAAGTACATTGTTGATCACAGTCGGCTTGCCAAAGAGACCTTGGATTGCCGGCAAAGGTGGTTTGGATCGAACGACGCCACGCTTTCCTTCAATACTCTCCAACATTGCGGTTTCTTCGCCGCAGACGTAGGAGCCTCCACCAATTCGCGTGCGGATATCAAAATTAATTCCGCTACCTAACATAGTCTTGCCCAGCCAGCCAAAATCCCTGGCAATATCAATCGCACGGTTAAGAGTTTCGTAGGCGCTCGGATACTCGGATCGAACGTAGATAACGCCTTCGACCGCACCCACGGCGATCGCTGCAATACTCATACCTTCAAGAAGAGTGAAAGGATCGCCTTCCATCAACATGCGATCGGCAAAAGTCCCGCTGTCGCCTTCGTCGGCATTGCAGCATATGTACTTATGATCGCTCACGGTCGCCATGACAGTTCGCCATTTGATTCCTGCAGGAAAACCTGCGCCGCCTCGACCACGAAGTCCTGATTGGGTAACTTCCGAAACAACCTCTTCTGGCTTCATTGAGAGAGCACGACGAAGTCCAACCAACCCGCCGTGATCTTGATAATCTGCCATAGAAAACGGATCCACTACGCCTACTCGGGCAAATGTCACTCGATCCTGTCGAGAGAGCCACGCGATATCGTTGGTCTTTCCTAACGACAAGGGGTGATCTCCGCCTAGATGAAAATTAGAATCAAATAATGATTCAACATCTGCCGCCGTTACCGGACCGTAAGCGAGCCGCCCTTGCGATGTCATAACTTCAACAAGAGGCTCCAGCCAGAGCGCGCCACGTGACCCATTGCGTACGATCGAAATACTTACGCCTCGTTTTGCCGACTCTGACTCAATTGCTAAGGCGACAAGGTCTGCCCCAACCGAGCGCGCGGCAGAATCCTTAGGAACAAAGATAGTTGTCGTCACAATTGGTTCCTCAACTCTGCGGAGTATTTCAAACCTTGCGCCGTCGCGCGGCCAACAAGTTCGCCGTTGACCATCGCCGATGGTCCAAGGGCGCAATTGCCTAGGCAGTAGACAGATTTGAGTTCGACCACCTCGTTGACTTCATCCATCTTGGTATTAAATATCTTCTCGACATTTGCAACCAAACTTCGTGAGCCCACTGATTGACACGCTTCCGCCACACATATGTGAAGTGTTGTGGGCGGTGGAGTACTGGTGCGTAAATCGTGATAAAAGGTTAGAACTCCATGCACTTCTGCGCGCGAGACGTTACAAGCCTTGGCCACAAGCTCAACGGCTTGCGCAGGTACAAATCCAAATTCTTCCTGAATTGCTTGTAGAGAAATGAGGACGGGCCCGGGTTTATCGCAGGTCTGTGCCAGCACGGTGGATGCCGCTTCGCTGGACCAGGGTGCAAAAGTCATCAGAACAACCCCACCACCTTGCCATCGATATAGTCAATTCTTTCGCTCGATGGCACCTTGGGTAAGCCTGGCATGGTCATGATCTCGCCGCAGACCATAACAATGAATTCAGCACCAGCAGAGAGGCGAACCTCCCGAATATTGATGGAGTGGCCGGTAGGCGCACCACGCAGGGCTGCGTCTGTCGAGAAGGAGTACTGCGTCTTTGCCACACATATCGGGAAATGCCCGTAACCACTTTCCTGCAATTCCTTAATTTTCGCCCGAACTTTCGAGTCCGCGGTTACTTCGGCAGCCCCGTAGATTCGTTTAGCCACCGAATTAACCTTCTCCCACAGAGAGGCCGCATCAGGATAGACAAAAGTCATCGTGCTGGGTAATTCGCAGAGTTCAACAACAGCGTGGGCAAGATCAACTGCACCTTTACCGCCATCGGCCCAATGAGTTGCCAGGACTATTCCAACGCCCAAAGCCTCAACTCGCTTGCGCAAAAGTGCGACCTCACTTTGAGTATCGCTCGTGAAGTTGTTAATCGCAACAACTACTGGCACTCCATAAACATCACGAATATTTGACACATGCTTTTCTAGGTTGACAATTCCCGCCTCCAAAGCCGTCAGATTCTCATCAGTTATAGTTTTCAAATCAGCGCCACCGTGATATTTCAGAGCTCGGATGGTCGCAACTAGAACGCATGCAGATGGGCGCAGGCCTGATTTGCGGCACTTAATATCAATGAATTTCTCCGCCCCCAAATCGGCGCCGAAACCGGCTTCGGTCACGACATAATTTGCCAGCTTCATTGCCGATTTTGTCGCGACAACTGAATTACATCCATGAGCGATATTGGCAAAAGGGCCCCCATGAACAAATGCAGGAGTATTTTCTAGAGTCTGAACCAAATTAGGTTGGAATGCATCCTTCAAAATAACGGTCATCGCACCTTGGGCATTGAGGTCACTGGCAAGAACTGGCTTCTTATCCTTTGTGTAAGCGACGACTATCCGTCCTATGCGAGTTTTAAGATCTTCAATGGTCGTTGCCAGACAGAAAATGGCCATGATTTCCGACGCAACGACAATGTCAAAACCATCTTCGCGGGGAAATCCGTTTCCGACACCGCCAAGGGATATGACAATATCGCGCAGAGCTCGGTCGTTCATATCAACAACGCGCTTCCAGGTAACGCGGCGAACATCAATGTTGAGCACATTTCCGTGATGAATATGATTATCGAGCAGAGCGGCAAGCAGGTTATTAGCCAGCGCAATGGCTCCGAAATCTCCGGTGAAGTGGAGGTTAATATCTTCCATTGGCACCACCTGCGCATAACCGCCACCCGCAGCGCCGCCCTTCATGCCAAAAACGGGTCCTAAAGATGGCTCGCGCAGACAGATCATCGCGTCTTTGCCGATCACACGGAGCGCGTCACCCAGGCCAACAGTTGTGGTGGTTTTGCCCTCACCAGCTGGTGTCGGGCTAATTGCGGTAACAAGAATAAGTTTGCTGTTCGCCCGCTCGGGAAGTGAATCAAGATATTTCAAACTAACCTTAGCCTTGTAATGACCATACGGCTCGAGGTTTGAGGGATCAATTCCCAACGCCGCACCTATTTCGTTGATTGGCTTCATTATTGCAGCTTGGGCGATTTCGATATCTGACACTTTTTAACCCTTCATTTCTTTGATTGCTTCGGTGAGTGCAGGAATTACTTTGTGAAGATCGCCAATAATTGCGTAATCTGCGTATGCCATGATGGGCGCTTCTGGATCAGTATTGATGACAACAATGGTCTTGCTGTTCTTGCATCCGGCGATGTGTTGCATCGCCCCGCTAATGCCGGCAGCTATGTAAAGGTCGGGCGCCACTTTCGTTCCAGTCTGTCCAACTTGCTCGGCATGAGGTCGCCAACCAGCGCTGGTAACAACGCGCGAACATCCGACAGCACCACCAAGTAAGTTTGCAAGCGCTTCCAGCTGGGCAAATCCTTCTGGCCCGCCTACGCCGCGACCGCCAGATACGATCACCTTCGCATCTGTAAGAGTGACGCCTCCTTTGGAGGATTCTCCCCCGCGACTAAGAACACGGACTAACAAATCTGACGGTTCAAGGTTTGGCTCGAAGACTTCGATATGTGCTGGCGCTGCGCTAGAGGTCGCCTCCGCCTCAACAGAGAATGCGAGTACCGTGGCAATCAACAGATCTGAATGTACGTAAGCCTCCTCCAATAAATTTGCAGCC